>NZ_QTLP01000014.1:0-151903 GCF_003635405.1 Parabacteroides sp. AF39-10AC | reverse complement strand
ATCTTTCTCATCCATATCTCTCTATTTTAAATTCCAACTGAAAACAAACACGCAAAGTTAGACATCTTGACGATTACTAACTCTCAAACAAGCATTTACAATTAAAACATCCTCATATATTTTTTTCACTGTAAAGAGTCATTTATTTCATAGTTATGACTTTTTATTTCATAGTTATGATTTTTCCAAATCATAACTATGAAATTTTCAATACAAAAAAACATATAAAAACGTGGATCTAAATCTATCGTCCGGAAATGCCACAACTACGAATTTCTCACTTCAGACTGGATAGAAATTTCAAATTAAAAGTTAAAGCACAGATTGTCGAAAAAATAAAAATCCTAAAATATGAACGTTTTCAAACTTTTTAGAGGCTCTCTATGTTTATTATGAGATAAAAATAAAAACCTATGCGATTTAAACTAATAGGCCTCATCTGTCTTATAATGCAGTGTAATTTATCTTGCACTCAACGTATTATAAACAAAGAAACCGTCCAGACTTTGGATTTACACCGCTATATGGGGAAATGGTTTGAAATAGCACGCTTTGATCATCGCTTTGAGCATAATCTCGTAGGGGCTACCGTGGAATACTCATTTCTCCCGAATGGAGATATAGAAGTTGTTAACAGCGGATATTGGGGTAATTTTTCCGGTTCCTTCAAACGAGCGAAAGGTATAGCCAAAATAACAGATCCTACGTGTCCTAGTAAATTAAAAGTGTGTTTCTTTATGCGGTTCTACGCCGAGTACAACATTATGGAAATTGACGAGGATAATTACTCATACGCTCTCGTAGGCAGTAATACCTCAGACTATTTATGGCTACTTAGTCGTACGCCTACACTCCCAGAAGAGGCTATTCTCTTTTTATTGACTAAGGCCAAAGAAAGAGGATATAACACATCAATGCTCAAATGGGTCAAACAAAAACATGAAAATCAAAAATAATTTCTTCAAATTTCGCTATAAGCATTGAAAATATTCAACTTATGGCTAATTTTGTTGTTATAATATAAAAAGCGTTGTTTTATGAAAAAAATATTACAAGAGTTTAAGCAGTTCGCCATGCGAGGTAACGTAGTGGACATGGCGGTAGGTATCATTATCGGTGGTGCCTTTGGAAAGATCGTATCTTCTATCGTAGCGGATCTGATCATGCCGGCGGTAGGTTTACTTGTAGGTGGCGTCAATTTCACGGATTTAAAAATCACCTTGAAGCATGCTGTAATGGAGGGAGACAAGGTGATCTCTCCGGCGGTCTCCATTAACTACGGAAATTTCATACAAGTGACACTGGATTTCATAATCATAGCTTTCGCCGTCTTTTTACTTGTCAAAGGTGTTAATGCTTTAAGCAAGAAGAAGGAAGAGGCCCCGAAAGCTCCGGCCGCTCCCCCTGCGGATATCCAATTACTTACCGAGATTAGGGATTTACTGAAAAATAACAAATAAACACCAACCTTATTGGTTGACTTGCTGTTTCATAACTATAAAAAATAATGTTTTAACTCATAAAAAGTAGTAGTTATGAAAAATGTATTATTCGGTTTAGCCGTAGGTGTAGTTGTTGGTTACGTACTTCGCAGGATGGAAGATCAAGGACAGTTCGAATGTCTGGAGAACGAACTCCACGGTCTTACAGATAAGGCAAAGAAAAAAGTAAAGGACGTGGTAGACACGGGTAAAAATCAAGTCGAATACGTCAAAGACAGAGTAGAACATATGGTTGAAAAACCTAAAAGTAATTAATCGACCTCCCTGTTATTAGGGTAAGAAAAAGAAGCTATCACAAAAAAAGTCAATGATAGCTTCTTTTTTTTCATTTTAGATGTAACGTTTTTTCAACTCCATTCGTCTTATAAGAAAAGAGTATAAATTAATTACACTTCATATGAGAACAAGAATGATGGCCTTATTTGCGTTGATCGCTTTTTGCGTGATGCCTATCGAGGCGAAGAAAGTAAAAGGGAATGGGGATATTATCACGAAAGAAATCTCCGTCAGAGACTATTCAGCGATAAAAGTCGGCTCAACCGCCATGGGATATAGCGACAGTTGGTTCAGCCTATTCAGCCGTGGGGGAAATCCGTCGTACGTTTTCGGATATACGCAAGGAGAATCAGCGTCCTTACGAATCACGATCGACGAGAACTTATATCCTTATATAAACGTTCAAGTAAAAAATGAAGAACTTTCAATCTCCACAGAGAATGGTACACAATTAAGCCCTACCCGATTTAAAATAGAGGGCACTTCCAAGAAGCTGGAAAAAATCCAGATGTCCGGTTGTATGGATTTTGTCCTGAGAAGCGCTTTATCCGGAGATGATCTGGAAATTATAGCGACAAGGGGTAGCGACGTGAAAATGGAGAAACCGGTCAACGTATCTAATTGCATAATTGAAGCGACCAGCGGTAGCGATATCATCATCAACGATCTTACTACCCGAATAATACGAGGCCGTGCCAGCGGAGGTAGCGATCTCAAGCTTACGGGAAAAGCGGAGAACGGCGAATATTCCGCCTCAGGTGGCTCGGATATCAAGGCTTATGATCTTATCTTAAACCAGTTGGAATGTTCCGCCAGTGGTGGCTCCGATATTTATACGCACGTAACCGATTATATCAAGGCTTCGGCAAGCGGAGGTAGTGATGTACATTACAAAGGTTCGGCAAGATCGGATACATCCACTTCCGGAGGAAGCGATATTATAAAAGAGGGTAATTAACACCCTCTTTTTTTACCCTCTTATACATTGAATTTTATAACAAAAGTACTTCCTTTTCCAACCGCGCTATCAACAGAAAGTGTTCCTCCATGAGCTTCCACGAAGTCTTTACTGATAGCCAGCCCTAGACCACTCCCTTGTACCTTCGTTCCCGGCACACGGAAATAGCGATCGAATATACTTTGATGATATCGGGGATCAATACCCTTACCGAAATCTTGCACATAGATCTCCACGCTATGATCTTGCTGGCGGGCACCGATTATGATACGGCCATTCTCCGGGGTATAATGAATTGCGTTCGACAATAGATTCGTCAAGACCCATGCGATTTTCTCGCTATCCACGAAAAGCTTGGAAATCTTCTCCGGGTATTCCACCTCTATATGGCAATTGAAGCGATCAGCTTGCACTTGGTTCGCCTTTATCGCATACTCGATCAATTCGATCGGTTTGGTTATTTTCGGATTCAATTGTAGCTTGCCGGCCTCCACCTGCGTCATTTTCAATAGCTCACTGGTAATTTCCAGTAATCGATTACTACTTTCCTTGATACTTTCCGCCAGTGCTTTTTGCTCGTCGTTCATGGCTCCCACACGGGCATCCTCCAACAATTTCAGGCTCATCATGATCGCCGATATCGGAGTTTTCAATTCATGGGAGATCGTCGAGATAAAAGTGGTCTTAGCGGAATCCAACTCCTTAAACTCCGTGATGTTCTTCAATAAGATCACATCGCCCACATACTCCTCCGCCTCGCTATTCTCCGACACACGGATCGGTATATATTGCACTTGAAAATAACTTTCCTTATTATCCGCGTAAATTTTAAGCGGCTCTTTTTTCTCGCTCGGCTGGATCAGTTCCCGAACTAACCTGCGAAGCAAATCGTTCCGTAAGGATAATTCCGAGGCAGACTTTCCGATCACGTTTTCCCGCTTGAGATTCAAGATCGTCAAAGCCTCGTTATTGGCGAAAAGAATCTTACGATCCCGATCCAAGCCTATGATTGGCTCCGTGATACTATTCACGATAGCCTCTATATATTTCTTTCCTTGGATAATATCCGCCAACGTACTTTTCCGGTATTCCGTAAGCCGTTCCGCCATCCGGTTAAAGGATTTCGCGACCCCCTCGAATTCATCATATTTAGTGAGATCCAAGCGTTTCTCGTAATTATGGTTAGCGATCTCCATGATACCGTCCATCAACATACGGATAGGGGTATTTATCGAACGGGGGAAACGTATTAAAAAAGCGAAAGCGACCACCATACAAGAGAGGCCAATCCCCCAAATCCAAAATAAAGCCTTTTGAGACGTAGACTCCGCCACTTGGCTTTTCCTGTAGATAGAAGCCATATTCAAACTCATGACTTGATTTAAGGCGAGACGTACACGACGGATATTCTCCTCATTACGCTCTTTCGCCAATCGCTCGTATTGAGCGACTAGATGCGAGGTGGCCACGTTCTCATCGACCTCCGTGATATTCTTTTTCTGTAGCCCTAGGTTTTTCTCGAAATCTGCTTGAGCCGAAGGATCGCTATCGATTCGTTCCAGCGCATCCAGCATCCGGCGTGAATAGAGTAAAGAATTATAATTATCGGCCAATATGTTCCTTGTGTCGGCAGACATATCGGAGATGTTCTTTACCGATAGACCTCCCAGCAAAACGATCATGGCAAACAGCAGCCCGATTCCGTATCTTAGTTTTGTTTTAATCTTCAGACTCATAGGTGATGTATTTTAAGCGATTATTATTAAGTTTACGTTCAGCAAAGATAAACTATTTAGCAATGTCCGTTTCTCCTTGCATATCTTCAAGATGCTTTCGGGTATACATATAATGCAGAATATGAGATTAAAGCCCATACTCCTCAATCTTCCGATAAAGAGTAGTGAGGCCTATACCTAGAAGGCGGGAAGTTTCGGTTTTATTGCCTTTTGTGTATTTGAGCACTTTTTGGATATGCATTTTCTCTACGCCACTCAGGTCAAAACCGCTATAAGATTCCGTACTCGCCGCAGAGGAGGTTTGCATATTCAAAGGGAGAGCATCCAAGGTTAAGGTATCTCCATCGGCAATAATCAGGCTACGCTCAATTGCATTACGCAACTCACGTACGTTACCTTTCCAAGCTCGTTTTTTCAGGGCATCTATATATTCGGGCGAAATTGTTCGGATATTCTTTCCCATCTTGGAGGAAAAAGCGGAAACAAAGGCTTTTATATGGAGAGGGATATCCTCGACCCGTTCACGAAGCGCAGGAAGATGGATATGGAAAACGGAAAGCCGATAAAATAGATCTTCCCGGAAATGCCCTTGCTCGATCTCTTTCTCTAAATCACGGTTGGTAGCGGCAATAATTCGTACATCCACTTTCGTTGGTTTCGTATCGCCGATCTTGATAAACTCCCCGGTCTCAAGGATACGGAGCAATTTCGCTTGCAAGTCGAAAGCCATTTCCCCGATCTCATCCAAGAAGATCGTACCTCCGGAAGCTTCCTCAAACAAGCCTTTTGTCTCTTTCAAAGCACCGGTAAAAGCCCCCGCTTTATGACCGAACATCTCGCTTTCCAATAAATCCCGACTAAAAGAGGAACAATTGATAGCGACAAAAGACTTCCCTTTCCGGGTACTATGTTGATGGATGGATTGAGCAAAGACCTCTTTTCCCGTACCGGTCTCACCAGTCAACAGAACTGGAACCTCCGTAGCCGAGACTTTCTGAGCCAACGCTATCGCCGCTTGGATAGCGGGTGATTTACCGACAATCGTATCAAACGAATATTGCCTCCCGACGGACGTAGCTTCCTTCTTTTGCTGTTGATAAGCGGCAGAAGCTTTCTCCATCGCTTTGGCTACCAGAGGAATGATCTTATTATTATCATCCCCTTTCGTAATATAATCGAAGGCTCCATTCTTGATTGCCTGTACGCCATCCGGAATATTACCATGCGCGGTAAGTAGGATGATCTCGGATAGAGGGCGGAGTTTCTTTAAGTCCGACACCAAATCCACGCCATTACCATCCGGCAAGAACACATCGCACAATACCACCTCCGGCGAATGTTGCTCCATCTGCCTCAGCCCCGCCTTACAAGTAGCAGCCTGTAAAACCTCGTATCCCTCCAAACCGATAATGCGTGAAAGTAAACCTAAAATCTGCTTCTCGTCGTCAATAATTAAAACTTTGCCCATACACCGGAGTTATTTGTTTGGGCACAAATGTACGCTTTTTACCTTTTTCCCAAAAGCATTAAAGCATACATGTTAACGCCGTCTTATTTAAAATCGTCACCTTTCTCCTTGTAATGCTGATAAATCCCTCATCCACCAATCTCCCGATTTCCTTCGATAAAGCCGGGCGGGTAACACCAAAATACTCTGCTAACTGCTCTTGGGTATGTTCTAGTTCCACGACATTCGAATCCTTTTGCTGATGTTCGAATAAGTAATAAATAAAGCGGTTCCGGATGCCACGAAACGAAAGCACCTTCAAACGAGTCATCGTACATTTATTACAGCTAGTACTGACGCAAAGGAAATTATGCAGGAATAACGGCATAGAATGCATTAAGGTAAATACAGACTCCTTGGTGCCCTTAAGCAATACCACATCCTCGTCGACGGTAAAAGTAGCGGGGAATTGGTTTTTCTCGGAAAAGATATGAGGCGTAGCGAACGTGCGTGGAGCCTGTATCGTCTCCACGCGCACGATGTTACCTGATACGTCCAAAACATCCACGTTCAATTTTCCCTCCAATAAAACATGAAGGGCGTTACAAGTCGTCCCTTGATGAATTATGGTTTTTCCTTTTGGATGCTCCTCTACTGTATATTCAAGTTTATCCAAAAACTCTTCCCGCATCTTAAGCGTAAAATTCTTAAAAAGCGGGATTTTAAACATATCGGTTATATCCATCGTATCTTGTTTTGAAAAAAGGTTTACTCCTGCAAATATACCCTTTTCCTTGAGAACTGTTACCATTTCGTCGTGAATATAGTTGGATTAATATTTATTGATAACCAACCCCAATCTTGCCAATGAGACGGATTTCCACCCTTCACGGCCTTCATGGTATTCGTACCCAACATCGTAGAATATCCCGCGGATAATTTCACGTCTTTCATAATTACCCAATCCACTTGGAAATCCAATTCCGAACCTAAACCTTTACTCAATTTATCATTACCTTCGTATACGTCGCCCGTGATGGAGAAATAATGATAGGCTAAAGACAGGTTTACCTTGGAAGAAGGTTTATAAGCTACATTTATCTGATTATCCCATAAACCCGGATTCAATCCGTTGACAAAAGAGGAGGCGTAGAAATAATCCATGGCACCATAAAACTTATGATGGGTTCCGTACAGAGGATCAAACGCCTTATATTTCCCGTCGGCCCCATCCGAGCCACTCAGATAATCACTACCTACACCGATCTTCCATTGCGGATCGATTTGATAAGCGGCGTTTACCGCCCATAAGAAAGCGGAAACATCCCGTCCGCTTTTCGTCTTGCCGAATTGATAATAGATAGTACCACCTATCGTCCAGTTACTAGGCGTATAGATCAGGTTCGTTCCTAAGGTTTGCAGGTATTTTGTATCCGAGTTTTGTTTCTCGGCATCACCGCCTTCCATCCCTAAGTTCATAAACAAGAAGGATGCATTAAAACTCTTGTCGAAGAGATGCTTATACCAAAGGGTTTGCATCGTTTTATAGGGTTGCGCACCCGGAGCGTAATACGTTCCTCCGATCGTTTTCTCATCATTCTGGTTGAATGCGAGAATTAAATGCAGTTGGTTATTCGTGTTCTCGTAGCCTAGCTTCAAAGCATCATGATAACGACCGGCCACGTTCCAATCCAACGCCCCCATGATACGCTCGTCATCGTATACCAATGACTGGCGACCTAACTTAGCGAAGAAACCCGATCCGAAATCCAGCTTCGCCCACGCCTCATTCAAGATAAAACGGCCATTCTTATCGATCTGAGGATCCTGTCCCCATACTCCAACATGTTGCGCGGACAAGCCGATAGACAAACGATCCCGCTCATACCCCAAAGAAAGGCGGGCACGGTTATTGATAAACCCGGTGGACTCGGCATCTTTAGGCCGGGGGAATAAGACCCCGTTCCGGTACTCGGCTCTCGGACGTATCTGTACTTTCATCGAGAACGTGTTCTCTTTCGTATTTTGTGTTTCTTCCGCTTGCGCGAAAAGGGCCACGGAGAGCAAGCCCGCTACTAAAACAACTAGTTTTTTCATATACCTCTGATTTTAATTATTCCATATTATAAGTATGTACACTATATCCTTGCGCGGAGGGTAGATAATTCACGCCAACCCAACACACCTGTAGCAAAAGAAAAGAGAAAACCAAAAGCCCCAACGCCGCTGAATAACGCAAGCGGTGGTGAAGGCGATAATGGATATAAATCAAGTACCCCAACCAAGTGGCAGCCGCCCATGTCTCCTTCGGGTCCCAATTCCAATAATGCCCCCACGCCTCCTTGGCCCATAAAGCGCCGAACAGCATCCCAATCGTGAGAAAGGCCATACCGACATATACCAAGTTATCGCATAAACTCATCATCCCCTCGTCAATCCCCTTCTTCCTCGCACGGATCAGCAGGTAAATGGCGATAAGGGCAGCGGCGCCCAGCATGGCGTAAGAGAACATATAGACTATCACGTGCGGAGCGAACCACGGGCTTTGCAAAGCGGGCATCAAGGTCTTGTTATGTATCTCCGGCTTAAACAGATTGACACAGATAAAGACAAAGGCCAACAATGTACTAAAGGAAAGTATCCATTTATACCGCCAACGGACATAAGTGATCACGCCCGCCACCGGCAAGAAGAAAGAATACCATAGACGAGTCTCTCCCATCGTGCGCAAGGGCGGCCTCTCCAACGAGATCCACATCCCTATGATAAAAGCGGAGAATATAGCCAAGCCAAACACGGTCCAAGCGACAGCCCCCTTGGAAAAAGAAGGACGATAAGCCAACCATGCCCCACCTATCCAGCAAAATAACGCCGGAGCGGCGAAATAAATAAAGTAACTCCAATCCATACTATTCTTTTTTTACAGGAGCGGATAGGAATAATCCGATCGCCCCGGCTATCATCATTAAGATCCCTGTATAAACGATCGGCAACCATGGATCTCTCACCAACTCAAATACACTCATCCGGCTCCATTTACCTTTCGTCTCGTCGTAACTCAATTGGTAGATTTTCCATCCGGCAATAGAGAGTGGCTTATTCACCTCGATACATGCCTCCTTGGTCTGTTTATCTTTCGTATAGACCATTACGTCCGAGGCAAAGCGTCTCGGTTCCCGTTCCGGCATCACCATACTGACCTCATCATCCAGTTGGAGCGATATGTATGGAAAGATATAGCTGCCACAACTCACCCAGCCTTCCTTCTGCCGTCCGGTAAGTTCGTTACGTGCTTTTACGTATAAAGCGGTGGTCGCCCCCTCGGAGTGAAATTCCACGAAGTTTACCGTATCCTGCCCCATCACGCAAGCCGCCATCGGTAGTGAACGGGTAACCTCAACCTTCCAGCCTTGCAGGTTTCCGGCTAAGGGAATTTCCTCCACCAATATGTTCTCGGGTTGCTTTTCAGGAAGCGCTTTTCCGGTCGTATTGTCGATTAGCATTAACTTAGGAGGATATTCATCAATCGTAAACGAACGAAGCTCGATCGCAAGCGGTAGTTCTATCATCTCGTTCTTCTCGTCCGAAGCCCTCCACTCAGGATTCTCCAGCGGAACCGTCATCCGTAAACGGCGTAAATCCCCGTTTCCCAAGATCGCCGCCAGCAGCGTGATAAATAAACCGACATGGTTCAGCATAAACGGAACATCCCTCCAGCGAAACGATACGATACGCTTCAATGTGACAAAGCCCAAGACAAACAAGAAATAGAGAAACAGCAGGATAAAAGGCCACGACATCGTAATCCGCTCGATACCCGGACCCACAAATCCCATAACCAACACAACTGACAAAAGAGCCGATAAAGAGGTAATGCTCGCCGTTAACCCGGAAAACCACTGGACAACCGTGATTTTCCGGCCAACAACAAACCCTATACATAGAACCAACAGAAAAATCAATCCTCCGGCCACATTCACCGGATATTGGAACAACCCTGCCTGAACCGGGCCGGTGATCAGTTGCAAGCCAAATCCCGTAATCAGTAAACCGGCACAGATGACCCAGCCTTCAGCATATCCCCAAGGTTGTTTCCACATAATCAAATGTTCTTCGCTAAACGATTATTTTCTTGCGCCTCTTTCACCCATTGAGGAACGATTGTATTTAGGAATTTTTCCTTGGCGGTACGTTCAGCGGCCATATCCAAACCGATATATTGCTGAGCCTTTTCTTTCGTAGAGAAGTCCGGCATCGGAACATCATCCGTATAACCTAATTTCGCTAACACTTTCGCGGTAGCCAGACGAGCCTGCATCGCCTTATCCAATCCATTGCCTAATATCCTTTGAATCTCTTGCGGAGCGTGAAACGCGCCACCATGAGAAGCCACGCCGAAATCCCAACGCCATTGTGCCTGACGGATCAATTTCAATACATCTTTCATCTGATCCTCGGTAGCTCCCTTATCCCACGCGAACTTCGCCTCTACATGCGCTTTCGCTAACTCGGTCTCCAAACGGTTACGCATCTCATTCGCCTTATTCTGACGCTCGTACACATTATTGCGTAAAGTCTCCTCGCTCTCACGGTGGCAAACCTGACACGTACGGTCGATCATAGCCAACGGGCTTTGGATATGGTGGTCACTATATTTCACGCCCCCCTCGCTCTTATACGGCATATGGCAATCGGCGCAAGATACACCCCGCTGCGCATGGATACCCATCTGGGAGATCTCATAATCCGGATGCTGTGCCTTTAAAATCGGAGCACGGCTTAGCTTATGCGTATAATCGGCGAAACCGGCCTCATCGTAATAAGCCTCCATATCCTCAACCGTAGAACCTTTATCCCAAGGGAAAGTCAAGTATTTGCCATCGCCCTTGAAATAATATTCCACGTGGCATTGCGCGCAAACCAAGGAACGCATCTCTTGCTGGGTCGCTTTCGTGATGTCCTTGCCTTGACGCTGGAAAGCCTCGATCAAAGCCGGGCGACTGATATGCAGGTTCATATTCTCCGGCTCATGGCAATCGGCGCAACCGATCGGATTCACGATCTCTTTACCCAGAGAAGCCCATTTGCCCTTATAGAAATTATCCACGCCCATCGCTTGCATCATACGGGGAACATCCGGGCTTTTACAAGTCCAGCAAGTAGCCGGTTGCGGCCCCTCGTTCTCTGTCATCGGAGCGCCTACACGCAACGTGTTACGCATATCCTCGATCGCATGCATATGCCCTCTCGGGGTAGAATAATCCTTAGAGAAAGCGTAACCAGCCCAAAGGATCACCATTTCCGGACGAGCCTCCAGCACATCGACCGCCTGATTCCCGTTGTATAAACTCTTGAAACTCGTATCCGCCGTAGCTTCCCAAGTCTGGTACTCACGTGGATAATTCGGTTCGAACTTATCATTGCGAGCCTCGATTCCTGTGATCTCCGTCTTCTTATTATTCATTACGCTAGTGACCTCCGCATGTCTCTCGTTCACGGAAGCAGCGATCATACCCAAAACAAAAACAACGACCATGGTTCCTCCAAACAGCAACCAACCTTGCCATGATTTTAATTTCTTTTCCATAACTATACTGATTTATTATTATTTACTTAGCATATCTTTTAACCAGTCCGGCGATACGGACTTCGGATAAGGCACCAACGCATTCGGTGTAGAAGACAGGCTGTTCATACCTCCGTGTGGCACCTCGCGATGGCAATCCCAGCAAGCTTTCCCTTCTCCCGCCATTGCCATCTCATGATCGATCCTTCCGGTATTCACGAATTCCGTATTCAACTGCGTATGGCAACGGATACAGTTATTCATGATTACCTCCGCGCTCTCGTCGATCGCCTGTATCACTTGCGGTTCCCCTCGCATCATGAATACCGAGGCATGGCGCATTCCGTCCATACCTTTGAAGAACCACTTCTTCACGGCGTTCTCGTGCGGCACATGGCAGTCGTTGCAAGTGGCGTTACGGCTGTGCGAGCTATGATTCCATGTAGCATAATAAGGGCCCATAATGTGGCAATTCACGCAAGTAGCCGGGTCGTCGGACAAATAAGTCCACGCCCGGGAAGCATATAAGGTATAAGACCCCAGCCCGCAAAGGACACCTCCGGCTATGATAGCGGCTAGTTTCCAAGTTCTTGTCGGGAACAGCGTTTGTATTATTTCTCTTATTTTCATACCGCTGATTCTTTAATATTGGTTTATGAGACACAAATATCCTAAACTTGCGTGTAGGAAATTGTAATAAATATTACATTGCACGAAATTTTATGCGTAAAATGAAAAGATTGTTATTTATCTCGGTCTCCGCACTCCTTTTATGTTCTTCGTGCGTGAGTAAAAAGAAATACCTCCTTGCCGAGAACGGCCGGTTGGAGGCGATCGGACGTGGCGACGCCTTGAAGGAGGAATTGATTAAATGCAAGGACGATAACGACGCGCTCAACAACCGGATCGCCGCCTTGATAAGGGATACGACCACAATGGGGCGTGATATCCGTAATTACCAGACCATGTTGAATACCAATATGGGTGAGCAGGACAAACTGAATGCCTTGTTACAGCAAAAGATGAGTGAGCTGGACGAGCGTGAGCGTACCATCAACGAGCTACAGGATATGATGAACGCACAGAACGCGAAGGTACAGAATCTGTTGAGTAGCGTGAAAGACGCTTTGCTGGGTTTCAACAGTGATGAGCTGACCGTAACCGAGAAGAATGGTAAAGTATATGTAGCCATGTCGGATAAGCTTCTGTTCCAATCGGGTAGCGCAAAGGTCGATAAACGAGGCAAGGAAGCGTTGGCTAAGTTGGCCGAGGTGTTGAATAAGCAAAACGATATAGACGTTTATATAGAGGGCCATACGGACAGCAAGCCGATCAATACCGCCCAATTCAAGGATAATTGGGATCTAAGCGTGATCCGTGCGACCTCCGTAGTGCGTATCCTTACCAAGGACTACGGGGTGAATCCGCTACAGATACAGCCTTGTGGTCGTGGGGAGTTTATGCCGGTCGCTGATAACGAGACCGCCGATGGACGTAGCAAGAACCGCCGTACGGAGATCATCATGGCTCCGAAGTTGGATAAGTTGATGCAGATGTTGCAGTGATAATGATATTGTCAAGCTCCAGGTATTATCTACTGCCGGAGCTTGGCTAAAAACATTCCGTTCACTCTTCTAAATGATAGACAACACATCGATACCTCAATTCCGATGGTTTACAAGGAATCCATACATCCATATCCTCTCCTGTAGTAATGGAACGAATGATGTGTAGGAGGGCTGTATCATACATATCTGTTGTTTCTCCGACAGACATCATTGATCTATAAGCACACGACCGGATATGGAATTGAATATCCGCAAGATCATATACCTCAGATCTAAGATAAGGATAAAAACCGACCCTAGAGTTTATGGTATCATTCCAAACCCATAAACTAGTACCATCATCTTGATATGTATGTTCCGTCCTTACCACATAGGACTTATAGGTATAAGAACCCGTATAACCAAACTCATCCCCTACGCCATAAGGCAAATACCCTTCAGTCGTAGCCAGTTCATGCGCTAGAGTGAACCCTATGATATCCAAGGTATCATCACTTACCTTCTCTATCATCGACTCTGAATGCAAATCATTTTTTCCCAGATCCACATCCCGTGAGCAAGCCACATTAAAGCCCGTCATAAAAGCTAGACATACAACTATTAAATGTCTCATATCATTTTATATTTTTAATTGATCAAAGTTTACACGAAGATAACGCCATCGCAACTCCTCCGGTCGCATAGGAAGCCAGCGATCGATCTTCTCTCCATCCGAATTCTTCTCTACATATATTAAATAGGTACATGCTATCACTTGCCTCTTATCATCTCGCATATGCTGCGAACTGATAACGAAGCCTTGCGAACTAAAATCCTTCAAAAAACCCGCTTTCTCTTCCGCATACGAGTTCTGGCCTATATCATAAATACTATCCTCTAAAGAAACCACCTTTGCCTCATACGAGAAATAGAGATAAGAGGCATTCATATCAAACTCGCACGCAACAACCTCCGGCAATGTTCCCCATTTCGCGTCATACGCCTCACAAGCCGTGAAGCCCTTCACCAATATGGAATCCATCCCTAAGTCACCCCCCAGATGAATCGTATCCGGCCTTGAGTATAAAGTCATCTGATTAGCGATTTTAACCTCATCATCCCCACAACCAGCCAGAAATAGAGCTATAAATAGCCCACACAAAAACAAACCTTTATTCATATCCACTCTCTTTTATTTTATTTAAAATGAAAACGATATAGATAAGCAGATATTGCTTGAGCGTAACATTTATCCCATGAAGCCCAAGCCTTCATACACAAGCCATACTGGTTTATTATCCGGATTCCATAAGTAAAAAACAGCATTCCAAATTTACCGCTTGCATTTGATAGCGAAATACAAGATATACAAGAAAGCGATCAACGGGACGATGAAGCCCAGCGCCATATTCTCCTCGCCGATATATCCCATCAGCATCGGACTGAAAGCGCCGCCGGCGACTCCCATCACGATATAAGAAGAGGCTTTCTTGGTATAAACGCCCATACCTTCCAGCCCCAAGGCGAAAATCGTAGGGAACATGATGGACATGAAGAAAAAGGATAAATAAAGAGCGTATAGCGAAAGCGTACCTACGGAAGCCACCACCAAAGCCATACAAACGGCACTCAACAAAGAATACCAAGTCAGCAAGCGGCCCGGAGCCAACCACTTCATCGTAAAACTACCGCTCAAACGCCCGATCATAAACAAGGCCATTCCACCGAATGCCAGAATACGAGACGCTCGCAAATTACTGATGCCCGGGTCCATCTCCGTCACGTAATTAATAAAGAACCCGAAGATTCCCGTCTGCGCGGCGCAATAACAGAATTGGGCGACCACGGAACGTACAAACTGCCTACGTTTCCATAGGAAGGCAGCGGGTTTCTCCTCGACAATAGCGGTCACCTCCTCCTCCTCTTCTTCCGGCTTAATTTCCGGCAACTTCGTGAAAAAGAAGAGCAAAGCCACGAACAAGACGATACCACCTACCAAGATATAAGGTTTAGTCAACGCCATCGAATCTCCCTCCGGTGCCCCGAATATCAACAAACCACCTACCAAAGGCCCCAATATCCAACCTAATCCATTAAAAGACTGGGATAAGTTCAGCCGTTGGGCGGCGGAAGCGGACGGCCCCAATATCGTAGAATAAGGATTCGCCGCCGTCTCCAAGATACAAAGCCCGCAAGCGATCACAAACAAGGCGATCAGGAAAGGCGTAGCCGAATGCAAAAAAGCCGCCGGGATAAACCCGAAAGCACCGATAGCGAACAATAGCAAACCCATGATAATCCCTTTCCTATATCCGTAACGTTTCATGAACGCTCCCGCCGGCAACGCCATCAAGAAATAAGCGATATACGTAGAGAATTGCACCAAACCGCTCTCTGCCTTGGTCATCGTGAAGACTCCTTGAAAATGCTTGTTCAGCACATCCAAGAGTCCGTGGGCGAATCCCCAAAGCAAGAACAAACTCGTGATCAAGATAAACGGGACCAAATAAGATTTCCCTCCCGGGGCGGCCACCAGCGACTGTTTCTTTTGTTTTTCCATTCTTCCGTCTATTTACTCGCACCCGGCAATTTAAACATACATTCCATTAACTGCCATTTCTCCGACGAGGAGCTTCCCGGAGCGGCTTTCTGATACTTCGCCACGAAGTCCTCCCATTCCGCTTGCTTATCCATCGTCGCCAAACGGGCGAACGCCGCATCCCAATCAAAATCATCCGGCGTCTCCACGATCATGAACAACCGGGTTCCCAAACGGTAAATCTCCATATTCAAGATCCCTACCGCACGGATTCCTTCCGGTATCTCCGGCCAGATATGTTCCGGCGAATGCCAATAGCAATACTCTTTTATCAACTGCTCGTCCTCTTTCAGATCCAAGGTCTGACAATATCTTTTCATAACATTGTTTTTAAAATGAAGTCGCGAAGGTACAAAAGTATCCTTAATCCAGATAAACATCTTCGCCCGGATGCTTATAATAGGCGTACATCCGTTGGATCTGCTCCGGCAGCACACGCTCCAAGGACAACGGGGGCAACTCCTCCAATCGAAAGAAGCCTTTCCCCAAGATATCGAAGGTCTCGGTAAACGACCCGCCCTTCAACTCGCAAAGGATAAAAAACTTATATACATAATAAGGTATAGCGGGATGCGGATGCTTGCTCATATCCATCACGGCCAGCAAGCGGACCGGAAGCACATCCAAGCCCGTCTCCTCTTTCACCTCTTTCGCCGCTACCTCTTTCGGGGAATACCCCACATCGCTCCATCCGCCGGGCAACGACCAACATCCGTCCATTTTCTCACGGACCAGCAAAATCTCGTCTTTCTCGTTAAAGACAACCGCACGGATATCGACTTTCGGGGTTACATACTCTTGGGCCGGGCGGTAACCACTCGCCACATCATCGGGCTTCAATCCGGTAGCCAGAGCCGTTATCTCATCACTTAGGCGGCTCAACTCTTCATAACGTTCCGTATCGTACTCGCTTAATGAATAAACCAACCCCGTCTGAGACAAGGCCCGGATACGCTGGGCCAATAAAACCAACTCCTTACTTCTAGACATACAATTTCACTGTTTTAGATAACATGATCCTATGATATAGTTAATATGATTGGCGGAATCTCTCCGCAAGTCTATCGCCTCCAAAATAATGGCGGATGAATCCATATCGATCCGGAGAAGATCGGGATAGACGGACTCTGGGATAGGAGCCAGCCGCGAAAGCCCGACTTTCCGCAATTGCCCGTCCAAAAAACCATCATAGGATTTTTGATAGACCAAGACATCCTCTTCATCGTAAACCGCGATCGTATCATTCTCCGCCACTAACCGAGCAGCATCGCTCATTTTATAACTCCGTAAGCTCGCCATTGTATTATATCCCCGGATATCAACCGGCTTATCCGAGGAAATATGAATATACTCCACCTCCCAAGACTTCTTCATCGGATCATCTTTTCGAGACATTTGGGAGATATGTTCAATATTTTTGGCCGTCATCCCCGGGATATAAGTTACGCTCGCCAGCAAAAGGATCGCCCAACAGGCTACGTATAAATAAGATGCCCAACGTTTGACGGAAAATAAAACGGCAGCCCCGGTCAATATCAACCCCACGACAACTAAATAAACCCTTGGTTCGGTAAACCCATACTCACGAATCCGATAAAGCGTGCCTATCCAAAACATCACCAACGCCGGAAACACAGCAAGGCTGGCATGATCATAAAACCAATCGTAATACCTCCGGGTAAGAAAAACCTGACATCCTTTTAATATAAATGCGGCGGCAGTAAAACTTACCACTATAGAAGCAACCGCTCCCTTAGGCAATGACCACAGGACAGCGATCTTAATAAAATACAGATACAAGATCACCGCATAAATAAGCAATGCCGGAGAAAGCACATAGTTTAGCAAAACATCAAATAGCTTGCTCTTGAAAGGAAGCCAAGATCGCTCCCTTCGTTCATTAAACATCAAGAACAATAGTGGGAAAATGATGCTAAAAACGACAAAGGCCGTATAAGCGATTATTCTTTCTGCCTCATCTTGCCAGATCTCGAAAATATATTGGATTGACTTATAGATCGATCCGGACAACAGATAAATAACCACCGAAAGCCCGCCCGCATATAAAAGCGACCGGACAAAGAAAAGCGTATTTTCCACAAAGCGCTTGTTATCTTTCATCCATCCACTTCCCAAATAAACGAGTATCACAATGATCAACGAAACCAGATGCGTAGAAGAGAAAGATCGCTCTACTGGCATCATTAAAAAAGGAATCCATAACAACGCCGAGAAATAATACAACAAACGTCTCCTCATCCTCGCGCAACACCTGTTCAAGGTATAAACAAACAAGAAAACAACTGGCATATACTGTAGTACCATGTCGAAAAAACTACCCTCGCTTTCATAATCATAACATCCCATCGCACAGGCCAAAACCGAAAGCGACACCTCTACCGGATGGCTCTGTACCGCAGCTTTCATTCGCAGTCCAAACAACTCTATCTTTTTTCTCATATACGAACCGATTTACTATTAAAAACGTCTAAAGATAAAAGTTATTATCCAACCCGTCATTCTATCGTGCCAAAATAACGTATATTATGCCAATATTACAGATTTCCGTTTCATTGTATTTTATTCCAGTTTCTAAAAGATATTATTCCCTGCACCCGCATCCCCCGAATCATAAGTTCCCCATGCGTGAGTTAAACCTTATTCAATCTCTTTTATCCGCATTAACACACACATTATCAGATTGGCATGCCATTTGAAGTATCTATAGCGAATTCGAGATTAAAAAGGACGAGTTCAGAAATAAGAATAGTAAATAGAATGTTTAACTAATAATTGGAGGACTGTATTATGACACCGATGAGAAGAAGTCAAAATTGGTTACCGTATGTATTCAATGATTTATTTGACAACGACTGGATGATAAAAGCAAACTCTACAGCTCCAGCCATCAACGTGATAGAATCCGATAAGGATTATCGAGTTGAGGTAGCCGCTCCCGGTATGACGAAGAACGATTTCAACATCAAGATCGATGAGAACAACAACTTGGTCGTATCTATGGAGAAAAAAGAAGAAAAGAATGAGGATAAGAAAGACGGACGCTATCTGAGACGCGAATTCTCTTATAGCAAGTTCCAACAAACCATGGTTTTGCCTGACAATGTAGAGAAAGACAAGATTGAGGCGAAGGTTGAGAACGGCGTCTTGAGTATCAGCATACCGAAAAGAACTGAGGAAGAGGCTAAAATGGCCGAGAAAGTAATCGAGATCAAATAACCTCGATACACTTTCCTTCGTAAAAACTCAACAAAACCGATAATGGCTTGTTCTATTTATAAACAACATAAAATAGAATAAGCCATTATGATTTTAAGCAGAAAATTATCAGATGCTCTCAACGAGCAAATCAACATGGAGATGTGGTCATCCAACCTATATTTATCCATGTCGGTACATTTCACTCAGATAGGGCTGGATGGTTTCGCGCATTGGACGTTAAAACAATCGCAAGAGGAACTTGAACATGCCTATAAAATGATCGATTACTCAATCAAGCGTGGCGGACAAGTGACGATCGGAGTAGTTAATTCCGTTCCTACAGCATGGGGAGAGCCGTTGGAGATTTTCCAGCATATCTACGAGCATGAGGTGCATGTATCCGGATCAATCGACAAGATTGTCGATATCGCTTCCGAAGAGAAAGACAAGGCGACACAAGATTTCCTATGGGGCTTCGTCCGAGAGCAGGTAGAGGAAGAGGCTACAGCGAAAAATATTGTCGAGAAACTTAAATTATACGGAGAACATCATGCCGTATTAATAGATCATCGATTAGGAAAAAGATAAACGAATACTTGCTTGTCATACCTATAAATGGACCTAAAAAGCCATGTCGTCTTCTTGGGATGGCATGGCTTTTTTATAGAGGTCAAAGCCCTAAAGCCTGACGAATCGCCTCACTCCACAATTCGCCTAACCGGACCGCTCCTTTCTCATTCGGATGAAGATAGAACACTCCGGCGTTGCCCTTCTCCGCTTGGAAATCTGTCAAATGGTTTTCCTTAAAGTAATCAAATCCCTTCGTATCTCCCAGAAAGACTTGTCCGGGAAAATGAGACGCATAATAATCGACTAATCGTTGTATTTGCGGATAATAATCTTGGAGCCTTCGCAAGCCTTCTTCCAAATATTTAGCTCCATTATACGTATTCGGGCTATACCATAGAGGACGATGTACCACAATACGGCAATTCGGGTATAAAGCTAATAAGCGATTGATAATTGTCTTCATGTTCTCATAATACCGCTCGGGCGTTACCGGGCAGCCGTTCGTGCCTTCTATCGCGCTATCGTTCGTCCCCAGCATAATAGAGAACACCAAATCCGCCCAAGTCTCATCCTTAAATTTATCGGCAGCACGTACGGCCCACGGGAAGAGCGTATTCGTATCCGGCAAATAATCAACGGTAGTACAGCCGCTCTGTCCTCTATTGGAATACTTGACCGAAGCCACTTCCGGGCACTTGCTTAAAAACAACGCAGCCTTTACAGGAGGCGCATCATGGACAGGCTTCGGTAACCCGGCGCCAAACGTGATACTATTCCCGATAAATACGATATTCACATAACGTTTATTGTTTGCGGCTGAAGCAGACCAACACATAACGATACTTATTAAAATACATATGACTCCCTTAATTTGTCTCATGGCTCCCATTCAATTGATTCTCCTGCGAAGGTAAGAATAATTTGATTATCTCGGGATGTTTTTCAAGCCAAGCACGGGCTGATCGCGATTCCGTACGTGTCCCGTCTTCCATATAATACATCAATTCGCTCAGTTGTTCATCGGTTAACTTAAAGTTCTTGAAAAAAGAGGCTGCATATGGATCTTTCTCAGAGAATCCTTTCGTAGCGATAACCTCGATATGCTCCGAGTCTCCAAATTCCTCTTTCGGGTCTTCCAAGAATTTTAACGGATAACGTGAGAACATCCAATGAGGGGTCCATCCGGTAACCACGATCCATTCGTTCGCATCAATCGATTTTTTCAAGAAAGCGACCATCGTAGCCCCACTGGAAGATTTCAAATCAAAATCCAAAGAATAATCTTGAACCGCCTTATCCGCCGAGTTCATCAAACCGGCGCCGGCATCGATCCCTATAATCTCACCTTTAAACTGATCTTTATGGGCATTCAAATCCTCGATGGAACGAATGGTAACGTACTCCGGAACTACCAAGCCCAATTTCGCATGCTCATAAACCGTTCCGAGTGTCTCAAGCCGGTCCCCGTATTGTTCCATATAATCCGCATGGGTCACCGGTAACCATGCATCCATGAACACATCCGCTTTTCCCGAAGCGACAGAAGTAAAGATCGGGGCGATATCCGCATTTTTTAATGTTACCCGATATCCTTGATCCTCTAATATCACTTTGGCTAAGTTGGTCATAGCGATGCCCTCCGCCCAATTAGCGTACGCTATCGATATTTTCTTTCGATCCTTGCTATCCACACAACTGAAAATAAATTGCAAGGTCACCAAAAGCATACAGCATCCAATAATAATCGTAAATCGTCTCATATATCTATTTCTTTCTTTTCTATGTTTCTTATTTCTTTTGTTTATTCACTTTACCTTTCGCCCAGCCCTGCGTAATACGATCCAAGATAATAGCCAAGATAACGACCGCTATACCTCCTTCGAAACCTAAACCTATTTTCATTTGGGTAATTCCTCGCAAGACAATCTCACCCAATCCTCCTGCCGAGATCATGGCCGCTATCACTACCATAGAAAGTGAAAGCATGATCGTTTGATTCACTCCCGTCATGATCGTTGGCAAAGCCAATGGCAATTGCACCTTATAAAGCAACTGAGAGGAAGTAGCGCCAAATGAGCGGGTAGCCTCCACAATATCGGCCGGGACTTGACGGATTCCCAGATCGGTCAGCCGTACAACCGGAGGCATGGCGAAAATCACCGTTGCGAAAGCGCCGGGTACCGGTCCCAAACCAAAAAACAAAACGGCTGGTATCAAGTAGACGAAAGCCGGCATCGTTTGCATCAAATCCAAGACCGGATGGATGATCTTATCCGCCCGATCACTGCGTGCGGTCCAAATTCCTAACGGAACTCCGATCATCAAGGCGATGATGGTAGAAGACAGTACCAAGGCCAAAGTCTGCATCGTTTCCACCCAGAAACCCATTCCGTAAATTAACAATAGACCCAATGCCGTGAACACGCCGACTCCTTTTCCTGCCTTGAACCAAGCCAACAATGCCAAGCCCAAAATCATCACATAAAACGGAATCCAAGTCAGCCCATCTTGAAAAGTATCGATAAATCCTCCGACCCCATCATTTATCACATCAAAAAAACGAGCGAAATGCTCAGTCAGCCAATTAATGGCAATCTCTATATATTTTCCTATATTTATCATAATTCTATCGCATTTTGAACAATTTGATCTATTTCCTCTTTATCCTTCCCCGTCATCTCGATTATAATCGATGAAGTAGAAACCAAGCCAGCCAATTGGTTGGCCTCATTAACGACCGGTAAGGCCTGCCGGATCTCCGGTAACAAAGGAAGCATATCCTCAACCGTCGTGTTTTCCAGAACCGAAGGCACCTCTTTCATCACAATCGATGAGAGATCATGATTCCCCGCTTTCCGAAGAGCCAAGACATCTTTCAAACGAACCTCGCCCAGAAATTGCCTATTCCCATCCACGACCGGCAATACATATAAGTTTTTCTCTTTCATTTTCCTCAACACGGTCTCCGGGCCATCTTTACGGATACGAGCGACAACCGGCTGGGTTATCATAATCGATGAGGCCGTAACGATACGTCCACGATCTACATTTTCCGTAAATCTAGAGACATAATGATTGGCCGGATCTGTCAAGATCTCTTCAGGGGTACCTACTTGCACGACCTCCCCGTCTTTCATAATGGCGATACGATCCCCCAACTTAATCGCCTCGTCAAGATCATGCGTAATAAAGATGATCGTTTTTTGCATCTTCTCTTGTAGTTTCAATAGCTCATCCTGCATCTGTACACGGATCAATGGGTCTAAGGCAGAAAAAGCCTCATCCATCAAGAGCACCTCGGGATCATTCGCGATCGCACGGGCCAATCCGACACGTTGCTGCATACCTCCAGACAACTCGCTAACCTTCTGGTTCTCGTATCCTTTTAACCCTACTAGGGCTACACTTTCCACAGCTTTCTGGTCTCTTTCTTTTTTAGGAACCCCTTGTAACTCCAAGCCAAAAGCGATATTACTCAATACCGTGCGATGGGGCAGCAATCCAAAATGCTGGAAAACCATAGCCATTTCCTTACGCCGTATATCCAATAATTCTTTATCCGAGGAAGTCGTTATGTTTTTTCCGTTGATAAAGACTTCTCCCAAAGAGGGTTCGTTCAATCGGTTAATACAACGTAACAGCGTAGATTTTCCACTTCCGGAAAGTCCCATTATCACAAATAACTCCCCTTCCTCAATCTTTAGGTTCGCATTACGTACAGCTACCGTGCAACCCGTTTCTTTCAAAATGTTTTGTTTACTTTTTCCCGCTACTAGCATTCTTTTCGCACGCATTTTCTCCGGGCCGAAAAGAATAGATAAATTCTTTATTTCTATTTTCGTCATATAAAATCCTTGATTACAGGTATGATACAAAAAGATTAGGCCATAAGTCCAGAATTTCTTATGGCAAAACATAAACCAAAAGCATGTATAAGTTAATGCTTATTATGGAAATTGACTACAACCTAAATCATCTCTTATATAGACAACCGAATTTCAAAGAGTTTTGTTCACTAGTTTTTCCAACTATTGGGTCTTTTCATAGGTAAAGTGAAAATAAATGTAGAACCAAATCCTTCTTCGGAAATCACTGAAATATTACCGCCCATTTTTAATACCAGACCTTTACAAATTGCTAATCCCAATCCGACTCCTTGCTCAAAATCGCTTAATTGCACGAATCGGGCAAAGATATTATCCAATTCATCCTTGGGAATGCCACAGCCTGTATCCGAGACATAAAACTTAACCATTTTCCCCTCAGCCTCAAGCGTATATCCAAACCAGATACTACCTTTCTTGGTATGCTTAACCGCATTCGTCAATAAATTCATGCAAATTTGCCATAATCGATTCCGATCTATATTAAATATGATATCGGAACATGCATCCAAGGTTATTTCCACCCCTTCCGGCTTACGTAATTGTATGGAGTTATATATATCTTTCATAAAGGAGGGTAAATAAACATCCATATAAGTAAACGTCATCATATCAGACTCGATTCTGGAAATATCCAAAACATCATTTACTATACTTAAAAGTAAATCATTGTTCATCTTGATCAAGCTAATATAATTTTGACGCAATTCCAAATCCTCCTCCACTCCTAACAAATCAGAGAAGCCGACAATAGCGTTCAATGGTGTACGGATCTCATGGGTCATATTCGCTAAGAAAGTTGACTTAAGCATATCCGCCTCCTCCGCTTTTTCCTTGGCACGGATCAAGTCTTCCTCAAACTCCAATCGTTCTTGATCATCGATCATACAGCCAACAATCAAATTCGGAAAACCATTCTCATCCTTCTCATGCGTCTTACCGATCACCTCATAGATCCGATAGGTGTTATCATCGTTCTTTAGACGAAAATCTATTTTATATTCATCCAATTTATTCGTACGGATCGTATTGAATAGATAGAAAAAGTCGCCAGAATCGTCCGGGTGACGAAGTTGCGGCAAAGCCTGACAGATGAACTGATTACGTTTCAATAAACTATTGGTCGTGCCATAAAACTGGAAACAACGGTTACAATGTACTTTATCGCAAGACTTAAACCGGCTGAAATTAAAAGAATAAGTCGTAATCTTGCTATTCTGCAAAGCAAGCTCCATCATCATCCGGCTTTCGGACAACTTACTGCTTAACGCCTCATTCGCTTTCTCCTGCTCAACGAGCTCCGATACATTCCGTATATAAATAATCACATACCGGTCATGTACAGGTACCAACCGTAGTTTAAAATAAACGATCGGAGCGTTATGTCCCGGAATCGATAAATCTAAATTCATGATCTCCGACTTATTCAAGCAACTTTGCACGATCGCAGCCACACGACGCTTAGTCTCATCCGGATAAATGAAACCCGGAAGATCATCGATACGCCGATTGATCGACTCTGGTGTTATACAAGTCTCCATAGCATAAGCGATAATCCTCTCTACAACCAGTTGCTTGTTTACCAAAAGGATCGTATCAGGAACCGCTTCCGCCATCTTTTGCGACATGTCCGTCAATTCCTTCAATTCCCGGTCATAACCGGCTGCCTCCTGCCCGACCGCCGGATTACCCGTTAATAATAAGGTATATCCAAGAATCTCTCTATTCTCATTCATTGAGGGGATGATAGAATACGGTACAGGCAAAGAACCGGAAACCACGCTTCCCCCACGCAGATATTGTTTTTGAAGATCGGTCAACAAATCTGTACGAAAAAGATTATTTAATAAGAAGTCCGCTTCATTCGTAAAAGGAAATTTCTCGTTTAAGGACTTATTTATATCAATTAGCGCACCGTTTTTATCATACAGAGCACCTCCCATGGGATAATATGTAAAAAAATCTGTCAGCAAACGCTGTTTTACCTCGGAAACCTCCATATACTTTCTTTATTAACATCAATAAGTTACAAAGAAATAAAATCTTTGAAAATCAGAGAAATTTTAAAGCATAAACTTTAGGTCTATTTCACAAGAAAATCAGTCTCTTTACTAAAAAGCAACAACAAACCTTCACTTACGCTTGTTACTTAACAAACAAATTAATTATAATATGAAAGCATTAATAGGTAAAAAGGCACCGGAATTCCACGCTCCGGCAGTAGTGAATGGCAATGAGATCATCGAGGATTTCTCTTTGGAACAATATGTAGGCAAGAAGTATGTAGTCATGTTTTTCTATCCGATGGACTTTACATTCGTTTGCCCGACAGAATTACATGCCTTCCAACAAAAGTTACAGGAATTCGAAAGACGTAACGTAGCGGTGGTTGGTTGCTCCGTCGATTCTCAATTTTCTCATTTCGCATGGTTAAACCAAGATAAGAATAAAGGAGGTATCCATGGGGTGACTTATCCACTCGTATCCGATTTTTCCAAAACCATCTCTGAAAACTTTGGCGTATTGGCCGCTGATTATATTACGAACGAAAGTGGAGAACTTATCTCCAGAGGAAATCCGGTCGCTTACCGGGGTCTGTTCCTGATTGACAAAGAGGGCTTGATCCGTCATTATGTAATCAACGATTTACCATTAGGCCGTAACGTAGACGAGGCTCTCCGTATGGTCGACGCCTTACAGCACTTCGAAGAATATGGCGAGGTTTGCCCGGCAAATTGGTCCAAAGGAAAAGACGCCATGAAAGCGACAAACGCAGGAGTCTCTAATTATTTAAGCCATCATTGATATATTGCAGGAAAGGGGGTTAGGCCCCCTTTTTTTATACTAATTGAGACAATCGTTTACACTTTCCCGAGATATGCGAGATATCTAGACGTAAGATATTAGTCCGGTAAAAAGATTTCTCAATATACTTTTCGCCGATCTCCTTAAACGCCGATGAATATTTATTCACGAGTAGCCGCAAGGCATACCGACGCTCTTCTTCCGGCAAATCCAAATGCATCTCTCCAAAAGCGATAGTGCTCTCGTAACCTGTCGTGAATTTTCCCGGAACGATTTGTGTAGCGCCAACTACCGTGAAACTCACTTTCGGGTTTTCTCGTAGACATTCCAGCTTATACCCTTCCGGAGCGCAATGGAAATAAATAGAATCCCCTTCCTTTACATAATTGATCGGGATTCCATACCCATTTATCCCCGACATGGCCAAAAAACCATATTCCGCCTCCTCCAATAAACGAATTGCCAACTCATTATCCAAAATCCGGTCTTTTCGTCTGATCTCTCTAAACATAGGTCTAATTTATTTATAAACGAGTATAATACACTAATCGTGGCAAATCTAAAAAAAAATAATATACATTTGCGTCATAAAGTTGACACATGATAAATATTATAGATCTATGAGAGCAAGAATAACCTTATTATTATTCGCCATTCTTTACAGTTTCACTTGTCTGGCACAAACTAATTTTGAAAAACACTTCACGAAGAAAAGTCTCCGGATTGATTTCGCATTGAGTGGAAATTGGGATTTCCAAGCCGCCGCTATACAACAACTCCGGGAAGAACCTGTCTGGGCGGGGCCGGTCAAAAACTTGATCGATCCGTTTGGTTATGGAGGGTATTATATTAATGTATATGATAAAGCCGGTAAAGAGTTGATCTACTCACGAGGATTCAATACGTTATTCGAAGAATGGAGAAGTACGGAGCAAGCGAAGACCGAGACACAATCTTGGACAAATAGCATCTCTATCCCCTATCCGAAAGCTCCTGTCATCATTGAGATTACGGCAAGAGACAAGGCCGACATGCAGTTCCATCCTTTATTGAAACAAGAGATTGATCCGGCCAGTATTTTTATTGACCGGGGGAAACTCAAGGAAAACCGGATCACAAAAATCCAATATAACGGGGATTCCTCCGGGAAAGTAGACCTCGTATTCTTAGCGGAAGGTTATACGGCGGACGAGCAAGAGAAATTTGTAGCTGATGCCAAACGTTTTACGGAGGCATTGTTTAAGACCCCGCCTTATGACACTCGCCGGGAAGATTTCAATGTCTGGGCGGTAGATGCCGTTTCGGAAGAATCGGGAACAGATGTATCCGGTAAAGGTATATTCAAGAATACCGCATTGAATTCCGGTTATTATACGTTTGGGGTAGATCGCTATTTAACCACCCCGGATATGAAGTCTATACGTGACGCCGTATGGAACGCTCCTTGCGACGCAATCTTCATCTTGGTAAACACGGACGCTTACGGTGGTGGCGGTATGTATAATTTTTATGCCATGGGAACCGCCGATAACCCGCGTACCCCAGTCGTATTTGTTCACGAGTTCGGACATAGTTTCGCCGGCCTAGCCGATGAATACTTCAGTTCCGAGGTCGCTTATCAAGATTTTTATAATTTGAAGTACGAGCCTTGGGAACCGAACATCACGACCTTGGTTAACTTCGATGCTAAATGGAAAGATCTTCTACCGGCTAATACACCGATACCTACCCCATTAGATGACGCCCATAAGGATAAGGCAGGCGTATTCGAGGGAGGCGGTTACATCGCTAAAGGCATTTATCGCCCGATGGATCACTGTATGATGCGTGATTACGCTCCATTCTGTCCAGCTTGTAGCCGGGCGATCTTACAGATGATCGATTACTTCACGGATAAACCGATAAAACATTAAAAGGAAAGAGCGGGTACCCTAATAGCTTTGTTACATCAACTATTAAGATACCCGCCAGCACTAACCTATCAACATTTATTTCATCATCGGAACTTCTATCAAAAGAACTTTAGCGTGCTTCAAGACTTCTATCGTAATGCTATTGGTTTCCCAGAATCCGGCCCCGTCACGCTTAGACAGGATCGTATTACTTACCTCCACCTCTCCGTCGATCACGAATAAATAAACCCCATTATTTTCACTATGTAGCTTATACTCCTTTACTTGACCGGCATCTAGGTTTCCTAAAGAGAACCAAGCGTCTTGGTTGATCGACGCAGGAGCGCTACCATCCGGAGCGATGATCAAGGACAACTTATTCTTTTCCGAAGTAACCGGACGCACGTCATAACTGGCATAATGAGGCTTGGTATTCTCCTCACGGGGAAATACCCATATTTGCAAGAACTCCAATTGTTCATTACCGCTGTCGTTGAACTCACTATGCACGATACCGGTACCGGCGCTCATCACCTGAATATCTCCCGGCGTAATCACCTCGCTATTCTTTATGCTATCCCCATGGCGTAAATATCCCTTTAACGGGATGGAGATAACCTCCATATTCTTATGTGGATGCATATCGAATCCCTCACCCGGCGCCACGGAATCATCATTCAATACACGTAGCATCCCGAAATGAACCCTTTCCGGATTGTAATAATTAGCAAAACTAAACGTGTGATGTGTTTTCAACCAACCGTGATTCGCATACCCTCTGGATTGAGCCTTATCAACTACAACTCTCATATTTTCCTCCTTTTTAAATCTACATTAATAACAAATCCATAACTATAAATGTTGCGTGACGCATATTTCGAACATTTCATGTAAACATGTGATTCATATATGAACAGAAATCGCTACTTTTGCGCAATTAAAAAAACTCATCCTGTAAATATAAAATCTTATGGCAATCTACTTAAACGATGTATCGAGAACATTTGGTGAGTATTTACTTATTCCCGGTTTAACCACCAAAGAATGTATTCCCGCAAACGTTTCATTGAAAACGCCGCTTGTGAAATTCAAGTCTGGCGAGAAATCCGCTATTGAATTAAATATTCCTTTCGTTTCCGCGATCATGCAATCGGTTTCCGGCCCTAAACTGGCAATCGAGTTGGCTCGCAACGGAGGACTTTCCTTCATCTTCGGCTCGCAACCGATCGAGAGCCAAGCGGATATGGTTCGCAAAGTAAAGAAATTCAAGGCCGGATTCGTTATCAGCGACTCTAATCTTACGCCCGAGAATACCTTGGCCGACGTGCTTGAGCTAGTCCGCCGGACAGAACATTCTACGATTGGTGTGACAGATGACGGTACGCCTAACGGCAAATTGCTAGGTATGGTAACCAGTCGCGATTACCGTGAAGGCAAAGACCCGATCGACATGAAGGTGAAAGATTTCATGACCCCGTTCGCTAAACTAATCGTTGGCGAGCTAGGCATGACCTTGAAAGAGGCGAACCAGATTATCTGGGATCATAAGTTGAATACATTGCCAATCATCGACAAGGATCAGAAGCTTCAATACTTCGTATTCCGCAAGGACTACGATAGCCACCGTGAGAATCCGAAAGAGTTATCCGGCGGAGATAAGAAATTATTAGTAGGTGCCGGTATCAACACCCGCGACTATAAGGAACGTGTTCCGGCATTGGTAGAGGCTGGCGTTGACGTATTGTGTATCGACTCTTCCGACGGCTATTCCGAATGGCAGTACGAGACCTTGCACTGGATCAAGGATACCTACGGAGACAAGGTACTGGTTGGTGCCGGAAACGTGGTTGACCAAGATGGTTTCAACTACTTGGCTGACGCCGGAGCGGATTTCATCAAGGTAGGTATCGGTGGTGGTTCCATCTGTATCACCCGTGAGCAGAAAGGTATCGGTCGCGGACAGGCTACCGCCTTGATCGACGTAGCGAAAGCTCGTGACGAGTATTTCAAGAGACACGGCGTTTATATCCCTATCTGTAGCGATGGTGGCTTGGTACACGATTACCATATGGTATTAGCGTTGGCTATGGGTGCCGACTTCCTGATGATGGGCCGTTATTTCGCCCGCTTCGACGAGTCTCCTACGAAGAAGATGAAAATCGGAAACAACTTCGTGAAGGAGTATTGGGGTGAGGGATCTAACCGTGCGAAGAACTGGCAGCGCTATGACATGGGTGGAAACGAGTCCTTGAAATTCGAGGAAGGCGTGGACAGCTATGTACCGTATGCCGGAAAATTGAAAGATAATTTAAACGTAACATTGGGTAAGATGATCGCTACGATGTGTAGCTGCGGTTCCATCTCTATCCAAGAGTTGCAGCAGCATGCCAAGATCACGCTTGTCTCCTCTACAAGTATCGTTGAGGGTGGCGCTCACGACGTGATCCTGAAAGAGCAGAATTAATTACAATATGTATTCTAGTAGAGGCGTGGCACGCTACGTCTCTACTATTTACACATTCAAATAATTTACCATGAAAAATCTATTACTTACAGTTATCCTTTTGTGTTTTTGTTTGCCATTCGTAAAAGCCGCCGATCAAAAGATGATCTTAATCTCGACCAACGAGACGGACTTGATTTTACAAGTAGCCCCCAACGGACGGCTCTACCAAACTTATCTGGGAAATAAATTAGTAAACGAATCCGAATTTGAGAACCTCTCATGGAATATCCAAGCCGGAACGGATGGCAGCGTATCAACCCGTGGATGGGAAGTGTATCCTTGTTCAGGAGCGGAGGATTATTTCGAACCGGCTTTCGCCATCCAGCACAACGATGGGAACATGACCAGTATATTCAAGTATGTTTCCAGCGAATCCAAGAAACTAGACAATAACGTTACGGAGACAATCATCTCCCTGAAAGATGACGTATACCCAGTGGAGGCTAAATTGCATTATGTAACTTTCGCTAAAGAAAACGTCATCAAGGCTTGGACCGAGATTCGTCATATGGAGAAAAAACCGGTCACGATTACCCAATACGCTTCCAATATGCTTTATTTCGAGAGTCCTCGCTATATATTGACCGAGTTTAGCGGTGACTGGGCCAAGGAAGTACAGATGAGCAGCCAAGACTTGAAATTCGGGAAAAAGATTATCGATACGAAACTAGGCTCCCGTGCCGCCATGCACGCTTACCCGTTTTTTGAGATTGGGTTAGGTGCCCCGGCCAGCGAGAATACAGGAGATGTTTTAATGGGAACGATCGGTTGGACTGGAAACTACCGCTTTACGTTCGAGGTGGACAACGCCGGTAACCTTCGTGTCATCTCCGGCATCAATCCCTATGCGTCCGCCTATGAATTGAAGCCGAACGAATGGTTCGTCACCCCTGAGTTTATCTTTACGTTGAGTAACCAAGGAACCGGAAAAGCCAGTCGTGATATCCATGATTGGGCACGTAATTACCAGATCAAGGATGGTAAAGGCGATCGACTTACCCTACTGAACAACTGGGAATCGACCGGTTTCAATTTCAACGAGAAGAAATTGGAGGAACTAATGAAAGAAGCCAAGCATCTAGGTGTAGATATGTTTTTGCTGGATGATGGTTGGTTCGCTAATAAATACCCTCGTCAAAACGATAAGGCCGGATTGGGCGATTGGGAGGTTACACACGATAAGTTGCCGAACGGCATTCCTCATCTGGTGCAGACCGCTAAAGATGCCGGCGTGAAATTCGGTATCTGGATCGAGCCGGAGATGGTAAACCCCAAGAGCGAACTTTTCGAGAAACACCCGGATTGGGCGATCCATCTACCGAATCGTGAGACTTATTACTACCGCAATCAACTTGTCTTGGACTTAAGTAACCCGAAAGTACAGGATTACGTATTCAGCGTAGTGGATAATATCATGACCGAGAATCCGGATCTGGCTTTCTTCAAATGGGATTGCAACAGCCCGATTACCAATGTCTATTCTCCTTACCTCAAGGAGAAACAGAATCAATTATATATCGATCATGTACGAGGAGTCTATAACGTATTCAAACGGGTAGCCGAAAAATACCCTCACCTACCAATCATGCTTTGTTCCGGTGGTGGAGCCCGCTGTGATTACGAGGCATTGAAATACTTCACGGAATTCTGGTGCAGCGACAACACCGATCCGATCGAGCGTTTGTATATCCAATGGGGATTCTCCCAGTTCTTCCCGGCAAAGGCAATGTGCGCCCACGTGACTAGCTGGAACAAGAATACCTCCATCAAGTTCCGTACCGACGTGGCCATGATGTGTAAGATGGGCTTCGATATCAGCTTGAAGGAAATGAACGAAGACGAGATGAAATATTGCCAAGAAGCGGTTGCCAACTACAAACGTCTAAAGGGCACAATCCTCGACGGCGATCTCTACCGTCTTGTTTCCCCCTACGAGACCAACCATTCATCCGTGATGTACGTGGATAAGGCAAAAAGCAAATCCGTCCTATTCGCTTATGATATCCACCCTCGCTTCGGAGAAAAGACTTTCCCCGTAAAGCTACAAGGATTGGACCCGAATAAGAAATATAAGGTACAAGAGATAAACCTCATGCCGGGCCAGAAATCGACCTTGGTTACCGACGGAGGTACCTTCAGCGGAGATTTCTTGATGAAAATAGGAATGAACGTGTTCTCTACGGCTCATGCCCGTAGCAAGGTCATAGAGCTGACCGAGGTTCATTAACTGTCAATTGTCAACTATCAACAGTCAGCTAAACATGGACATTATCCACGAAATAACCCCACTATCGGAAAAGGATTGCTTCTACATCGTAGACCGACGTAAGACAGAATTTACCTATCCGATCCATTGCCACTTGGAGTACGAGCTCAATTTCATTGAGCACGCTCCGGGGGTAAGGCGTGTGGTCGGTGATTCCGCGGAAGTGATCGGAGAATACGAGTTAGTATTGATAACCGGGAAAGAACTGGAGCATGTCTGGGAGCAGAACGCATGTAAATCGCCTCTGATCCATGAGATCACGATCCAGTTCTCTCCCAATCTCTTCGGGAATAATATATTGGAGAAAAACCAATTCAACAGTATCCGGAAAATGTTGGAGAAAGCTCAACGCGGCATCAGTTTCCCGATGTCTTCCATCTTGAAGGTTTACCATTTACTGGAAAAGCTGGTTTCCGAGGAGCAAAGTTTTTATGCGGTCATCAACTTCTTGACCATCTTGTATGAGCTTTCCATCGAGGAGGACTACAAAGTATTGGCTAGTTCCTCGTTCGCTAAAATAACAGATATACATTCCGAGAGTCGTCGTATCCAAAAAGTACAAAATTACATCAACGAGCGATACCAACAGGATATCCGCCTGAACCTACTGGCTGAACTCGTAGGTATGGCCCCTTCCGCTTTCAGCCGTTTCTTCAAGTTGAGGACAGGGAAGACCCTCTCCGACTATATCACCGATATCCGTATCGGTTACGCCGCCCGCATGCTGGTGGACACGCAACGATCCATCGCGGAGATTTGTTATGACTGCGGCTTCAATAACCTCTCGAACTTCAACCGTATCTTTAAGAAAAAGAAAAACTGCTCTCCCAAAGAGTTCCGGGATAACTACAAAAAGACAAAAATCATTGTATAAGAGACCTTTTTAACAGGGATAAATACATATCCCCCCCTATTTCTATACAAAATCCCCCCTTCTCTTTTCCTTCACACATCTATCTTTGCGACCAGTCACAAAGGCTTTCATGCCTACGGCTACCCCATCGATGTGTTAAAAATACACTCCGGCAAAAAAGTATTATTCTTGGATAAAATAGTATTTGAACGCACTTGGGATCCGACGTAATTTTGCGACAGAAATTAACAATACATATTAACAACAAAAAACAATTGCCTATGAGGAAGGACCGAAAATCTAATGTTTTTAGCAGTTAACCGCTAATGACCCTATTGAGTAAATGAATTTTAGTTTAGCCTTATATGATTTAATGTAAAAAATAATGAATTCAACAATTAAGAAAACGACGCTGTTTTTAGGCGCATGTATGGCCTTCCAGCTAGGTGGCATACCACAAATGTTAGCCGCCCCTAGTACTTCGATGGAAGTCATGCAACAAACAAAAAGAATCACTGGTACCGTGAAAGACGCAACAGGAATGGAAGTCATCGGTGCCAATGTTATCGTAAAGGGAACGACAAACGGAGTGATAACCGATTTGGATGGTAAGTTCAGCTTAGAGGCCGCCCCCGGCTCTATCATAGAGATCTCCTACATCGGTTATATGACCCAAGAGATTCCCGTAACCGCCCAAACATCCGACTTACAGATCACCTTGAAAGAGGACTCACAGAGTTTGGACGAGGTAGTGGTAGTAGGTTATGGTGTACAAAAGAAAAAGTTGGTGACAGGTGCGACCGTAGAGGTAAAAGGCGATGAAGTCGCTAAACGTAATACGATCAGCCCACTAAGCGCATTACAGAATCAAAGCCCGGGTGTCAATATCGTGGCTTCTTCCGGTCAGCCGGGTGACGGATTTAAAGTAAACATCCGTGGTGCCGGTACGAATGGAGATACGGCTCCTATCTATGTTATTGATGGTGTGGCCGGTGGCGATATCAATTCCTTGAACCCTGCCGATATCGAGCGTATCGACGTATTAAAGGATGCCGCTTCCTCCGCCATCTATGGTGCCCGCGCGGCGAATGGTGTTATCTTGGTTACCACAAAACAAGGTAAAGAAGGAAAAGTGCAAGTATCCTATGACGGCAACATCGGTTGGCAGAATGTAGTAAAGATGCCGGATATGCTTACCGCCAAAGAATACATGGCCGTTCAAGACCAGATCAACTTCAACGCCGGCGTATCGCCCTTCAATTGGTCACAATACCTAGACGCAGATTTACTGGAATCCTATCAAAACGGTTCCAACCCGGGTACGAACTGGCTGGAGTTACTTCGCAACAAGAACGCAATAACCACATCTCACTCCGTGAACGTGACCGGAGGTTCAGAGCTCTCCAAGTTCTCTACTGGCGTAGGTTATCAGTATCAAGACGGTATTTTCGGTGGTCCGGTTAAATCCGACTACAGCCGCTTCACCATTCGTTTAAATTCCGAGCATATCCTTTGGAAAAACAAGGATCTGGATATCATAAAATTCGGTGAGAACGTATATTACCAACACACATCCAACCAAGGTATCCAAATCGGTAACCAATACTCCAACAGCATCTATAGCATGATGGGAGCCAATCCATTGGTTCCATTATACAATAGCCAAGGAGAGTTATTCGACTACGACGACCTAATCGCGCAAGGATCCGGAGCAATGGGTTTACTCGGGCTCAACCAATACATCAATAACCCGATGAACACCTTGCTAAATACCACCAGTGGCAATAATAAAAGCCGGAACCACAATCTTAGCGCCATCGGTTATATAGAGATACAGCCGTTAAAGGATTTGAAGTATAAAGGCCAAGTCTATTACAAACAGAACTCCAGCCTCTACAAAGCATACAACGGCATCTATAAAAATAATAACAACGACCAGAATACGGATGATTATCTGGACGAGAATATGACCATCGGCTGGAACTGGGGTATGACACATACATTGAGCTACGCTTTCGACATCAAGGAGAACCACTTCGACGTATTGGTCGGTACGGAGTATTCCAGAGAGGGGAATAATATGTCAGAGAGAATTGAAGGACATGCTACCACCAGCATCTTCGGAGACTTCACGCATGCGTATTTCAACAACTTCTCTGGCCGTACAGCCGGCATAGTAGGAGGATATCCCACTAATGACCACTCCATCTTATCCTATTTCGGCCGTGTCAACTACGACCTCAAGGAAACTTATATGTTGAGCGCGATCATCCGTTCCGATGGCTCCTCGAACTTCTCCAATGGCCATCGTTGGGGATATTTCCCTTCATTCTCCGCCGGTTGGGTGATGAGTAACGAGAGCTGGATGGAAAACACGAAGAACTGGATGGATTTCTTAAAAGTCCGTGCCAGCTGGGGACAAAACGGTAATGAGAATATCGGAGCGTACAAATACGCCTCCACATACGCGTTCGGTGATTTAGGACTTTATTCCTTCAATAATAATAAAAACGGAGGAACCCAAGGCGCTTACCCCTCTTTGTTACCCAATAACGAGATTACATGGGAAACATCGGAGCAGACGAACGTAGGTTTAGACGCACGCTTCTTGAACGGCCGGTTAAACGCAAACTTCGATTGGTATAGTAAGAAAACAAAAGATTTGCTGATCGACGTACCCGTATCTTCAATCAACGGTTTCTCTTCCATGGTCGCAAATGCCGGTACAGTTAAGAACACGGGTATCGAGCTTGCCTTAAATTGGAGGGATGAGGTAGGCTCAGACTTTAGCTATGGCATCGGCTTGAACCTCGCGCATAACAAGAATGAGGTAACAGAAGTTAATAACGGTACTCATTACGTAAATGGAGGTAACGCTCTTCTGTCCGAGGGAACCACCTATATGGCCCGTATGGAAGAAGGACATCCTATCGGTTACTTCTGGGGCTATAAGACCGATGGCGTGATGCAAAATCAAGCGGATATACAGGCCTATCTTGACCAGAATTGCGGTGGGAATGCCTCTAACTCCCTGCAAGGCACCTCGATAGCCCCGGGTGACTTGAAATTTGTCGATGTCAATGGCGATGGCGTGATCAACGACAGCGATAAGACGGAGATCGGTAATCCTCATCCAGACCTCACGATGGGCTTGAATCTAGATTTTAGCTGGAAAGGCTTTGACTTGAACATCTCCACTTACGGAGCGTTCGGCATGCAGGTTGCCCACACGTATCGTAAGTTTGGTAACGGACAGTTCGATAACTATAGCAGCAACGTCTACAATTACTGGCATGGCGAGGGAACATCCAACCGATACCCGATCCTGTTGCCCGGTAACACCGTGAACCATATCAACATTTCCGATATTTACGTGGACGACGCAGACTATTTCCGTATCCAAAACGTAACCCTAGGCTACGACATCAAACGTCTATGGAAAAGTTGCAAATTCCAGCAGCTTCGCTTGTATGTCTCCACCCAAAACCTCTTTACCTTCACAGGTTATAAAGGAATGGATCCAGAGTGCGGAACCGCTCTCAACGATAAAGAGAGCTGGGTAACGGGCGTGGATGTAGGTAACTACCCCCAAGCGAGAACCTATATGGTAGGAGTTAATGTCAAATTCTAATAATTGATTATCAAGATGAAAAAAACAATATATTTAATCGGTATCGCGGCCTCGATCATGGGGGGAATCACCTCTTGTACGCTGGATGCCGAGGATTACGTAACAAAAAGTAGCGAGAACTTTCCCGCTACGACCGAGGATGCCACACAAGCGTTAGCCGGTATCTATCAGAACTTGAACCAAGTGTCCGCCACACCTGAGTGCTCTTTCCTTTATGCCGCTATGCTGGCCAGCGACGATTGTCTAGGGGGCGGAGGTCCAAACGACTTGCATATGCAATCTCTGGATATGTTGCTGAACTCCAAGCAAGACATGACCCAACAATTCTGGAAAGACCGTTACCAAGGTATTAACCGTGCGAACTCCTTGCTGGATGGTATTGAAAATATCCAACTGGCAGAATCCGACAAGAACCAGATAGAGGGAGAAGCGAAATTCCTACGCGCTTTCTATTATTACGAGCTGGCCTCCATGTACGGTCGTGTTCCTCTCACTATCACCTCACAATCCGTTGAGCCAAGCCAACCGACCGCCGCTGAGCTATGGGGACAAATCCTACAAGACCTGCGTGATGCAGCGGAAATTATGCCCGCCACTCGCAAGACGGACGGACATGTCGATAAATACACCGCCGAAGCCATGCTTGGCCGTGCTTGGTTGTTCTATACGGGTATGTATTGCAATGGAGAAGACTTGGCCGCACTGACCAGTACCACTTACTCACCGTTGACTTCCGTGGCTTTGCCCGACGGCTCCACACTGACAAAAGACCAAGTGATCGGCTACATCGACGATTGCGTTAACAATTCGGGATACTCATTGGTCACGTCGGACTTCCGCAACCTTTGGGCCTATACAAACCGGTTTACGGTAGAAGATTACGACTATACCACCGGACAGGGCCTGAAATGGGTGGAAGATGACAATGCCGTAAATCCTGAGACATTGTTCGCTATCAAATACAACAAATTAGCCGACTGGAGCACAAGCATTGGTTACGCGAATAATTTCGCCCTACACTTCGGCGTACGTGGCATGGCAGGCGTGGCCGAATCGTTCCCCTTCGGGCAAGGCTGGGGAGCCGGACCTGCCGCCCCGAACCTCGTGAACGACTGGAGAAGCTCCGAACCTAACGACAAACGTCGTGACGCATCCGTTTCGGATTGCGCCGCTTGGACCGAGCAAGGATGGGCATTCGGTGGAGGTGGTGAGTTTATCCAAGAAACTGGATACCTCTCCAAGAAATGGCTCCCTGTAGCCGCAAAGAATGGAGACGCCTACTCCGTATGTTTCGAGAACCTGATGTACGGAACCGATGGCTGGGCTCAGAATTCCGAGAACTTACAGCTAAACAATATCCACGACCTTGTGCTTATCCGTTTCGCCGATGTATTACTAATGCAATCCGAGTTGAAAGAGAACACGGATGGAATCAACCGGGTTCGCGAGAGAGCCGGCTTAAGCCCTATTTCGTCCTACTCGCTCCAAGCCCTGCAAAACGAGCGCCGTTGGGAACTCGCATTCGAGAGCATTCGATGGAACGATATCCGCCGCTGGCATATAGCCGCCGCCGCATTGGAAAAGCAGACCAACGTGAAAATATACACCAATGGCCAAGAGGACTCTAACAAGGCTCACGGAGGTGGCTACGCCACCCGATATAACGCTACCGCCGGATTCTTCAAGATACCGGAGAGCGAGGTGGATATGTCGAACGGCAGCATTGCCCAGAACGCCGGCTGGGAAGGCTCGGACAGCCAATATAACCGCTGGTAAAAACGATTTCAACAAAGTCAAACTTTTAATTAGAAAATCATGAAGAAATATAGTATAGCTATCCCGCTATTCGCGATGCTCCTCACCGCCTGCGATCCTACGATAGAGGAAGAAGGCTCCATAGCAGCGAGCATAACAGAAACGGATCTGCAAGCCCGTGTAGAGCTTACGCAAACGACGGTCGGACAAAACAAGTTCACCTTCTCCACCAATCCCACGCTGACCGTACAGGTATTGGATCAAGACGGGGCCATCCTAGCCACCGGAACCGAGGGTTCCATCATTGGCACTCCTCCCCTCACGAGCTTGACCGTCCGGGCTATGAACCAAGACGGCTCGATCGTATCTTATTCACAAGATGTGACAATTAGTGAATACGTCGACGTTCCTTCTATCTACAAGCAGCTCTTCGGTCCGGAATACAATAGCCGCACGTGGGTTTGGGATACAACGGACGCTCCTAATTACTGGGGTAATGGTGGTTATATGAGTGACAGCGGCCCGGGTTGGTGGAAATTCGAGGATATAGCGTCAGGTAATACAAACGAAGCTTTCGATAATCAATGTATTGAAAAAGGTTATCCGGATGATACCCTCGAAAAAGGATGGATGACATTCACCTTGAATGGGAAGAAAGTAGAGATGAGCCGTGGCGAAAGTGGTAACATCTCTTGGGATCTCTCTGCCATAGCCAAGGAAGGCTGGGATGTCGGCACGCTGTCATTCTCCGGTACGAATCCTTTATTAGGAGTCCAACCAAACTCGGACAACGCACCCGAGTATAATTACCACATCCTAGTATCAGATGACAACCATCTATATCTTTGCGCTCCCGAGGCTGGCGCAGGCGAAGGAGGTACGGCTTGGTTCTGGATGTTCAAGGCCAAGGAATAAGGACAAGAATTCGAGGAATAAGGGTCTAACCCCTATTCCTCTATGTTAAACTTTTAATTTATATCATTATGAAACGAGCATTTTTATTTTTAGCAGTTCTTTTATTCGCAATAACAACAGAGGTAATAGCAGCAAATGGAGTTCTAGGTCCTCATCCTATGACTTATGAAGCTGCCACTCCTAGTGGCTATGGCAAAGTCGTAGTAACTTCAAATCCAGAATATACCGGAGGATGGATTGAACTCACATCTGAAACAGGTGGTAAAAATATGATCCACGGAAGTGTAACCTATATGAGTATATGGTTCTATTTTGTTCCTAGCGGTAATTACACCGTTACAGATATGAGCGATGACCATACAGTAACAATAAATGGTTATGGCCAAATTAGCATTGGTGATGTTGTAACTTTTTATAATGGTGGACATATTGGATTTAAAACAAAAAATTAATCCTAGAATATCTTTTAATCACCACCCAAACAAAAGGCGAGGCTATCAAGTCTCGCCTTTTTATGCTATATGGCACCTTCCCTAAAAATATCCTTCTATCTGCAAAATTGACACCAAACAATCTTTATGATCAATATAAAGCACTTACTATAACACACTCATTTTACAAACGAAACAAACTAGCGAGAAAGAAATAGCCATAAAAGTACTTTTTTGTTAAAACAGAGCGTTTTTCACCTCTGATAGGCACCAAAAGCCTACACGACTGGTCGTGTTAGGCTAGGCCGATACTGCCGTTGGGCATCGTAAGTAGTCAAGAATAGGGTTATGAGTAGTCGCAAATGGGCATTCTTACCCTGTTATAACCCTATTGTAGCACCGTTTTTCTTCCCTTCCTGCCCCCAAAACATGAAATACGATGAATAAATCCCGCTAGAATAAAAGGCCGTTTTCCAGCATTGCCCTATCAACCAATCGATTGTCGCTTTTTTCTTTCGTTTTCGGGAGCATACCGCATCTTTGCCCGAAAGAATCGATTCTCCGGGACTTAAATTTACAAACTGTCACTTTGCTAAAAGACGCAAGACAAGGAGATGTCAAGTATCCGTGAAAGATGATACATCTTACAACGGTAAGATCATACATCCTACAACAGTAAGATCATACATCTTACGGCGATAAGATGCTACAACTGTATCTTGCATCCTCAATGGAAATAAGTTCGTGCATTAAACTCCATAATCAGACGTTTTAAGCTGAATAACGTCGTGAATATTGCGACGTTTCTCCTGTTCTAATGTCGCATCAAGTACTTAAAATATGTAAGCCATTATGACCGGCCGCTGACTAAAGAGAATATTTGTGCATGGCAGGCCGCATTCTTCCAACCGGTTTCAGTGAGGGCTCGCAAATAGAGATTGGCCGGTATCGCACCCATGAGGAGCATATCGTTTCCTGTATGTTTGGACGGGAGGAAGAGGGCATGCGAAACAGACGCATCCGAAAATTCTCATTCGCATCCACAAACAGCGTCTAATCCGCATCTGAAAGTTCCTCCGAAACAAGTGGCACCTATACCACTCAAATCGATTTATCCCAAGGAGATACTTACTCAATCATCCTAAACGCAGGACCTCGTAGTGTTATACCTGTCTTGAAGCTATATGCCTCAAACGGAAAAGAAGAAGCTTTTAAGGTGGTACTGAATTAGTCCCCAGACATGTCCCCATGAGAGAGTATATCTTCTCTAATACAGTCCCCACACATAGGTACAAGATCTGTATTACAAAAGAGAAAAGTTTATAGCACAAGAAAAACTTGGTGAGGGGTATATAAAAACAAACCAGATAGCTTGACGAGTCAAGGGCTACCAAAAGTAAAGAGGTAAACTATCGGGGTGCGCTTTAAGACGCAAAGTTTGCTATTTTTCTCGCCAAACCGGGAGGGATTGCCAATACTTCGGGAATCCCATATCTTTAAGTTCGAGCAGATGACAATCAGACTTAAGCAATTCTTTGATATGCTTTTTGAAGTCGCTACCGGGACTAATGATGTCAAGGATATAGGCGATACAAGAAAGCACGGCAAACAACTTGTTTGTGCGAATTTGTCCGATTGTGGTTCTATCCATAAACAGATAAAGAGTGTTGTATGGTAAGGTCACGCTGACCATAAAGCGGCGATTCCAAACGCGGCTGTGGTGAGCGCAACAGTTGCGAAGATTGGATATGGCGTGTAGCCAATTCTCCAAGATAGCCACTTTCTTCAAGCCAAATTGTTCGGTGATATCCTCTTTGCGGTTGTCTAACTTTAAGGATTGGAACAAGCGACTCAATGTGGTAAACGACACCACTTCGAGCGCCATCCAACTTGGTGGCATCGGCGGGTCATTGTATTTGGAGTTGTAATGCTTGATAAAATCCTCGTTGCTACGGTTTACGTCCGCTTCGATATGTTCCATCAAGTCGTCATAGCCGAAGCGATACAAACTTTCATCATCGTACCAATGACTATTGCCTGTGCTTTCGGCATAAACTTGTACAACCTTTGTGCGTACCGCCACTTCAATCTTTTCAATTGCATTGAAAATGAGTGAGCGCAGTCTGCGATCGAAGCAATAAAGGGCAATGATGTCCTCAAAGTGAATATCTTTACGGGTAAAGTTATGGTCGCAATCTTCACCGTTCTCTTGGAACGGATAAGTGTAAGCACGAAGCCGATAGTAGCTAATGTTGAAAAGATAAAAGGTTGCCTCGCTTTCATCATCGAAAATAAGCCCCCGTTGTTTTAGCCGTGCAATTTGCTCGGCGATAGTCAACGGCTTCTTTGTATAATCAATTTTATCGGTCAATTTTATCAGAAGTTACCATATAAAAACTCGAAGACCTCCCCGGGTGCGCTGTTCTACGGGAAGCGTGGGAGGTCATATTGCTTGCGAAGGTAATACTTTTATCTGAATCTACAAAGGTTATACAAAAAAGTATTTGTGCATTACGTTTTTTCTATAATTCAGTCCCCTGCAAGGGCAAGGCATTTTGAATAAGTAAATAGTGGTTCATCACACCATCCCCAAAGTCTCGAACATCCCTCGGTAAATAGCGGCCTTCTCCTCCAACGGCCTCGGGTAGGCACGGGAGGATGAGGGCATGCGGAACAGGCGCATCTGCCTCCCCATACAAGTGAACTCCGTGGAAGAGCCCACTTTCGGCTCCTCCGTGCCGGGCAATACGGAGAGGAGGGTATCCATCGCTTTCTGCCCGGTTACCACGATCGCCACGCATTCCGGTATCTGGGACAAGACCTTTTCCGGATCGATCGGCCGTACCACCTCAAGGAACTTATCGGAGGCGTTCGCTTTCAAGCGGATCACCTCCATGGCGGTATCACCGATCCCGATCCCCTTCTCCCGGCAGAAAGCCTTCGCCTTCTCCTCGCTGAACGCCTTCTTGTCTTGCAGGAACGCATCCTTGTTCCCATAGAAAATCAAGCCAAGGATGCGCCACATATCATTCTGGATATTCGGGTAGTAAAAATCCATGCTCCAACGAGCTTTTGGAGGCGGGAAACTTCCCAGCATCAGCAATCTCGTATTCTCCGGGAGGAAGAAGCCTAGCGGATGCAGCTCGGTGGTCATGCTTCCTTGTTCTTTTTGAGTTCCTTCTTCTGGTCCTCTTTCGCCAGAAGCACGACGTTATACACGAAGTCCGTGATCCATTGCTCGGAGTAGCCTAGTTTCTCGGCATACTTACGCACGCTCCATGCGGCCTTCTGCACGCTGATATCCTTCCACTCGGACTTGGTCAAGATATCGTGAACCGTCTTCGTCGTCATATTATACAGCAACTTCTTCACCAGCATAGAGAAGCGGAACTTCCACTGCATCAGATTGCCAAGCAAGTTGAACAAGTCATTGCAGAAACCTTGGAACATGAAGAAATACGTCTTGATATCGTTCTGGTTCTTGCAGTTCTTCTTCACCGAGCTATCGATCTCCTTGAAGAAAGCCTCGCTTAGGCCGTAATCCTCCATCAACACCTTGCGCACACGGGATTTCTCGGCGACACCCAATTTGTTATTCTGGGTCGGTATCTTCAACATGCGTTTGAACAAAGCCATATCGGCGAGCATGTTCAAGTTGGTGATACCCAAGTTCACGGCCATAACGGCTTGATAATATACACGGATTAAAGATACGAACTCCTCCACGGAACCTTTGCCGGCCTCTTCCGCCTCAGATACGTTCTTCTTGAATAGCTTAGAAATAAAATTCATCGTACGATTATTAAATAGTTTCGAGCCGCAAATATACAAAAACTTACCGCCAATGCAGAATAACTATTCAATTCTCTCCACCGTAACCTCCGGAAATTGCTCCATCAATAGCAACAGTGGACTTTCCTCCGTGTTTTTACGGGCCTTCAACACGATGCTGACGACGTACTCGTCCTTCTCCTGATGCCCCAGTCTTTTCATGTCATAGCTTACCAGCAGGAAACCTTTCTCGTAGATAACACGGGCGATCCGGTTGATCGCCTCCTTGTCGGAGGTAGAGAATACCACCAAGGAACTTCGCATCCCAATGCTTTTAAAAATAACGCTCAACAGCTCCAGCCCGGCGAGCGTCAACAAAGTGGCGGCGATACCGAGCCCGTACATGCCTGAGCCGACGGCCAGACCGATACCGGCGGTCGCCCAGATACCGGCGGCGGTAGTCAATCCCCGCACGAATTGTTTCTGGATGATGATCGTACCCGCCCCGATGAAACCGATGCCACTCACCACTTGGGCGGCCACACGGCTCGGATCGAGACTTACGCTATTCTCTAGGATGACATCTTGGAAGCCATATTGGGAGACAACCATGATCAACGCGCTACCCAACGAAACAAGGAAGTGAGTCCGGTAACCCGCCTCCTTCGCACGGTACTCACGGTCTAGCCCGACAACGGCGCCCAGAATACCTGCCACGAAAAGTCTTAGTATGAAATCCCACATCATAATCAACGATCTTTTAGGTTTTACCCCGAAAGATAGGAATTATTTATTGATTCAGCCGCCATTCACGGTGATAAGAATCGATCGCCTCCCGGACGGAGCCATGTAGGAGCAGGAGATTCTTGCTCTGCTCGTAATCCAGACGAAGCTCTTCCATGATCATACGGGTGCCACGATCCACCAATTTTTGGTTGGTCAGTTGCATGTTCACCATCCGGTTCCCCTTCACCCGGCCAAGCTTGATCATCGTGGAGGTCGTGATCATATTCAGCACCATCTTCTGGGCCGTACCGCTCTTCATCCGCGTACTTCCGGTGACGAACTCCGGACCTACTACCGGCTCGATGGCGATCTCCGCCTCCGCCGCCATCGGGGAGTCCGGGTTGCAGGAGATAGAGGCCGTCAGGATTCCCTCGGAGCGTGCCTTACGCAGGGCGCCAATCACGTAGGGAGTCGTACCCGAGGCGGCTATCCCCACCAAGGTATCGTTCGTATTGATATGATATTGTTGAAGTTCCTCCCAAGCCTTATCCAGATCGTCTTCCGCCGACTCCACTGGATTCCGGAGCGCCCGGTCACCGCCGGCGATCAAACCGATCACCAAGGTATTCGGCATACCGTACGTGGGAGGGATCTCGGAGGCGTCCAAGACACCCAAGCGACCACTCGTACCCGCCCCGATATAGAAGAGCCTACCGCCTCTCCGCATCCGCTCTACGATACGGGTTACCAGTTTCTCGATCTTCGGGATCTCCCGGCCAACGGCGATCGCCACTTTCCGGTCCTCGTTATTGATGCCTTCCAGCAACTCCCGGACAGACATCTGATCCAGATTATCGTACAACGATTCCGACTCGGTTATCTTTTGAAATGCCATAACTCATTCATTTTTTTCTTCGTTCGTAAAATGATACCGGATCAATCCGTTCATGGGAGCCTGTACGACCGTACCGACCTTCAAGTCTAAGGATAAGGCCGCAGCTTTCAATACCTCCTGATAATAATAGGCGATAGAGCCTACGAAATGAATCGGGTACGTATCAGCTCCCGGATATAACGCCACGTTACGGAGGAAAAAGCTACGGAAACTCGTATAGACCAAATTATAAATCGGTTGCTCGGTGATATTCTCCAACAAGAAACGGGATAAGGTAGCCAAGAAACGATTCGGGAAAGGTTGTTTATATACCCGCTCCAACAATAAGGCGGGCGTCAACTCATATTGATCCATAAACTTCTGAACCAAAGGCGCCGGCAACTGACGCTTCAAGCAATCCCCTACCAATAACTTCCCGAGCACGGCGCCACTACCCTCATCCCCCAGAATGAATCCCAAGGGAGAGATATGCTCCGTTATCTCCGTCCCGTCATACAGACAAGAATTCGATCCCGTCCCCAATATACAGGCGATTCCCGGACGGCTCCCGCATAAGGCACGAGCAGCCGCCATCAAGTCACTATACACCTCTATGGGAGCCGGGATATAAGGCGTAATCGCCTCTTCCACGATCCGGTTCTTCTCCGGGAAGGCGCAACCGGCGCCATAGAAGTAAATGGCATCGATCCGCTCACCCCTCAACGCAGGCAATAAGGCACCCCGGATTTCTCCGGCAATCTCCTCCCGTGTCTGGAAATAAGGATTGGTACCCGCTGTCACGACCGTACGGACCGGTCTGCCTTGATCCGCCAGGCACCACTCCGTCTTCGTAGATCCGCTATCCGCAATTAATATCATATACTTATTTAGAATATTAAGTTCTGGAGAATATATACCACCGCGCCGGACAAATATCCCGCCAAGGCCAACAGAGAGATATTCTTCAAGTACCAAATAAAATTGATCCGTTCCAAGCCCATCACGACGACTCCGGCGGCGGAACCGATGATCAACATACTTCCACCTACTCCTGCGCAATAAGCCAAGAACTGCCAGAACACGCCGTCTTGCATGAAGTTCGCCAGATAAGCCGGATCAGTCGCCGCAGCCACCATAGCGTCCGTAGCCACCGGGTACATACCGATAGCCCCCGCTACCAACGGAACATTATCCACGATAGACGATAAGGCGCCGATAATCAGGTTCACCGCATACACATTGCCTACCGTATCGTCCAGCCAGAAAGCGAAATCCGACAATACGCCGCTGCAACGCAAGGCATCCACCGCCAAAAGGATTCCGAGGAAGAATAACAAGGTCGCCCCGTCTATACGGTGAACCACCTTGGACAAACGCAATTTCAAGTCCTCGTCGATCGGTTTACGAGCGTATAGCATCTCCGTATAAAACCAAAGAATACCCACTCCCATCAAGATACCCATAAACGGGGGAAGATGAGTAACCGTCTTGAATACAGGCACGAACAATAAACACAACACACCGATGATCAAGATCGATAACTTCTCCTTATCCTTCAATTTCTTCAGCAACTCATTGTCCGCCTCCATTTGCGAGAACGCATTAGGGGGCGTCACGTTGCCATGCAAGAAACGCATGGCGATCAAGACCGGGATCAACGCCGATACGATACTCGGCAGGATCAAATGGGGGATCGTGGATGAGGTGGAGATATTTCCCCTTACCCAAAGCATGATCGTAGTCACGTCGCCGATCGGTGACCAAGCGCCACCGCTATTCGCCGCTATAATAATGATACTGCCGAACACCCACCGCTCTTTATAATTCCCGAGCAACTTACGGATCAACATGATCATGACGATCGAGGTCGTAAGGTTGTCCAACACGGCCGACATAAAGAACGTGATCACGGCAATCAACACCAGCAGTTTCTTCTTTTTCTTCGTGGTAATATGATTCGTGATAAACATGAAACCGCCATGGGCATCGATCAGCTCCACGGTTATCATCGCCCCGATCAGGAATATAAGCGTCTCGGCGATCTCTCCGATACTATCCAGAACCTGATGCTCCACGACGAACCGGGTACATTGTTCCTTAAACGTTAAAGAACCCAAAGAGGGGAACGATTCCAAGAACAAGCTGAATTCCTCTGCCGAGGCCCTCGGGATGAAAAACGGGGCTGCGTACGTGTACATAACCCATAAGACCGTACCGATAAGCAAAGCCGTTCCCGCCTTGTTTATCTTTAGAGGATGTTCCAATGCGATCATCAAATAACCGACAAGGAACACAATGACCATTGCTGTCAACATAACTTCATGATTTAGGTTTAAACGCTACAAATGTAGAAATAATAACTCTGTAACACGATAGAAAAACAGAATGTTTTTTAAGATAATTTTACCAAACATGCGAAAGGAACCGGACTACTCCGATTCCTTTCCTATTCTCTCGAGGGAAAACTATAACCCCGAGACAATTCACTCTACAACCAACATCTTATCACCCACGGAGACCTTGTCCGTCTCATTGATATACACCTCTTTCACCACTCCATCGATCGGCGTACGGATCTCGTTCTCCATCTTCATGGCAACCAATACGCAAAGCGGGTCTCCCGCCTTGACCTCATCGCCTACCTTGACATATACCTTCTGGATCACGCCCGGCATCTGGGCCTGTATGACCTGACGGCCGACCGTCTTGGAACTGGTTCTCGACAGGCGTAATTTCTTCAACTCGTCAATCACCTGTACTTGGAAATAATCACCTTTATTCTTTACCTCATAGGTGGAATCTCCAACACTGGATATTTGTACGCCATGAGATTTATGGTTCATGATGATCGAGTGGATCGTATCTCCGCCCAGATTGTAATCTACATCATAAACGGTACCGTTTACGGATACTTTCTTGATAGGCCCGTCTTCCAGAATCTCTACCTTGAACTCTGTGTCGGGAATATCGTTAACCGTGGCAAAATAAGTCGCTAAAGCCTTTGACATAATCATTCCTCCTCTCATTAAAAGTTATTGGCCAACATTTGTAACTTCCCGTAGTGCTTCCACAGGGACTCCCCTACCAGCGGAACGGTCGTCGCACGGGCGGCCGCCTCTTTCTCCTCCTCGTAATGCTTCAAGGCGGCGGCGATCACGGCGACGGTCGGGTCGCTATTCTGGCGACGCTTCAAGTCTTCCTTATCGAACTTGGTGTCGATAAAGGTCGTATCGTAATTCCCCTTCAAGAAGGTCGCATTATGCAACACACGCAGGTGGAACGGAATCGTTGTCTTGATTCCCAAGATCTTGTATTCCCGCAAGGCACGTATCATATTCGAGATGGCGGACTCACGGGTCCGGCCCCATGTGCAAAGCTTGGCGATCATCGGATCGTAATGCAAGGACACCTCGAAACCGGCGTAAGCGGCGCTATCCAGACGTACGTTACGTCCCTCGGGAGCCTCACGCACCTTGATCACGCCCGGAGAGGGCATAAAGTTATTTTCCGGGTCCTCCGCATAGATACGGCATTCCAAGGCATGCCCCCGGCAAGCCACATCTTCCTGCTTATAAGGCAGACGATTTCCTGCGGCCACCAAGATCATATCGCGAACCAAGTCCACGCCCGTTGTCTCCTCCGTCACCAGATGCTCCACTTGAAGGCGGGTATTCATCTCGAGGAAATAGAAGTTCTGGTCCTTATCCATCATGAACTCCAACGTCCCGGCACTGTAGTAACCGATTTTCTTGCAAGCCTCCACCGCTACGGCCAACATCTTCTGGCGAGCGGCCTCCTTCACGAATGGAGAGGGCGCTTCCTCGATCACTTTCTGGTTACGGCGCTGGATAGAGCACTCACGCTCATACAGATGGATCACGTTCCCATATTTATCCCCGAGTACCTGCACCTCGATGTGATGGGGGTTCTCGATATACTTCTCGATATAGATGGCGTCGTTCCCGAACGAGTTGGCAGCCTCGGAACGAGACATACGGAAAGCCGCTTCCATCTCATCCTCGCCATGCACCAAGCGCATACCCTTTCCACCGCCTCCGGCAAGCGCCTTTAGCATAATCGGATAACCCACCTCGGCGGCTACCTTCTTGGCATCCTCTATGTCCGTCACCGGTTTTTCCGTTCCGGGTACAACCGGCACACCGGCTTCTTTCATGATCTTACGGGCCTCGGTCTTGATACCCATCTTCGCGATCACGTCGGCGCTCGGGCCGATAAAGATCACGCCCTCCTCCTCGCAACGACGAGCGAAGTCGGCATTCTCCGACAAAAAGCCGTAACCCGGATGAATGGCGGCTCCTGTCTTCTTGGCGATCTCAAGGATCAAGTCCGGCTTCAAGTAAGAGGTATCCGCTTCATCTTCCGAGATGCAGTAAGCTTCCTCCGCATAACGTACATGTAATGCTCCGCGATCCACATGCGTATAGATCGCTACGGTCGGGATGTTCATCACCCGGCAGGTGCGGAATATCCGCATCGCTATCTCGCCACGATTGGCTACTAATACTTTCTTTATCATAAGGATTCGTTTTTAAAGAGGAATATTGGAATGCTTCTTCGGAGGATTGGATTGCCGTTTGTTGGCCAGCAACTCAAAACTACGGATCAAGCGGCTGCGTGTGATAGACGGCTCGATGATCTCGTCTACATAGCCTAACTCAGCGGCCCGGTACGGGTTAGCGAACTTCTCCCGGTAATCGGCTTGCAATTCCTTCCGTTTGCCTTCGGGATCTTCCGCGGTCTTCAAATCCTTACGGAACAAGATATTCACGGCACCATCCGGTCCCATGACAGCGATCTCGGCGGTTGGATAAGCGAAGTTGATATCGCCCCGGATATGCTTGGAGCTCATCACGTCGTAAGCGCCGCCGTAAGCTTTTCGGGTAATGACGGTCACTTTCGGCACGGTAGCCTCGCAATATGCGTACAATAACTTAGCGCCATGACGGATAATCCCCTCGTACTCTTGGTTCACGCCCGGCAAGAAACCCGGTACATCCACCAGCGTCAACAACGGTATATTAAACGCGTCGCAGAAACGGACGAAACGGGCCGCCTTTACGGACGCATTGATATCCAGCGTACCGGCCAATGCGGCAGGTTGATTCGCCACGACACCGATCGTCTTTCCATTCAAACGGATATAACCGATAATGATGTTCTTGGCATATTCCTCTTGTATCTCGAAGAAGTTTTGATCATCAGCCACGGAAAGGATCAGTTCCTTCATGTCGTACGGCTGGTTGGGATTGGTAGGAACCAGCAGATCCAATTGCGGATCGATGCGGTTCGGGCTATCGGTAGTAGGAACGAATGGCGGCTCTTCCATATTATTATTCGGCAAGAACGACATCAACTCACGTATCTTCAAGATACAATCCATATCGTTATCCGCCGTGCAATGAGCCACTCCGGAACGGGTGCTATGCACTTCCGAGCCTCCCAGATTCTCCATCGTAACCTCTTCTTGCGTCACGCTTTTCACGACCTCCGGGCCGGTGATAAACATATAGCTCGTTTGTTTTACCATAAAGATAAAGTCCGTCAACGCCGGCGAGTAAACCGCTCCACCCGCACACGGGCCCATAATGGCGCTAATCTGCGGGATCACGCCCGAAGCCAACGAGTTCCGGAGGAATATCTCGGCGTATCCCGCCAAGGAACGAACTCCTTCTTGAATACGTGCGCCTCCCGAATCGTTCAACCCGATCACCGGAGCGCCTAGTTCCGTTGCCATGTCCATGATCTTACAGATCTTACGGGCATACGTCTCGGACAAGGCTCCACCGAATACCGTGAAGTCCTGAGCGAAAACAAATACCGTGCGTTGCCCGATCATTCCGTAACCGGTGACCACGCCATCCCCTAATGGACGCTGTTTTTCTAAACCGAACTCATGGCACGTATGTGTCACGAACTTGTCGATTTCCACGAAACTACCTTTTTCCAATAGTAGTTCGATTCTTTCTCTAGCGGTTAGTTTACCTGCCGCATGTTGCTTCGCAATGCGGTCTTCTCCGCCCCCTAACTCAGCTTTGTGGTTGAGAGCTTTTAATTGTTCAATTTTTTCCTTCATGGCGTATCTCTTTAATTATCCGGGAAACGTTCAATATATTAGAAAACAAAGTCTGTAAATGTATTGTTTCCTAAAGAAACGAAATGTATCATATATTACATCTATCGCCCGATCAATGAGATCTATCAAGAAGGATATTTTTTAGTAAATACTGAAATCTTGCGGCTTGATCACGAAACCGATCCGCAGCATGCTTTTGTATTGATTGTATTCCAAAAGGTTCTCACCGTAACCATTATAATATTGCAGGAAGAAATATTGGTTCTCGTTATTATTAAACTTATAGCTCAACTCGATCTGAGTGTTAAAGCTGAACCAAGTCTTTCGTTTGGTCAAGATAACCCCGCAGTTAAAGCGCCTGTTGTCTGTCCGGTAATTAGCGGCTACTTGGAATATACCATTATATTTAAGGATGTCTTTATTTTCCTTGCCGTCCACGATCGGTATCCAGCCCTTGAATTGAACTTCCCAGTTCTTATTCAACAGGACAGCCGCCGCTAGGGTGATCTTGTTCCAACTTCGGGAGAAGATGCTATCTTTACCGTTCGACTCGTGCTCGACCATCAAATAGCCTTTCCCGATATATTTATTCTTATGCACGATAAGGTGCCCCAAACCGATACCCGGATTAAAATTCAAGTCGCGCATCGGCAAGGACTCTTGAAAGACATTCCAAAAAGCCTTTTGCGTGTATTGCAAGAAAAGATAGGTATCGAAGGGGAGTTTACTTTTCGTAAGACGCTGGGCGATGCTCAACTGGAATTTAACGTCGGAGTTTCTCGCCGTAGGCTTGTTGCCGATAGGGATACCGCCAATAAAATAATTGTCCTTGAATAAGGTAAAATAAGGTGACTTATCCAAAATCGCACGAATACTATCCGCATTATAACTCTCTTCCGGCCCTTTCGCTAAAACTTGCGAATGTGCCATACCGCAAACAAGAAGGAAGAGAAAGGATATAATCGTTTTTTTCATAAATGATCTTAAATTATAAATGTGTCCGCGAATATAGGGGAAACGGCAGTTGGCTTTATCGCCCAAATTACATGAATAATGGTCATTTCACCTATGAATATAATATATAAACCAAAATTCAAGAGGTTAGTTCATTTTTCCTATATTCGCGCCTATGGAAGAAGTCTATAGTTATTACAAAGAAAATATCGACGCTTATACACGGCGCTTGGGTAATTTGAAAAAGAAGATCCATTTGATGGGGAGTATCCGGTTGGCTTTAGTGGTGGGAGCGATCCTCTCCTTATGGATATTCAGGGATGAGAGTTGGCAATGGCTGACGGGGATCACCTTCGCTTATATCATCCCGTTCGCGCTCCTGATGTGGTACCATAATAAAATGTACGCACGAAAAGTATACGCCGAGACCTTGATCAAACTGAACGAGGATGAGCTAAAAGGACTAGACTATGATTTCAGCGCGTTCGACGGGGCGGCCGATAAGATCTCGGGCGAGCACTCTTTCTGCTTGGATCTGGATGTGTTTGGAGACCGCTCCTTGTTTCAATCGCTCAATCGTACCGTAACCGGGTTCGGGCGGGAACGACTGGCCGGTTGGCTCTCGAATCCCTTGACAGATAAGAAGGAGATCGTCAAACGGCAAGAGGCTGTCAAGGAATTAGCGGCTTTATCCGCCTTACGGCAGCATTTCTATGTGACGGGAATCATCCGGCAGGACACGCAAGATACGAGAGACAACGATATCAACTTTATGGACCGACTCACTCAGCGTAAGCATAAATTCGTTGATAGCCTACCGTGGAAACTATTGATCTGGGCGGTCCCAGTGTTGTGGATCGTATTGGGTATCGCTTACTCGCTGGATTGGATCAGCGGGAGTTTATTGAATATTTATTTCTTAATCACGTTAGTGATCGCTTACGGACGAGCCAAGGAAATCAATGCGCTTTACGCGACCGTCAATAAGATGGAGTCTATTTTCAATCGGTACTCAAAGCTGATGCAATGTGTGGAAGAAGATAATTTCCAGTCGGAAGAGCTGAAAGAGATCAGCGGGCAATTAGCGAATGAGAAGGAATTGGCCTCGCATGCTATCAAACGCTTGTCGTCGTATATCGGAGGATTAGACCAACGATTCAGTTTGGCGGGTATCATTTTCAATCTCTTCTACTTGCGGGATACACGCCATGCCATCCTTTTGGAACGCTGGATTCAGACTTACTCCGATAAACTTCCGCTTTGGTTCGATGCGCTGGCTCGTTTCGACGCGCTGAACTCGTTGGGTGGTTTCGCTTTCAACCATCCGGAATACATCTATCCGGAGATTGCCGACACTTATTTCCAAATGGAAGGCAAGGCTTTGGGACATCCTCTTTTGAACCGGGATGTCTGCGTAAAGAACGATATCGATATCCGCAAAAGTCCTTGGTTCCTGATTATCACTGGAGCGAATATGGCCGGAAAAAGTACATACCTCCGGACGATCGGTGTCAATTACTTATTGGCTTGCGTAGGCGCTCCGGTCTGTGCCGCCTCCTTGACGGTTTATCCCGCCCACATGGTTACCAGCTTGCGTACCTCGGATTCCTTGGCTAGCAACGAGTCTTATTTCTTCGCGGAGTTGAAACGGCTGAAAATGATTATCGACAGGCTGCAAAACGGGGAGAAGCTATTTATCATCTTGGACGAGATCTTGAAGGGAACAAATTCTATCGACAAGCAGAAAGGCTCTCTTGCCCTTATGAAACAGCTGGTCGCTTATAAGGCTTGCGGCATCATCGCCACCCACGATTTAGTGTTGGGTACTTTGGAGGAAGAGTTCCCGGAACAAATAAAGAATTACCGCTTCGAAGCGGATATAAAAGACGAGGAGCTATCCTTCTCTTATCAACTAAGAGAAGGGATAGCCCAGAATATGAATGCTTGTTTCTTAATGAACAAGATGGGAATCTTGTTTAATTGAAAATTGAGACAAGTGGTAAAATAGCTGTCACTTGTCAACTGTCAACTACTTTTTGTATTTGGTTTTGATTGCGGGTAGGACTTTTTGGATTTCCGCTATACGAGTGGCATCACTGGGGTGCGTACTCATAAATTCCGGCGTAGAGCCACTCTTTCCGGCGGACATCTTTTGCCAGAAGTTGACTGCCACGTCCGGATTGTATCCCGCCATAGTCATGAATACCAATCCCATATAATCCGCTTCCGACTCGTGCTTACGGGAGAAAGGAAGCATTACGCCATACTGCGCTCCCACACCATATACCGTATTGGCCGCTTGCTGTACCGCCGCGCTCTTATTGCTTACGGCCGCACCTAAAATAGCCGCCCCATATTGGGCCATTAGTTGCTGGCTCATACGCTCATTGCTGTGTTTAGCTACGGCATGGGCGACCTCATGTCCGATGACCACCGCCAATTCATCGTCCGAGGAAACCAAAGGCAGCAATCCCTCGTACACCACGATCTTGCCTCCCGGCATACAGAAGGCGTTCACCTGCGGATCATTCACCAAATTAAACTCCCAAGAGAAGTTTTTTACCTCATCCGCCATCCCGTTCGCCCGCAAATAGTCCTCCGTAGCGGCGGCTATCCTCTTGCCGACCCGGGTTACCATAGCGCTCTTGTTCGCGTTCGTCGACTTCTTCGCCGTCTTTATATAATCGTTATACTGGGTAAGGCTGGACGATAACACCTCTTGGTCCGAAACCAACAGCACTTGCTTACGTCCTGTCAACGGTACGCTGGAACAGCCTGCCAATAAAAGCAAGGCCACGAATAAACTTGCTATTTTTCTCATATCCTTTTACTTGAAATTAAACCTGATACTCTCTTTTTAATAACGCAAAGATACTACCATTTTGTTCAAAACGACCACCCCCTTTCGTTCTTTCTATAGGGAGTATTAGCCTTTTCTTTCAATAACATCCATCATCTACCATCCGTTGCATGATCATCCACCAATTGGTACATGATCTTCTAACAGCTGTTGCATGATCATCCAACGGCTGATAGAAGATGAATATAAATAGATGAAATGCCTAACACTTACAGTGATTAAACCTAGGCTAAGCAGGAAAATCCCTTACCCCCTACTTATATCAGAAAAAAAAGCCCTTGATTGTATATTTATTCAACAATACTCTTTATATTTGCAGCCTGTTTTGCATAAATATACAACATGAGTACAAAGAAGGAACGATTGGATGCCATTTGCGGTATTATACAGACGAAAGTGATCAGTAACCAAGAAGAACTGCTTAAAGAATTGGAAGATAGCGGATTCTCGGTTACGCAAGCTACGCTTTCCCGCGACATCAAGCAACTGAAAGTAGCCAAGGTACACGACGGAAACGGAGATTATGTATATCGCCTTCCCGAAGAGAGTATAAGCAAACAAGCACAGCCTGAAGGCAAGAAAAAGCCGAATATCGAGTTTTCCGGAAACTTGGCGGTGGTGAAGACACGACCGGGTTACGCCATGGGAATTGCCTCGGACATAGACTCCCATGCCCCCAGCGAGATACTGGCCACCATAGCCGGAGACGATACGATCTTGGTAATCCCCCGCAACGGTGTGAGCCAAGAGAAGGTGATTGCCGCTTTATCACATTTTATATAAAAGGAAAAAACTAAGAACAAACAATAAAATGGAACAAGAAATAGAAATTGATGTTATGATCGCTGATGCCTCTCACGAGGTATATGTGGATACGATCCTAGATACGATCGAGTCTGCCGCTAAAGTCCGGGGCACGGGTATCGCCAAACGTACGCACGAGTATGTGGCCCAGAAGATGAAAGAGGGCAAAGCGGTGATCGCCTTGGCGGGAAACGAGTTCGCCGGGTTTAGTTATATCGAGTCATGGGGAAACAAGCAGTACGTGACTACCTCCGGCTTGATCGTACATCCGAATTTCCGGGGCTTGGGTATCGCAAAACGCATCAAAGACATGACTTTCCAACTTGCCCGCATGCGCTGGCCGAAAGCGAAGATATTCAGCCTTACCTCCGGCGCTGCCGTGATGAAGATGAATACCGAGCTGGGATATGTACCGGTTACGTTCTCCGACTTGACGGACGATGAGGCTTTCTGGCGAGGTTGCAACGGTTGCGTGAACCACGATATCTTGGAACGCACCGAACGTAAGTATTGCATCTGCACGGCCATGCTGTTCGACCCGGCCGATCCGCATCGTGCGCAACGAGAGCGGGAGGCACGTAATCAGACTAAAAAGGACTAAATTAATACGATAGAAAAACAACATAAAATAGAGAAACGATGAAGAAGAAAGTAGTAGTAGCGTTCAGCGGAGGTTTGGATACCTCATTCACGGTCATGTATCTGGCTAAAGAAAAAGGATACGAGGTATACGCCGCTTGCGCTAACACAGGTGGTTTCAGCGAGGAACAATTGAAACAAAACGAGGAGAACGCCTATAAGCTAGGCGCCACGAAATACGTGACGATCGACGTTACGAAAGAGTATTACGAGAAGAGCTTGAAGTACATGATTTTCGGAAACGTGTTGCGTAATGGTACGTATCCGATCTCCGTAAGCTCCGAGCGTATCTTCCAAGCCTTGGCGATCGCCCGCTACGCGAACGAGATTGGCGCCGACGCTATCGCCCATGGTTCTACCGGAGCCGGTAACGACCAGATCCGGTTCGATATGACTTTCTTGGTATTGGCTCCGAACGTGGAGATTATCACGTTGACCCGCGATATGGCCTTGAGCCGCGAGGAAGAGATCAACTACTTGAAGGAACACGGTTTCGAGGCCGATTTCACGAAGTTGAAATATTCCTATAACGTAGGTCTTTGGGGAACCTCTATCTGCGGTGGCGAGATTCTTGATTCTGCGCAAGGATTACCCGAGAGCGCTTATCTGAAACAAGTGGAGAAAACCGGCAGCGAGCAATTGCGCATCGAGTTCAAGAACGGTGAGGTTCATGCCGTGAATGGTGAGGTGTTCGAGGATAAGATCGCCGCTATCCAGAAGATCGAGGAGATCGGGGCGGCTTACGGTATCGGCCGTGATATGCACGTGGGCGATACGATCATCGGCATCAAGGGACGGGTCGGTTTCGAAGCTGCCGCTCCTATGTTGATTATCGGGGCGCACCGCTTCCTAGAGAAATATACGTTGAGCAAATGGCAACAATACTGGAAGGATCAGGTAGCGAACTGGTACGGCATGTTCTTGCACGAGAGCCAATATCTGGAACCGGTGATGCGCGATATCGAGGCGATGTTGCAAGAGTCTCAGCGTAACGTGAACGGTACGGCTATTCTGGAGCTTCGTCCGTTGTCCTTCTCTACCGTTGGCGTAGAATCTGAGGATGACTTGGTGAAGACGAAATTCGGTGAGTACGGAGAGATGCAGAAAGGCTGGACCGCCGAGGACGCTAAAGGCTTCATCAAGGTTCTTTCCACTCCGTTGCGTGTTTATTATACGAACCATAAAGACGAAGAGATATGATTAAATGCGGAATTATAGGCGGAGCGGGTTACACGGCGGGTGAATTGATCCGCCTGCTCCTAAACCACCCTGATGCCGAGCTTACATTTATAAACAGTAGCAGTAACGCCGGTAACAAGATCACGGACGTGCATGGCGGTCTTTATGGCGAGACGGATTTGGTGTTCACCAGCGAGTTGCCGTTAGATAGCATCGACCTTCTGTTCTTCTGTACCGCTCATGGCGATACGAAAAAGTTCATGGAGAGCCACACGGTTCCCGAGAACGTGAAGATTATCGACCTGAGCATGGACTACCGGATCGAAGGCCCGGAGCACGATTTCGTGTACGGCCTGCCGGAATTGAACCGCCGCCGGATTTGCAACGCCCGGCATATAGCGAACCCAGGTTGTTTCGCTACTTGCATCCAATTAGGCGTATTGCCGTTGGCGAAGCACTTGATGCTGAATTCCGACTTGCATGTCAATGCCATCACGGGATCGACGGGAGCGGGCGTGAAGCCTTCTTCCACCTCTCACTTTAGCTGGCGCAACGACAACATATCGATCTATAAGCCTTTTACGCATCAGCACTTGGCCGAGATCAACCAAAGCTTGAGCCAGTTGCAGAAGAGCTATTCAAGCCGGATCAACTTCATCCCCGTACGCGGTAATTTCTCCCGTGGTATATTCGCCACGACATACATCGATTGCAAGATCGACTTGGTGGAGATCCGACGTATTTATGAGGAATACTATGATGATCACAGCTTCACGTTTATCACTGATAAGAACCCGGATTTGAAACAAGTGGTAAATACGAATAAATGCTTGATCCACTTACAGAAAATAGATGATAAGCTTCTTATCATCTCTATGATCGATAACTTATTGAAGGGCGCTAGCGGCCAAGCGGTCCACAACATGAATCTATTGTTCGGATTGGAGGAGACGGTTGGCTTACACTTAAAACCCTCCGCGTTTTAAAAAATACTATAAAGATGAATTTATTCGACGTATATCCATTATTTAATATAGAGATCGTACAAGGCAAGGGATGTCATGTATGGGATAGCGAGGGAAACGAGTACCTCGACTTATATGGCGGCCATGCCGTGATCTCGGTGGGGCACAGCCACCCTACTTACGTAAAGGCGATTACCGAGCAGGTAAATAAATTAGGCTTTTACTCGAACTCGGTTATCAATAGCTTGCAACAAAAATTAGCGGATAAGCTAGGGAAGGCTTCCGGCTACGATGATTATTCGTTGTTCTTGATCAACTCCGGAGCGGAGGCGAACGAGAACGCGTTAAAGCTCGCCTCTTTTCATAACGGGAAGAAGCGGGTGATCGCATTCAAGCACGCCTTTCATGGGCGTACCTCCGCCGCCGTCCGTGTCACGGATAACCCGAAGATCATCGCTCCGGTAAATGAGGATCTAGCGGTTACTTATCTTCCATTGAACGACGCTTCCGCCGTAGAGGAAGAGTTGAAGAAGGGGGATGTATCGTCCGTGATCATCGAAGGTATCCAAGGTGTAGGTGGCATCCAATTGCCAACGGATGATTTTATGCGTGAGTTACGCAACCTGTGTACGACTTATGATGCCTGTCTGATCTTGGATGAGATTCAATCCGGATATGGAAGAAGCGGTAAATTCTTCGCGCATCAATATGCCGGTATCAAGCCGGATTTGATCTCGGTAGCGAAAGGTATCGCCAATGGCTTCCCGATGGGTGGGTTATTGATCAGCCCGAAATTCAAGCCGGTTTATGGTATGCTCGGCACTACTTTCGGCGGTAACCATTTGGCTTGCGCGGCCGCTATCGCCGTTCTCGATATTATGGAAGACGAGCATTTGATTGATAACGCGGCGAAAGTGGGTGCCTATTTATTGGAAGAGCTTCATAAACTTCCGGGTATCAAGGAAATTCGGGGCCGTGGTTTGATGATCGGTATCGAGTTCGAGGAATCTATCAAGGAAGTGCGTAGCAAACTTCTCTTTGAGGAGAAAGTGTTCACGGGCGTAGCCGGAACGAATACGATCCGTCTGCTTCCTCCGCTTTGTTTGACGATGGATGAGGCCAAGGAATTTATCCATCGCTTCAAGAAAGTCCTAAACGCTTAATTGTTCTTTATTTCATAAAAAGGGAGGATGTCTTAATCAGCGTTCTCCTTTTTTCATTCCTCCCCAACAGCGACGTAAATTAAGTATCACTCTTTGTCAAAAAAACATCATTCCCTTTTCCGAAAAAACACTAACTTTACGCAGTCTAAACTTTGAGTCTCTAATTACTAATGAACACGATCGATGAAATATCTATTTATAGGAATATTCACTTTGTTGTGCCTATTTGCCTGTCAATCTAACGATTCCAAATACATCATAAAAGGCACCCTACCCACCGCGCAGCAGGATGGGGAATGGATTTATCTGGCACCCATGGAAAACGCCTCGATCGAAAATATCGATTCTACGAGAATAGAGAACGCACGGTTTACTTTCCAAGGAACGGGAGAAGAGATGAAAGTCCTCCGTATGCGTATCCTCTTGCGTCTCAAGTTTCAAGAGTTACTGGTCGTAACGGAACCGGGTGTGACCTCGGTACGGATAGACTCCATCAGCTCGGCCTCCGGTACACCGCAAAACGACGCCTTGCAGCATTGGAAAGACTGGAAACAAAAGACCGATAGCGAATCCTATGCCCTATGGACAGCGCTTAAGACTTGCTCGCCGGAAGATTCCATCCGCATCAAGCAGACATGGGATTCCTTGAGAGTAGAGACGCAAGCTTTTAATTATGCGTTCATGAAAGAACATATCAACCAAACGGTCGGGAAATTCCTCTATAAGATGATAAAAACCTCCTTGACCGAAGAGCTACGAAAGGAACTGGATGAAGCGAATCATTAAACAGGATCTGTCGATCACGCTAGCGGTACTGGCGATAGCGATCTTCGCTTTCTTCTTCTGGATGTACCCCTATCATTTGTTCCACAAAGAGCAAATGATGCTGTTCTTGTACAGCGGCGAGTTTCTCCGTGGATATTTTCAGGAGGAAGCGTGGCTGGCTTGTCTCACCGGCGATTTCCTTACGCAATTCTTTTATTATATCGGGGGAGGCCCGTTCATCCTAAGCGTTGTCTTAACTTTATTTGCCCTGCTTACCTATCGGACATTCCGGCAATTCGTCAGCAAGAGATACGCCCTTCCTCTTATGATACTACTTGTATTATGGGAGGCCGGAAGGTCTTGCGGACTCGCCTATCCGTTATCCGCGACTCTCTCCTTGATCGGAGCAGAAGGTGTTTTCCTGTTATATAGCCGGAGCCAAACTGAGGGGCAACGTCTTCTTACCTGCATTCCCGCCATGCTTCTTTGCTATTGGTGCTTCGGGTACGGGGCATGGCTCTGTCTGGCCCTTATGCTGGCCGCCGGAATCATAGCGCACCATCAAAAGCTAAGTGCCCTGCTTGCGGCAGGTATATTACTTCTTCCAGCGACCCAATATCCCGCTACCACTTGGTGGAGTAAGCCGGATCTCGACCGGGAGTATGTACTCAGCCTCGATGTGGAACATTATTTCGGAAATATACAAAAGATGAGGAAACATCTCGAGACAGACCGCCAAATCCTTTGGGTGACCTATTACCGGAACCTGTACAATGCCACGCATCCATCCGAGATCAACTCACCCGTGTCTCTCTCCCGGAACCTCCTAGCGTGGAATCAACCGGGTACGAATGGGTTGATCCTTCCCGTAAACCCATCTGCTTCTTTTCTCTCTATCCTATTCGCCAACGAGTTATGGTTCACGTTAGGAGATATGACTATGGCCGAGCATTGCGCCATGCTAAGTATGATCTTCTCTCCTCGCAATTCGGGTAGCCGTATGATCAAACGGCTGGCTGAGATCAATCTGGTCAATGGGGATGATGAAGCAGCTCTTAAATATCTACGTATATTAGACAAGACACTCCTTCATAAAAGCTGGGCCGAAAAGAGAATACCCGGTCAGCAAACCCCGCGAGTAAAGGAGTGGCTGGAGAAGAAACGCAGAGACATCCCGACCCAAGACCAACTACGTTCCGGTAACGATGCCGTGACTTCCTTACAGAACTTAGTCGCCTCGAACGCCGGCAATCTCCGTGCTTACGAATACTTACTCTGCTATCATTTACTCTCCAAAGATCTCCGTTCTTTTGTAGAAGATTATGTACCGGGTAAGGTCTCTAGTCCCATTTTCGCCGAGGCCCTGCTGATCCATCTCGCCCGCCAAGGTAATATCCGTGCGGAAGAGCTTATAAAATACCAAATCCCGGTAGAGATAGCGAAAGAATTCGCCGATTATACCCGGCTTTATGAGGCAAAGGACACGAGTTTGAAAGAGAAATACGGCAAGACCTATTGGTTCTATTATCATTTTGCGACCACAGAGCCCGGAAAGGAGAGTAAGCCATGAAAGAAGCAAGAATCATGAAAGAGAACATAACCTATTACCTCGTCTGGATAATCTGCTTGCTGGCAGGATGTGCCCCTACCCCGAAGCAAATAGAGGATACCACAGACCCAATCCCCATGTATCCCGATTATACGGATATCATGATTCCCACGAATATCGCCCCTCTCAACTTCTTATTGAGAAACGATGCGGACGCTATGCAAGTAACCTTGAAAGGGGAATCAAAAGAGATACAATTATCTTTCGGAAAGAAAGCTATTTTCCCTTTAAACCTATGGGAAAGCCTTTTAGAGCAGGAAGTGGGCAACCGCCTGCAAATAACCGTAGTCGCCCGTATCAAGGGTAAATGGTTTCGTTACCCCTCTTTCTACTGGCAAGTAGTTCCGGAGAAACTGGATAGTTATATAAGCTACCGACTTATAGAACCCGGCTACGAGGTATGGAACAAGATCCAATTATGCGAGCGGGAGATCAATACCTTCGAGGAACGGGTTATTGCCGACAACAAAGATACCGACGGTTCTTGCATGAACTGCCATATTTACGGAAATAAGAAAGGAAGTTTATCCATGTTCCATTTACGGGGAAAGCAAGGAGGCACCCTGCTGAACCGTAACGGACATTTGAGGAAGTTGAAACTGAGCAACGACAGTCTGCCGAATGGGGCTGTCTATGGCGATTTCCATCCATCGGGGCAGTTCGCCGTTTTTTCCACGAATATTATCATCCCTGCTTTTCATTCGTTAGGAAGTAAGCGGTTGGAAGTCTATGATACGACCTCCGACCTAATGGTCGCAGATTTCAGAAAGAAACAACTCATCACCTCCCCATTGACTAGCCGGAAGGATGAGTTAGAGACTTTCCCAACTTTCTCGCCCGATGGGAACTGGATCTATTATTGCTCCGCTCCCATCCAGCCGTTGCCCGATAGTATCCATAACCTAAAATATTCCCTATGCCGCATATCTTTCCATAAAGATACCAAGGAATGGGGCCAACGGATCGAGACCGTATGGGATGCCCAGAAGCATAATGGCTCCGCCTGCCATCCCAAGATATCGCCCGACGGTAAATACCTGCTTTTCACGGTAGCCGATTATGGAACCTTCCCGATCTGGCACCGAGAAACAGACCTGCATATGATGAACCTCCAGACCGGGAAGATAGATACCTTACCTGCCGTCAACTCCGATAAATCGGATACCTACCATAGCTGGTCCTCTAACAGCCATTGGTTTGTCTTTGCCGGTAAGCGGGATGACGGACTATACGGAAAGCCTTATTTCTCTTACGTGGATAGTACGGGAAAAGCCTATAAACCTTTCGTTCTCCCGCAAGAGGATCCGGAACATTACGATATCACGTTAAAATCTTATAATATACCTGAATTATCCACTAGCGAGCTTCCTTTCGACGCTGAAGATGTACAAGAGATCTACTACGACGAGGAAGCTGAGACTTTTAAATAATAGAATCATGGAAAATACACGTAAATATAGATACATAAGAGGAATCGCCTCCTTATTATTCGGCTGTGCGATTTGCCTGTTTTGGGGGCTTTATTATCCTCATCATTTACATTACCACGAGCAATTCCAGTTATTCCTGTTCACGCCGGAATATGGAATCGACAAATGTCTCCATCCCGGAGGCATCGCTGAATATATAGCGGAGTTCCTGACGCAGTTCTATTATTTCGCTTGGGCAGGGGCTACGATCTTGGCGATCGTTCTCGTGCTTATCCAACGGCAAATAAACTGGCTGGCCAAACAAATGGGGGCTTCCGACTTTTGGTATCCGCTCAGCTTTCTCCCTTCCATCCTGCTCTGGGTATTTTTATGTGATGAGAATGCCCTGCTGGCATTCCCCGTCTCCATAACTCTCGCCCTCTTCGCTCTAGTCATCCAGCGAAAAACCGCTCATTCATGGGGACGAATTATCTATACGCTCCTAATGATGCCGGTGCTCTACTGGGTGGTAGGTGGTGGGGCCTATTTCATCTTCGTTATCGGAGTAGCAATCGGGCATTGCATCAAATCCGTACCAATAGTATCCAACAAATCCTATATATGGATTCCTATCTACATCTTGCTTGGAATCCTATGCCCCCTATTGGCACAAAACCTCACGCAATATCCATTGCTTAGCCTCATGACCGGCATCGATTATTATCGTTTCCCCATGATCGTTCCCAACACCCTGTTACTGACAATCGCTACCGTAGCCATAATGCCCGGGGCACTAGCCTTGCTACCCCCACCGGCAAAGGGTACTAAAGTTTGGATGGCTGCTATCCCCACCCTGCTCCTTATCGGTGGTGGCACATGGATCTATGCCGCCAGCAATCCGGATAAGGAAGAGGCCATGAAATACGACTACCTCACCCGCATGAAACAATGGAACCAGATCATCAAGGCGGCAGAAAACAAAGAGCCTAATTCCCCCTTCTCCGTGACCTGCTTAAATCTGGCTCTCGCCAAGACCGGACAATTAGGGGATCGCATGTTCCATTTCTACCAGAATGGAACGGAAGGATTGATCCCGACCTTCCAAAGAGATTTTACCTCACCGCTCCCAACCAGCGAGATATTCTATCATCTGGGAATGATCAACTCCTCACAACGCTATATGTTCGAGGCGATGGAAGCTATCCCCGACTATAAGAAAAGCGGACGTGCCTATATGCGTCTGGCCGAGACCAACTTGATCAATGGACAATACGCTGTCGCCGCCAAATACCTGCGGGCTTTGCAGCATACCTTGTTCTATAAGAAATGGGCGACCCATGCCATGAGCTACCTAAATAACGATGAAAAGATAGAGAAGCATCCCGAATGGGGATGGTTGAGAAAAGCCCGATATACGGAAGATTTCTTGTTTAGCGACACGGAAATGGATGTCATGCTAGGCTTATTGCTGCAACATAACAAAAGTAACCGGATGGCTTTCGAGTATATGTTAGCCTATGTCTTGCAAAAGAAGGATCTGGAACGTTTCATGAAATATTATCCGCTGGGAAAAGATCTGGGCTATAACCACATACCCATCTCTTATCAAGAGGCATTGATTTTCATTTGGACACAGCAGCATCCTAATTTCCAAGGCCTTCCTTGGAGCATCTCCCGCAACGTATTGGAAGGGGTAAGCGAGTTCGCCCGTGTCTATATGACGCAGAAAGACTCCGAGCCTATCCTTCGCCCGAAATACGAGAAGACATTTTGGTATTACTTATTATTCAGAAAATAAACGGCCATGAGAAAGCTTATCTTATTATATAGTATATGTATAGCGTTATTTACCGCCTGTGGGGATTCGGTGGTATCCCCCGAACAAATAGAGAAATACCCGTCCATCTATCCGGATTATATCGGGGTAACAGTTCCCGCCACGATAGCTCCAATGAATTTCTCTTATACGGATACCTCCTATGAGCGGATAGATGTTATCGTAAAAGGGCACCAAGGCAAAGAGGTACATATAAACGCGAAGCATGTCAATTTCCCGGAAAAAGAGTGGAAGCAACTGCTCAACTCCAATCAAGGCGATAGTTTACTCTTTACTGTCAGTATCAAGCAAAAGGGTAAATGGAGTACTTACAAACCTTTCCCCATGTACATCAGCCCCCACCCGATCGATTACGGCCTAGTATACCGAAAGATCGCTCCCGGTTATGAAGTCTATAGCCGTATGGGTATTTATGAGCGTGATCTATCGTCTCATAAAGAAAGACCTTTGGTGGAAAACACGCTGATCAAAGGTATGTGCGTAAACTGCCATGCCTTCAATCGTACGGACCCGAGCCATTTCAGTCTTCACATCCGAGGGACGCATGGAGCCACTTTTATGAGAACCGGCAATAAGGATGAATACCTCAACACGAAAACAGATCAGACAATCGCCGCTTGCGTCTATCCCTACTGGCATCCCGGAGGCGAATATATAGCGTATTCCACGAACAACACCCGGCAATCGTTCCATACGGTTAAGGACGAGCGGGTAGAAGTCTTGGATTTGGAATCTGATGTAGTCGTTTACCATCCGGCAGATCATCATCTACTTCTTTGCGATTCTTTGCAAAAGAAAGACAGGTTCGAGACCTTCCCCGCATTCTCCCCGGATGGTCGTACGCTTTACTTTTGTTCCGCCGAGGCTAAAAAGATTCCCGAAGAATATAAAGAGATAAGATATAATTTATGTAGTATCGATTTCGATCCCTCTACCGGTACATTCGGGAGCCGTATCGATACGTTGGTGAACGCTGAGGCTTTAGGGAAAAGCGTATCTTTCCCCCGTCCTTCCTATGACGGCAAATATATTATGTTCACCTTATCCGATTACGGAAACTTTTCGATCTGGCATAAAGAGGCGGATCTATGGTTACTGGACTTGACAAGCGGAGACCTCCGCAAGCTATCCGAAGTAAATAGCGATGACACCGAAAGCTTTCACAACTGGAGTAGCAACTCCCGCTGGTTTGTCTTCAGTAGCCGCCGGGGTGACGGCCTTTATACCCGCCTTTATCTGGCAAGCATGGATGAGAATGGCAAGATAAGCAAGCCCTTTCTCCTTCCCCAGGAAGATCCGGAAACCTATTACGATCGCTCTGTCTATTCCTATAATGTCCCGGATTTCACGAGCGAGCCTATCAAGATCGACACAAGGGTATTTGAAAAGAAGATAACCTCGAAAGAACGTATACAGGTACAAGCTAAGAAATAAAAATAATACCACTATCCGATAAAATAATACTAGATTGTCTGCCCGATACCTCTTACATTTGCGTTCATAAAGAAAGACAGTTATCATGAAGAACACGAAATTAATTACCATGTTATGCCTAGGGGCATTAATCGCCTGTTCACCGTCGAAGAAAGGACTAGAGCCGACAAGCGAACAGGTTTCGCCGAGAGGACGTTTAATAGAGAACCTACGTGCGATTCCACAAAAAGGAATCATGTTCGGACACCACGATGATACGGTTTATGGGATCGGATGGGAATTTGACGAAGGAGGCTCAGACGTGCGAAAAGTATGCGGCGATTATCCGGCCGTTATCAGCTTTGATCTTGGAGAGATCGAACTCGGGGGAGATAAAAGCCTTGATAAAGTACCTTTCGAGAAAATACGCAAGGAAATCATCAACCAATATAACCGGGGAGGCTTGGTATCTTTAAGTTGGCATCCCCGTAACCCTAAAACCGGAGGGGACGCTTGGGACGTATCAGACCATGCTGTCGTGAAATCGATCCTTCCGGAAGGGGAGAACTATGAGAAATTCCAAAGTTGGCTAGGCAAAGTGAATGATTTCATCCTTTCCTTGAAAACAAGCGATGGCACCAAGATTCCCGTCCTATTCCGTCCTTGGCACGAACACACCGGAAGTTGGTTCTGGTGGGGACAGAATTTATGTACCACGGATGAATACAAAGCGCTATGGCGAATGACCGCCGATTATCTAAACGCTCACGGAGCAACAGACCAGATCGTATACGCTTATTCCACAGGTACAGAGCCGCAGGATCAAGCGTCTTATCTGGAACGTTACCCCGGACATGACTTGATCGACGTCCTAGGCTTCGACGCTTACCAACGGGAAGATAAGGATTTCTTCTTGAAAAGCATGGATACCAGTCTTTCAGTAATAGACAGCATAGGCAAAGCCAACCATAAGATCATAGCGGTCACGGAGACCGGCTACGAAGGGATACCAGACTCCACATGGTGGACGGGAACCCTGCTGCCTGCCATGGAGAAATATCCGGTCGCTTATGTATTGGTATGGAGAAACGCCCGTGAAAAAGTCACTCACTTCTTTGGCCCTTATCCCGGACAAGCCTCTGCCGAGGATTTCAAGAAGTTCTTTGAAAATCCGAAAACATTGTTCGCCTCCGATATCAACCTATATAAATAACATCATACATAACCAGATAAATCACGTCATATCCAGTTGTAGAGACGGGGCGTGCCCCGTCTCCCACCATCTGATAATATCATTTAAAGCAAAAACATCATGGAACAATTTCAAGAAAAAGTAAACGAACTCTTCGCTAAACACGAAACCTTGTTAAGCCGGAAAAATATCCCTTTAGAAGACGGAAACGGAATCTTCACCCGTTATCAACACCCTGTACTGACAGCCGCACATACCCCGATCTTCTGGAGATATGACTTAAATGAAAAGACAAACCCCTACTTGATGGAACGCATCGGCATGAACGCAACCATGAACTCCGGCGCAATCAAATGGAATGGTAAATATATATTAATGGTACGTGTAGAAGGAAGCGACCGTAAATCCTTCTTCGCCGTAGCCGAAAGCCCGAACGGAGTAGACAATTTCCGTTTTTGGGATTACCCGGTAACCATGCCGGACGATCTTGTCCCGGCCACGAATATTTACGACATGCGCCTAACCGCTCATGAAGACGGCTGGGTTTACGGAATCTTTTGCGCCGAGCGCCATGACCCGAACGCAGCTCCCGGAGATCTATCCTCGGCAACCGCCACGGCAGCTATCGCCCGGACAAAAGACTTGAGAAACTGGGAACGTCTCCCGGATTTAAAGACCAAGAGCCAACAACGTAACGTCGTATTACACCCGGAATTCGTAAATGGTAAATATGCCCTTTACACCCGCCCCCAAGACGGATTTATCGACGCGGGAAGTGGCGGTGGTATCGGATGGGCCTTGATTGATGATATCACGCACGCCGAAGTCAAGGAAGAAACCATCATCGACCAACGTTACTACCATACGATCAAGGAAGTGAAAAATGGCGAAGGCCCCCACCCGATCAAAACACCGAGAGGCTGGTTACATCTCGCCCATGGCGTACGGGGATGCGCCGCCGGATTACGTTACGTGCTTTATATGTATATGACCGCGTTGGAAGATCCCACGAGACCTATCGCCACACCCGCCGGCTATTTCATGGCTCCGGAAAATGAGGAACGGATCGGCGATGTATCCAACGTTTTATTCTCTAACGGATGGATCGCGGATGAGGATGGAACCGTATATATTTACTACGCATCCTCCGATACCCGTATGCACGTGGCTGTATCCACAATCGATAAATTGGTAGATTACTGCATGAACACTCCGGCCGACGGGCTGACTACGACCGCATCTGTCGAGACGCTGAAAAAGCTGATCGATCGAAATCTTCCACTCCTGAAATAACCTACAAAAACCACTCATATGATTAAACTAACAGAGAAGATAGGCTACGGTTTCGGGGACATGGCATCGTCCATGTTCTGGAAACTGTTTGGCGCTTACTTGATGATTTTCTATACGGACGTATTCGGATTACCGGCAGCAGCCGTAGGTACGATGTTCTTGATAACTCGTATATGGGACTCGGTCTTTGACCCGATTGTCGGCGTCGCGGCGGATCGTACGCAAACACGCTGGGGAAAATTTCGCCCTTATTTGCTTTGGCTGGCGATCCCGTTCGCCGCTATCGGAGTGCTCACTTTCACGACTCCTTCTTTCGGACAAACAGGTAATTTGATCTATGCCTATATCACCTATTCCTTGATGATGATGGTGTACTCCGCTATAAACGTGCCTTACGCATCCCTGCTTGGAGTAATGAGCCCGTTGCCACAAGACCGCAATACCCTTTCTACGTATCGAATGGTATTCGCTTATATCGGTAGCTTTATAGCTCTGTTGCTATTCATGCCGATGGTACGCTTCTTTAGCGAAAATAGCGATGAATTGGCGGATCAACAACATGGATGGACCCTAGCGGTCGTAGTTATCGCTATCCTGTGCGCCATTCTCTTTTATGGATGTTTCGCATGGACAAAAGAACGGGTAAAACCGATTAAAGAGCAACAAGGCTCGTTAAAAGATGACTTGAGAGACCTATTGCGCAACAAGCCTTGGTGGATACTATTGGGAGCAGGTGTCTCCGCTCTGGTTTTCAATTCCATCCGCGACGGGGCTACCGTATATTATTTCAAATACTTTATCGTTGAGGAAGCCTATGCCAATGTATCTCTTTTCGGAGTCTCCTTCGTCTTAAGCGGATTATATCTGGCGGTAGGACAGGCGGCAAACATTATCGGAGTAATCTTGGCCGCCCCATTAAGCAACCGGATCGGAAAGAAAAGAACCTATATGGGCTCCATGCTGATCGCCTCGGTCTTAAGCATCCTCTTTTTCTGGCTCGACAAGACGGATCTAGCCCTGATATTCACGTTCCAAGTGTTCATCAGTATTTGCGCCGGTAGTATTTTCCCCTTACTTTGGTCCATGTACGCCGATTGCACGGATTACTCAGAACTAAAAACCGGGAACCGTGCCACAGGATTGATCTTCAGTTCCTCGTCTATGAGCCAGAAATTCGGATGGGCGATCGGCACGGCTATCACAGGCTGGCTGCTCGCTTTCTTCGGATTTCAGGCCAATACCGTACAAAGCGAGGAAACGATTAGCGGAATCAAGATGTTCCTCAGTTTCTTACCGGCCGTAGGTACGATCCTGTCTGTTGTATTTATCGCTTTCTATCCGCTTAGCGAGACAAAGATGAAGGAAATCACCGCTACATTAGAAACCAAAAGAAAAGAAACAAATGAATAAAATCACCGAAGATTTACAAAACGAGGTTCAATGGGAGCTAGAGAACAATATCCTCCCTTTTTGGATGAACCGAATGATTGATAATGAGTATGGTGGTTTCCATGGGCAAATCACGGGAAACGGCCAACGAGTCGTACATGCCCCTAAAGGCGCCATCTTGAACGCCCGTATCCTATGGACATTCTCCGCCGCATACCGTTTATTACGAAAGCCGGAATATCTGGAAACGGCGACCCGTGCAAAACGCTACCTTATCGATAAATTCTACGACCAAGAATTCGAGGGTATTTACTGGGAATTAGACTATACCGGTCAACCGGTGCAAACCAAAAAGCAAATCTACGCCTTAGGATTCGCTATCTACGGATTAAGCGAGTACAACCGGGCTACCGGAGATAAAGAAGCGTTGGATTATGCGATCCGTCTCTTCAAGGCGATCGAACAATATAGTTTCGACCCGGAAAAGAACGGTTATATGGAAGCCTTTACGAAAGACTGGAAACTGATAGAGGATATGCGACTCAGCGACAAGGATGAGAATGAGAAAAAAACAATGAATACCCATCTGCATATCCTCGAACCTTATACCAACTTGTACCGGGTATGGAAAGACGAGCACCTCAAAAAACAACTCCGAAACTTGATCCTGATTTTCACCGACAAGATTTTGGATCACCGTACCTATCATTTAAACCTCTTTTTCAACGAGGATTGGGAAAGCAAATACCGTATCATCTCCTACGGTCATGATATAGAGGCATCTTGGTTACTGCATGAGGCCGCTATCGAATTGGGAAACAACGAGATCCTTCAGAAAGTAGAGCCTTTGGTTCAAAAGATAGCGATAGCGGCCGAAGACGGGTTATTAGCGAACGGTAGCCTCATTTACGAGTATCACCCGGATGAGAAGAAAGCCGACACGGACCTGCATTGGTGGGTGCAAGCCGAGAATGTAGTGGGTCATTTCAACTTGTATCAACATTTCGGAGATGAGCCTGCCTTAGGCACAGCCTATACATGCTGGAAATTCATTCAGCGTTATTTGATCGACAAGGAACAAGGGGAATGGCATTGGAGCGTATCGCTCGATCACGAGATCAATCGCGAGGATGACAAGGCCGGTTTCTGGAAATGTCCCTATCACAACGGACGGATGTGTATGGAGATTATCGAACGACTTACCGGCGAATAGCCGTCCGAAAGACCGCCTGCCGGCTCTTTTTTATCAGATTAACAACCGTCGGAAGTTTCCGACATCAAAAAAAACAAGCGATATGAACAAATTCTATTGGATGGCGATCGGCCTCCTTCTCGGTTTGGTGAACCTCCGGGCCGAGATCAAGCTGCCAGCTTTGGTAGGCGACAACATGGTACTCCAACAAGCCACTAAAGTACGGCTCTGGGGAAATGCAACCCCAAATTCAAGCCTGAAAGTCCGTAGTTCTTGGGACAATACGGAATACACGGCCCAAGTAAACGATCAAGGCAGATGGGAAATCTGGGTTCAGACGCCCTCGGCCAGTTTCGAAAAGCAACAGTTAACATTAGAGAATGGACAAGACAAGATTGTCTTGCATGATCTTCTGATCGGCGAGGTATGGTTCGGTTCCGGCCAATCTAATATGGAAATGCCATTAAGAGGTTTCTGGCACTGCCCTATCGAGGGAGGTAACCACGCTATCGCTACATCCGGGAAATATAAGAACTCGATCCGTTACGCTACGATCCAACGGGTCGGAGCCTTGGAACCGAAAGATTATCCGGTAGGTGGCGAATGGAAAGTATGTGATCCGCGAAACGCCCCGGAGTTCGGAGCTACCGCCTATTTCTTCGCAACCCTGTTGACCGAGGTGTTGAACGTGCCGGTAGGTATCATCAATTGTAGCTGGGGCGGCTCCACAGTGGAAGGTTGGTTGCCCAAAGACATCCTGCGGAATTATAGCGATATCGATCTATCCTTAGCGGGTAACGATGAGAAAATCCATCCGATGCTACAACCCATGATCATGTATAACGGAATGCTGAAACCAGCCAGCAAATATACGGTCAGAGGTTTCCTATGGTATCAAGGAGAGTCAAATGTCGGACACCCGGACTACGCTAAACGCCTAGCGACAATGGTAGAACATTGGAGAGGATTATGGGGACAAGGAGAATTACCTTTCTATCTGGTAGAAATCGCCCCTTACGAATATGGAGAAGGAGACCAAGCCGCGTACCTTCGTGAAGAGCAATACAAAGCCACCCGGTTGATCCCCAATAGCGGTATTGTTTCCACAAACGATCTGGTACAGGATTACGAGAAACGGCAAATACACCCCAAAGAGAAACAAAAGATCGGTGAGCGTCTTTGTTATATGGCTCTAAACAAAACCTATGGTTATACAACCATCGCTTGTGAGGGCCCCCAATACGATCATATGGAAATAGATAAAGATAAAATCATTCTTTTTTTCAAGAATGCGGAAGATGGCTTCAATCGAGATAACGGGATCATAGGCTTCGAGATAGCCGGAAAAGACATGCGTTTCCACAAGGCAAACGCAACTATAGACGCTAACAAGAAAACCGTTATTATCTCAGCTCCGGGCGTAAAAGCCCCAATAGCCGCTGGTTATGGTTTCCGGAATTTCCAAATTGGCAACTTGCAAAACATACAAGGATTACCGGTGCTTCCATTCCGCACGGATAAATAAAACGACTTAGAAAATAAAACACAATACGTTATAATATTCAAGCTTGTTCATACGTAATGTCTTATTTTCATTTGTAAGACGTATTTAGTTTTTATTTCATTCTATTGTGATAATAGAAATTACCCTCCTAAAGTATTAGTAAACTTAATTCTTCCCATAAAAAAATGGGAGATCTTATTTTACAAGGAATCAGAGACCTCCTCTGATTCCTATTTATTTTTCATTCATATCATAATGTATACAAAAAATGATAGTTTGTATACAGACCATACTAATACATTGCGCTTTTTTTGCATCTAGATTTACTGAAGGGGGAAATATTTGTATAACAAACTAAATAACAATAATTTCATGAACAAGCTTATTAACAGAATTTCTCCGGAAACATCTGAAAACCGAATCTTACACGCTGGCTTTAGTATCATATTGATGTCAGAGGAAATAACACAAACCTTATCTGGTTTATCCAGCGATATGATTATTTTTATCTTAAGCGGATCCATAACTATATATTCCACTAAAGAAGAAAAGAAAACAATCGGTGAACAGTATATGATCTTTCTAAGATCATTTGAAAATTATACATATGATATCACCCTAGGTTCAAAAATCATCATTTTCTTTTTTGACAGTTTAACGATGAATGAGTTACCGTATTACCAACATCCGTACGGAATATTACCTCAACCTATCTCTAAGTGGATAGAGCTGAAAATAGTGGAACCTTTATACGGTTTTCTAGAACTTGTCGGACAATATCTTGAAAATAATTTCCTGAACTACCCTTTGTATGAATTAAAGAGAACGGAATTATTCTACTTATTGAAAAAGCTTTATAGAAAAGAGGAATTAGACTACTTTTTCTATTTATCAAGTACGCATTCAGCAGAGTTTGAGAGACTCATCGCCGAGAATTATATAAAAGCTAAAACAGTAACAGATCTAGCTCAAATGATAGGTTACGGAGTAAATTCCTTTCGGATGAAGTTAAAAAAAGTTTTCGGTATTCCAGCCTACGAATGGCTGATGCAAGAGAAATCCAAACGACTATTGGTCGCCATAGCTAACAGCGAGGATGATTTTAAGAACATAATAGATGAATTCGATTTCTCCTCGCATTCGCATTTCTACAAATTTTGCAAGGCACGCTTTGGATATAGTCCCACGGAGCTAAGGAAAAAACTTAAATCGTTGTAGAAAACACCCCCTATCAGAATATACATTTAAATTGTCAAGTTGTATAACTCCTAATAAGTTATGCTCATTTATCTTTGCCTCATTGATTTTAGACACCTATCCGTATGGATGATCTAATAAAAGATAGTGTATAATGACCACCATATTTTTTAATGTTTTACTATTCCAAATTAAAGACTGGGATAAAATTTGTAAAGAAGAGGGTAAAATGACATCGCCGATAATTTGCTATATTTTGCTAGGGGTTATCTTATTCATAATCTTGATGCGTATACTTTCCATATTGCAGTTTTTGCGATTGAAGCGGAAGGTAAAGAAACGTATTTCCCCGAAACACGATAAACCTTCCTGTAAATAAAGCCTCAACCCACTTACATACATTAATAATTAAAGGAAGAACCAATTCGCTTCTTTCTATGTTTATATAGGAAAAGCGTTTAGATCATGGGCTTCAACATTCCTTACACAGACAAAAAGCGGGTCGTAATTATCGGGGGCGGATTTGGAGGGTTAAAACTAGCTGAGAAATTGAAAAAGAGCAAGTTTCAAGTAGTCTTAATCGACAAGAACAACTATCACCAGTTTCCTCCCTTGCTTTATCAAGTAGCGTCCTCCGGCTTAGAATATAATGAAATATCCTTTCCATATCGAAAGATATTCCAGAAGAGAAAGAACTTTTACTTCCGGTTGGCAGAGGTATATGGCGTCAATCCGAAAGGGCATACCATTCAAACCTCCATCGGCGAATTGGAATATGATTATCTTGTAATCGCCGCTGGAACTATCACCAACTTCTTTGGAAACAAAACGATCGAGGAACAGTCTCTACCCATGAAAACGGTAGAAGAGGCGTTAGCTTTACGAGACACCTTATTAATTAATTTAGAGAAAGCGACTACTTGTACGGACCCGGACGAGAAGCAAGCTTTGCTAAATATAGTTGTTGTAGGTGGAGGGGCTACAGGTGTAGAAGTATCCGGCGCTTTATCCGAGATGAAACGGTTTGTTTTGCCGAAAGACTATCCGGATCTAGGAAACTTTCATATGAATATCTATCTGATAGAAGGGTCCCCTAAATTACTAGGGGCCATGTCTCCGGAAGCCTCCTCCAACGCTAAACGCTTCCTTGAGGATATGGGCGTTAACATCATTCTTCAGAAGCGTGTCGTGGACTATAAGGATGGGAACGTTTTCTTAGATGACGGACAAACCATACCCACTAGAACCTTACTTTGGGTAAGTGGTGTGAAAGCGGTTCATTTCGATCATATCGAAGGAGAACTCTTGACCCGGGGGGAACGGATTATCGTCAATGAATGTAATCAAGTAAAAGGCTTATCCAATATATTCGCCATAGGAGATGTCTGCTGGATGACAGAACCGGATTACCCGAACGGACATCCGCAAGTCGCTCAGGTAGCGATTCAGCAAGGTGAGTTATTAGCCGAAAATCTACAACGGATCGAGGCTCTAAAAAAACCGAGACCTTTCCATTATAAGAATTTGGGAACTTTAGCTACTGTCGGCAGGAATAAAGCGGTTGCCGATTTAAATAAGGTGAAATTACACGGATTTACGGCATGGTTGGTTTGGATGCTCGTACATTTACGCTCCATCTTAGGAATCAAGAATAAGCTAATTGTACTGATCGACTGGATCTGGAATTATTTCACGTACGACCGTTCCATGCGTTTCATCTTGTTCATCCAAAAGCACAAACAAGATGGAACACAGGGCACGGAACCTACTTTATAAACGATAAGTCAACGTAAGCCAAGCTACCCGGGCATCACGATTGCGCTTTTGCGTCATTTCTAAGTTCGGGGCATCAATAATCGTTGTTTCTTCTAAACTATCGAATATATTGTTGATACTTAAGTTCGCGCATAATTTACGATTGAGGAAATATTGAGAGAGACCGGCATTTACGCTATAACGGCCTTTGATCTTACCTTGAGGCGTAAGCTGGTCGGAAACGTAGAAGCCGTCTACCTGAAAATCCGTAGTCGGCGTAATACTTACGTTCACATTCCCCTTGACATCCCAGCAAACCAAGGATTTCTTCTCGCCATAGCCTACCGTACGCCCATCGATCTCGTCCCGATAGATATCCCCGGAGAAACCGACCGTCAAGATACGTACCGGATTCCAGCTACCGGACAAGTCGGCTCCGACTGCTTGGCTATGTCCGATATTCTCTTTCTTCCAAACCGTCTCATCATTTACTTGGCCAGCGATCTCCATGATACGATTCGTACGATTCCGGTAATAAATAGCCGGAGTCAAACGAAAACGGGGAGCCGAAAACTGATATCCTAGCTCTACGTTATGTATAAACTCATCCTTCAAGTCCGGATTCCCCTGTATGATATGGGTAGGATCACTGTTATTCAAGAAAGAGCACAAATAGCTGCCATTCGGACGAATCGCCCGTTGCTGATAACTCAAGCTTAAACGATTGCTCTTATTCACCTCATAAGTAAAACGGGCACGAGGATACAAATGAAAACGAGAACTCTTGTTCTCTTTGCCTTTTATCCCCTGCCAATAAGGGTCGTTGATCCAAGAAGGGCTAAACTCATTCATCTTAAAATGACTAAATTCCGCCTGTATCCCTATCTCCGCGTTAAAAGCGCCCCAATTCTTAACCACGTCCGCATAGATCAAATTCAGATAACGGTTGAAATCGTAATTATACGATTTCGCCGGACTTAACTCAAAACTACCGTCCACCTTATCAAAAGCAGCCGTCAGATAATCCTCGTTTCGCGCACGACCTATATAACCAAGCTTGAAATCCCAACCATCGATCTCCTGCCCATATCCAAATCCCCAGAAATAATTATGTTTCGTATGGTCGATAAATTGGTTATCCTCCGAGATGATATTCCCGTTTTGAGGATTCTCATTCTTGAAATCATTATCCTCATCATACGAGAAATTATTATAGTTGAATACGGTATAAAAACCTTGATTCTCCGAAATCTCATGGTTCCAATACGCTTCGGCGGCATAAGCTTCCTGGCGCTGGTCGTTATACCGGTTACGGATCACGTACTTCATTTGCTCCCCTTTCGGGTTGAATACCCGGTTGTTAATGCGTCCATACCGGCTATAATCCATCAAATGATACAGGCCATGCACGGTGATCCGGTCTTTCGCGGAAAGATCATAGTCTACTTTCATATCCGCCACATGTACGTCCGGACGAGCCGTGGCATTATTATTCATCTCCGTCCGGTTTTTAGCGGTCGCGGTCGATTTGCTGAAAGATCGTTCCCGGTATTCCCTCCTATAATTGTATTTCGCGTTGATATGGAATTTTCCGGGATGCAAATTCAATACCGCTCCTGCGTTATATCGCTCATTCCATCCCGCCCCAAGCGTAACATATAGAGGGGAATCTCCCGTTCCATACATACGAGGCACCAGATTGAGTATGCCCGCGTCACCATCCGGCACCGCATTAATCGGAGGAAATGCCCCTAATGAGATCTGGTTAAAGAACAGGGCGGGAAGTTGGATCAGCACGTCACCGCTATATTCTTCCAGCAAACCGTAAGGAACTCCATCGACAAGCATCCCGACATTACCGGAGCCCCTGTATGTAACGGCTCCTTCCATATCGGTTATGACAGAAGGCAATTGGCGAAAAGCATCCGCCGCCGTATTGGTAACGCTACTCAAGTTATTATCTACCCGCAAGATTTTCATCCCGCCCCTCTCGCTCAACCCGGCGAAACGGGTACCCTGAATCTCTATGTTCCGGATCGTAAGCGTCGTATCGGCAGGAGTCTGCGAGAATACCGGCATAGCCAATAGAGCGGCCAATGGAAGAAGTAAAATTTGTCTCATATCATTATCTATGGTTTATAAACAAAAAAAGTCTGTATGTTCAACGCATACAGACTGTCCTCAAAACTCGTTTACTGATTATTATTCAGCAGGAGCAGCTTCTACGGCAACAGAGTCAGTAACCTCAACAGCTACAGAATCAGTAGCGGCAGCATCCTCTTCTACTACAGGAGCTTCCTCAACTACAGTAGCCTCTTCTGTTTCAGCAACAGATTCGGTAGATTCAGCAGATTTGTTGCCACAAGATGCGAATGATACAGCTGCGATAACAGCAGCAAATGCAACTAACTTTTTCATTTTGTTCTTAATTTAAACGGTCTATAATATCTTGTTGTTGTAAAACGATGCAAATGTATGTATTAATCATATATGTTGTACAACATAAGACGTTTTTTTTTGAATTATTTTCTACCGCTTTTACAATATGCTGAATATTAGCTGCGTTTGCTTTCTATTTATTTATCAATAATTACTGTATAGGTAACGCTTAATGCTTTTCTTCGGTGTTTTCTCAAATTCTGTCGGATACAATTGTATCTCCGAGATCGTTTCGTAAGGAGCCAGGAGCTTGTTCAACTCTATCCTATTTTGTTCCATGATAACTGGAAGATCCGTATGCGAGATACCCGTACTATCCACCGTATCGTAATCCGGATACACCATCCCGATCAATTTCCCGTTTTTCTCCACGACCAAACTCTCCATCACGAATGGCAAATTGTTCAATTTGGATTCAATCTCTTCCGGATAAATATTTTGTCCGCTAGCGCCCAAGATCATCGTCTTGCTACGTCCACGTATAAAAATACGGTTGTCATGATCGATCGTACCCAAATCACCAGTCCTTAGCCAGCCATCTTCCGTGAAGACATTTTGGGTTGCCTCATCATTCTTATAATAGCCTTTCATTACGTTCTCGCCCGATACTTGAATCTCGCCTACCTTATTATAAGGGTCTTCCGAATCGATACGGACTTTCATGATCCCTTTCAAGATCTGTCCGCAAGAACCGGGCACATACTCATTATTATGGTCATAACTGATCAACGGGCCACATTCCGTCATACCATAACCGATCGTGAACGGGAATTTGATCTTATACAAGAAATCCGTTACTTCTTGATTCATGGCGGCGCCCCCCACGATCACTTCACGGAAACGTCCTCCCAAGGCATCCACCAAATGTTTGCGGATCTGCGCATAGATACGTGAATCCAACAGTGGGATATTCAAGGCCAACTTCAAGGTTCGCTTATTCAACTGAGGAAGGATCATCTTCTTATAGATCTTCTCCAAAATCAGGGGAACCATCAAGATCAAGTTCGGCTTCACCTCCTCGAATGCCTTTAATAAGATCTTAGGAGACGGCACCTTACCTAATAAATAGACATGCACACCGAATGCCATGGGTACCAATAAATTGAAAGCGCAACTATAGGCATGGGCCAGAGGCAGGAAACATAACTCACGTTCACCCCGGAACAATAGATCCAGTGTCCGGGCATACGTCACGTTTCCGGCTAAATTATTCCCCGTCAACATAACCCCTTTGCTAAATCCGGTCGTACCCGATGTATAGTTGATCTCTACCACCTTGTCATTATCCAACTCAGCGTATTTGATATCCTCTTGGGTGAAGCCATCCGGATATTTCTCGGTCATCTTCTCATCCAGCGATTTCATCAACTTCTGGATATTCTCCCCATCCCGTTGATGCAAGCAACGATAATCAGAAAGAGAGAATACGCCGCGAACCTCCTCGATCTTATCTTCCTCCAAAGAATCCCAAATCCGGTCGCTAACAAACAAAAAGACAGATTCCGAGTGGTTAATAATATGATGTACATCATTCGGATTAAAGTCCTGAAGAATAGGCACGATAATCGCCCCATAAGTAACAACCGCCATATAAGCGATGCACCAACGGGAGCTGTCTTTACCGATCAACGCGATCTTGTCTCCACGACGGACTTGGCACTCATGGAATAAAAGATGAATACGTGCGATCTCCGTTGCTACATCACCGAAAGTAAAGGTTTTACTTTTCCCGTAATCCGTTAATGCCGGCAAGGCCCAGTTTTCCTTGAAACTCTCCTCGTAAATCTTAATGAAATTCTCTTTGATCATAGCACACTTTTGTGAAATTCGCGTAAAAGTAAAAACAAATCCTTACTTTTGCCATGATATAACCTATAAATTTAAAATAAGAATGAAAAGAATCACTCTCGCATGGGCATTGACCCTCTGTAGTTTTATTACATTTATCGCCTGTTCATCCCCAGATGTTGGAGAAAGAAGCGTAAGCATTATCCCCGCTCCGGCCCAAATGACAGTAGGCGAAGGTACATTCACGATCCATCCCGGCATCGAGATCGGTTATGCGGACGAATCCTTAAAGGGTATGGGCGAGTTGCTATCCAACGAGATAGAAAAGTTGTCCGGCATCAAGCTGGCTTCTGCCTCAGACAAAGAATCGAATTGCATCATCTTCCTCGAGTTGACAGATCCGAAAGAGTTCGCCGACCTGCCAAAAGCTTATGGATTGAGTCCGAAAGATAGTGTCCCCGTAGATGAGTCTTACTCCCTCTCCATCCAAAAGAGAAACATCTACATCAAGGCCACTACCCTAGAAGGTATCTATCGAGGTATCACTACCTTGAAACAAATCGTGGGTAGTAACCTACAACCCGGAGGCGAGAAGATTTATCTACCGCTACTGGAAGTGAAGGACGCACCTCGTTTCGCTTGGCGCGGACTCTCTTTCGATGTATCTCGTTGCTTCTTCGATCCCGAGGAAGTGAAACAAGTGATCGATATGGTCGCCTTATATAAGATGAACGTACTGCATATGCATCTTTCCGATAACCAAGGCTGGCGTATCGAGATCAAGAAATATCCCGAGCTAGCGGAAATAGGAGGTCAACTTCCCAACAACGGCAGAAAAGGAGGCTATTATACGCAAGAGGAGTTCAAGGATCTCGTTAATTACGCGAAAGAACGCTTCATCACGATCATCCCGGAAGTAGATATCCCGGGGCATACAGCTGCCGTATTCGCCGCTTATCCGGACTTCAAGAACGCTGTCAAATTCAAGACCAAGGTTAACATCCCGGGGCAGGCCTTCAATGCCCTCGACGTAGACGATCCGAAAGCGATGCAATTTACGGAGGATGTTATCGCGGAGCTAGCCGCTTTAGCACCCGGAAACTACATTCATATCGGAGGCGACGAGGCGATCGGCTTACCCCATGATAAGTTCGTCCGTTTTATAAATAAGACACGGGAAATCGTACTGAAGAATGGAAAGAAAATGGTCGGCTGGCAAGAAACCGCCCGTGCGGATATCTCGGAAGGCGATGTCATCCAGCACTGGATTTATCTGAAGCAAAAAAGCGAGAACTCTTCTAAGAAAAAAGATAATATACCTGCCGAATATAAAGAGATCATGGCCTTATTCGCCGAATTCATGAAAGAGGCACCAAAAGATCCGGGACTTGGTATATCCAAAAAAGCGAAAGTGATTCTCTCGCCGAGCGGTTACGTTTATCTGGACCATAAATATCTGGAACCAAGTGCGGACTCCACCCAAAACGCGGAGCAAGAACGTCTGGGTATGGCCGCCTACGAGAAACAAACGATCCAAGAAATGTACGACTGGGACCCAATGACCTTCAACCCAACTGTAGAGAATCCTCAAAAAGATGTAGCGGGTATAGAAGCCGCTATCTGGTGCGAGACGATCACCAATTTCAGAGATCTGCAATTCCTGTTAATGCCCCGTTTGGCTGGTGTCGCCGAAAAAGGTTGGTCCAAAGTAGAGAACACACATTGGGACGAATATAAAGTAAGACTTGGCGCGCAAGCCCCCTTATGGGAAAAGGCCGATTGGAACTATTTTAAATCATCCTTAGTGGATTGGAAATAACAGTACAAAATCTTCATAATATTACGAATATTTCGAAATAAATTAAATATCTTTGTCCTATTAACTTTAGGACAAAGATATTTTTATGAATAAATGGCTTATTATATTTGCGATATTACTAACCGCTTGTACCGGCACAAGCGAGAAATCAGAGGAATGTATAACAATTGACCTAGCAACTGTTTTTGACCATCAACCTCAAGAAGTAGCCTTAAAGAAATGGGCGAAATCCATCCAATTCATCCCTCTGCAAACGAATGACTCAATCTTGATCAAATACATCTCCCGCATTATTAAACACGGCGATAAGCTATTGGTGCAGCATGATAACAGAGCTTCTGTTTTCGACTTGGCAGGAAAATATTTATACGATATCGGCAAACAAGGAGGAGGTCCGGATGAGTTTAGTCGTATATCCGGACTAGAACCTCATGATCATCTTATTTATATAAAAGATAGCCCCATCCGAATAAAGGTATACGATTGGCAAGGGAAATTCCACCAAACCATTCAAATTCCGGATAAGAACATCCGGGGATTTTATCCACTCCCTAAGACGAACGTTATCCTAGGTCACGTACCCAACCTCTCTGGCAACGCACCCATTCGGTTCTATTTTTGCCAAGATACAGTCATATCGGATAGCATACCTTACTATAAATCTTATACAGAACCTCCTTTCGTCATGACATTTACCTATGAGTTCCGTCCTTTCGACGGAAATAAGATTGCCGCATTTAAGGAGTTGTTCTGCGATACGATATTTAAAGTTTCCAACGACATGAAGCTAACTCCTTATGCCGTCCTCGATCTAGGTAAATACCGAACGCCCGAGGAACTCCGTTATAATATCACGATAGACGATATAAAAAACGACCTGTTCAGGACAAAGACGATCCCTGTCATACCCGGGCAAATCGGAGACCGGCTCTATATGCATAACTTCTCCGATAAAGATACCTATACATTATATTATGATATAGCGGAGAAGCAATTAGCCTATGTACAATTCATATACCCGGAAAACTCATTTGAACTTCCCGAAGAAGCCTATTTCACTCCCAAATACATCTCAAACGACAACCGTTACCTAATCGATTGGGAGCAACCCGAGAATGATAACAATCCGGTATTAATCTTAGTGGAGCCCTAGTTGCCGTATTTCCTCTATCGGCACAATAAACAAAACAAGGCCGCAGCAAGGACTATTCGATAACAAGTCTTCATAAATAATGTTGCTTGACTGTATCTATTCCTTAGTTCACGGCATGGTTTTTACAGACCACGTCATGGTTTATACAGACCACGACGTGAATCGCACAGACCACGACGTGGTTTGTAGAATATATCCAATAGTAAAGAAGAATAGATAGGCTTCCGGAAAACTATTTATGCAATAGTAAAGAGTTTTTAAGTCCATCTCAATCCGAACTCTTTACTAATCCGGGCTTAATTAGTACCTTTGCACTCTAACTAAATCGAAAATGATAGATCAGACCGTATTTAACAATAAAAAGGCCGCTTATTATACGCTGGGTTGCAAACTAAATTTCGCGGAGACCTCTACCATTGGAAAGCTATTAGCCGAACAAGGGGTACGCAAGGTGCGCCCCGGAGAGAAAGCGGATATATGCGTGGTGAATACTTGCTCCGTAACGGAACTGGCCGATAAGAAGTGCCGGCAAGCGATCCGTCGGATCAGCAAGCAACACCCCGGCGCTTTTATCGTGGTGACCGGTTGCTACGCACAGTTGAAGCCGGAGGAAGTCTCCCATATAGAAGGCGTGGACTTGGTTCTTGGCGCCGAACAGAAATTAGATATCCTTCAATATCTAGAGAACCTAGAAAAAAAAGAACACGGAGGAACTGTTATCGCCTCACAAAGCAAGGATATACGTTCCTTCTCCCCTTCTTGCTCGGCCGATGACCGTACACGTCATTTCTTGAAAGTACAAGATGGATGCGATTATTATTGCTCCTATTGTACCATTCCTTTCGCCCGTGGAAGAAGCCGGAACGGGACGATCGCCAGCATGGTGGAACAGGCGCAGGAAGTCGCACGTAAAGGAGGAAAGGAGATCGTATTGACAGGGGTAAATATCGGGGATTTCGGCAAAAGTACCGACGAAACCTTTATCGACTTAATCCGTGCTTTGGATGAGGTAGAGGGAATCGTACGCTATCGTATCTCTTCCATCGAGCCGAATCTGATTACCGACGAGGCCATAGATTTCGTGGCCCATAGCAAACGTTTCGCTCCTCATTTCCATATTCCTTTGCAAAGCGGTAGCGATGCTGTCTTGCAATTAATGCGCCGCCGTTACGACACCGCTCTTTTCCGTCATAAGATCGAAAAGATCAAGGAAGTAATGCCGCATGCTTTCATTGGCGTAGACGTAATCGTTGGAACCCGTGGCGAGACAGACGAGTACTTCGAGGAGGCCCGCCAATTCATCGATAGCTTGGATATAAGCCAACTGCACGTGTTCAGTTATTCGGAACGCCCGGGTACCCAAGCGCTGAAGATCGATTATGTAGTAGACCCAAAGACCAAACACGCACGCAGTCAACAACTCTTGGATATCTCAGACCAGAAACTTCATGCCTTTTATGAGGCCCATATCGGACAAGAAGCGAATGTCTTATTCGAACACACCAAGAAAGACGGCAAGATGCACGGTTTCACCGAGAACTATATAAAGGTAGAAATCCCTTATGATGCCGCTTTGGTCAATGAGACCCGCAAAGTCGTACTAGGCGGCTGGAATGAGGATCGCACCGCATTAATAGTCAACAATCAATCATCAACCGTCAACTAAGATGTGGGATAAAATACAATATGCCTTTCTTTATAGCTGGGTAAAAGTACACGCCTTACTTCCCATGCGAGCTTTATACGTGTTATCAGACATCCTATATGTCCTTATCTATAAGATAGCCGGATACCGGGTAAAAGTAGTGCGCCGTAATATAACCGCCTCTTTCCCGGATAAATCCAAGGCAGAATTACGCCAATTAGAACGTCGGTTCTATCATCATTTCGCCGATTATATCGTAGAAACGATTAAACTAGCCCATATCTCTCTGGATGAGATACAACAGCGTGCTTATCTGAGGAACCCGGAATTGGTTGACCAACTTATGGCGAAAGGCCATACTTGCTTCATCCTCACGATGGGGCATTATGGCAACTGGGAATGGTTCTCCGGATCGACCACCCGTTTTGAGGACTCACGCATCTATCAGATATACCGTCCGTTAAACAACAAGGCCTTTGATAAGCTATTCGCCGATCTCAGGACACAGTTCGGTTCTTTCGGCATCAAGAAAAACGATACGATACGGGATATCATCAAGTTAAAACAAGACAAAACCAAATCAGTCGTCATCTTCTTGGCGGACCAGACACCCAGCAAGGCCAACCTGCATTATTGGACCGAGTTCCTTCATCAAGATACAGCCATATTAACCGGTCCGGAGCGTATCGCACGGAAACTGAACCTGCCTGTAATCTTCCTCGATACCCAAAAGGTAAAAAGAGGATATTACACCGTAGACATGAAGCTGATTACGGAGAATCCAAAAGAGACTCCGGAGAATTACATCACCGAGCGATACGCACGACTTTTAGAGAAAATGATCTTGCGTGATCCGGCCTACTGGCTATGGACCCATAAACGTTGGAAACATAAACATGAGCAACAAGGATGAAAAAAGTAGCGATTGTCATCTTAAACTGGAACGGAAGAAAGCTAATGGAGGAATTCCTTCCTTCCGTCGTATCCAACTCTCCGGAATGGGCGGAGGTTATCGTAGCAGATAACGGTTCTACCGATGACTCGATCGAGATGTTGAAAGCAAAATTCCCCACGGTCAGCATTATCTGCCTCGACCGGAACTACGGATTTGCCGAAGGATATAATCAAGCGCTCAAAAGGCTCGACCATGAATATTGCGTTTTATTAAACAGCGACGTAGAAGTTACTCCCAATTGGTTAGATGCCCCGATTGCCACTCTCGACTCTGATCCGTCAATCGCTTGTGTCCAACCCAAAATACGGGCTCAACGAAATAAAGAATACTTCGAGTACGCGGGTGCGGCCGGAGGATACATTGACAAATACGGCTATCCATTTTGTCGGGGGAGAATCTTGCATATCGTGGAAAAGGACGAGGGGCAATACGACACTCCCGCCGATATCTTATGGGCGACAGGAGCCTGCTTATTCGTTCGTACGGCTACGTATAAGGAAGTCGGGGGATTAGATGCCGGATTCTTCGCACATCAAGAAGAAGTCGATATGTGCTGGCGTTTACGTTCACGGGGATATCGGTTGGTATGCGTCCCACAATCCATCGTTTACCACGTCGGTGGAGCCACCTTGAACGCGGAAAGTCCCCGCAAGACCTTCCTCAATTTCCGGAATAGTTTGCTGATGCTTTATAAGAACTCCCGGGAAGCTGATTTAAAGCATGTGATGCGCATTCGCTTTTGGCTGGACTATATCGCCGCCGCTAAGTTTCTGATGGAAGGTCATATCCAAAATGCGAAAGCGGTTTATGAGGCACGGAAAGCCTATCACCAGCTGAAGCCGGAATATGCGCCCAAGCGTAAAGAGAATCTGGAGAAAAGTACACTGAGCACCATCCCGGAACTTATGCGGGACAGTTTAATTCTGGCATTTTATCTAAAAAGGAAGAGGACATTCAAAGCGATAAAGGATAGACGATAAAGAAACCGGCCTTCTTACTTCCCCTAAGGAGAAAAAGAAGACCGGAGAGCTTGGAGATAAGATAGAGAATAGATTATGGATTACTATTCTTTTACTTTTTTAATAGCTTTATAAATCTCACTATATGAATCTCGACCTTGATACTTCTCTGCAAGTTCACAAGCTTTAATCATTTTTGCATCTGCAATCATATCCCTTACCCAGCTATCTTTTTCCAGATATTTACGTGTTTTGCCGTATGTTGGAAGATAGCGCTTCAAAGCCCTTTCTGTAGCTGCTGAATCTAGGAAATGACGGCAAGTATCCTCAAAATGCAAAAGGAACCAATATTCGATTGATTGCAAACTGTCGCACAGAATAACATTACCATTCTTCTCATATTTCTTTTTCAGAGCTGCCATCTTCCTATTTTCAGCATCTGATCGTCTGCTAACATCGGCATCGAAAACACAGATTACAAATACATCTTCATTTAGAAGCTCCTTTATCTTTTTATCAATCTTCTCGATACTATTATTCTCAAACAGACGTGGAGATATAGAGTATCTGTAGCCTAGAAACTTTTTAAGATGACTGAAATAAAACAATTCAGTCAGTCCTTCACCCACAATATGAATGACTTGTCTAGTGGCAATATTCTTTCTAACGTTTCTCATAAGGCCGGTATTTATAGATTAGGAACTGCCCCAAATTTACCAAACTTATACGCCTTTTGTAGAGAGCTTATTCTATTCAAGCCTTTGAAATCAGTTAGAGGATATAGTACACTGGCTCCATCTGTGTTCTTCTCGGCGAACCAGATATTATCTTTTCTAAGCAGATCCTCTTCCCCCAACAGACCGTCATAATGAGTAGTAAGCAGTAACTGAGCTTGCTTTGACTCCTTCAAGAAACGTTCAATCATATATTCGATCAACTTAGGATGAAGAGATGATTCTATTTCATCTACAGCAAGGAATGCATTGCTTCCAATACTATTTTGTATCTGGGATGCCAAGCCGAATGTTCGTATGGTACCATCTGATTCATACAACTCCGGGAACTCATAGTAATCATTCCCCCCCAACCCGGAAGAGACCTTGTGCTGATACATGGTATAATTTACTACTCCCTTTTTAGTCTCCTGCTCTTTTGAAGAAATATTCGAAATATTGAAGTCTGCTTCCTGCAAATACCTTAGGATATATTCTTTGGCAGTTTCTTTTTTAATTGCCTCTTCTGCATAGCGGCTAAGTGATGATGTAGGTACTATCGCAGGCATCATTTGTTTAGTCAAATACTGAAGGGCTGTTTCCATTTCTGCAATATTGGTATTTACCTGCATGTAAGCTGCAAAGACAGACATATTAGGTAAACACTTTAAGGTTATTTCCTCTTTTGCAGCCGTACTGATTTTAACTTTTTGACCAAATTTGATGGAAGAGACATTGTTTTCCATGCTACGTTCAAAAACAGTGGCCGGTTGTTGACTGAGATAATAAATCAAGGTTTCCCGGACAATGTGCGTAGTCTCCAACAATACGGAATAGACATATCTGATAGCCTTGTCTCCATTCATGGCATAAAATGAAACAGAAAACTCTGATGCTTGTTCTTTACTTGTTCTATTTAGCAAGAACGGAACAATCTTAATTAGCTCCGCTTTATTAAGTGGAGTGCAAGTTATAAAGGACCTTATAAAATCGCAAACCTTAATAATATTACTTTTTCCTGAGGCATTGGCTCCATAAATGACAGCTAACTTAAGTAATTTTACATCCGGAGCCAGCTCAACAACATGATATGACTCCAAATCCTTACTCTTATCTGCCTCAAAGCTAAGAACTGTCTCATCTCTGAATGAGAACATATTCTTGAATTTAATTTCAGCTATCATATATCTATTGTTTTCTCACAAAGATACATATAAAAACCGAATACAAGGTATTCAGGCAATAACAACATGCGTATCCATAAGCAATCATTTATCTTATAACAGCGCTTAGATACCAATAATACATTTTTCTCACGCCATCCTCTATATCCACCCGGTGATGCCATCCCAACTCATGCAGTTTGGTCACATCGGTCAATTTACGCATAGTTCCATCCGGTTTTGTGGGATTGAACTCTACCTTACCTCGATAACCGGTTGTTCTCACGATCAAATCTGCCAAAGTAGCGATCGAAATCTCCTTCCCGGTACCTATATTAATATGGCAATTACGGATATCAGTATCTCCTTGCGAATAAGTATCCTTAAAATCCACATGTTCCATGATATATACGCTCGCATCTGCCATTTCCTCACTCCATAAGAACTCTCGAAGCGGCTTACCAGTTCCCCATAGCTCCACCTTATCCGAAGAGATCCCATAACGAGCCAAAACCAAAAGAATTTCCTCTTGGGAGCAATGTCCATCAATACCCTCCACTGGACGGGCATCTAAATCCCGGCAAACACCTTGCCAATCTCCCTCATTCAAACACTTGCCCAAATGGATCTTCCGTATCATAGCTGGCAATACATGGCTACGTTCCAAATCAAAATTATCATTCGGGCCATATAAATTAGTCGGCATCACAGCGATATAATTCGTACCATATTGCAGATTAAAACTCTCGCACATTTTCAACCCTGCGATCTTGGCGATCGCATACGGCTCATTCGTGTACTCCAGCGGAGAAGTCAGCAAAGCGTCCTCTCGCATCGGCTGCTCCGCATCACGTGGATAAATACAAGTGCTACCTAAAAATAACAATTTCTTGACCCCATGGCGAAAGCTCTCACCAATCACGTTCTGCTGAATCTGTAAGTTCCGGTAGATAAAATCAGCCCTATACTTACTATTCGCCATAATCCCCCCTACATGAGCGGCTGCGAGAATCACGTACTCCGGCTGTTCCTCATCAAAAAAGCGCTTGACAGCGATGCCATCCAATAAGTCCAGCTCTTTATGCGTACGTCCTACCAGATTCTCATATCCCTTTCTTTCCAGATTCTCCCAAATGGCAGAGCCGACCAATCCTCTATGGCCGGCTACATATATCTTAGCGTTCTTCTCCATCATTTCACGATGCCCTTCTCTAGATACTCAGCCAAATTAGTACGAACATGCGCAGAGGCACGTTCCACGGCCACCTTCGCCATATCCGCGTCCACCATTATCTTCACCAGTTGCTCAAAAGAAGTCTTTCGCGGATTCCACCCCAGCTCACGTCTCGCTTTCGATGGATCTCCCCAAAGATTAACCACATCGGTGGGACGATAGAAATCGGGAGATACCTCCACCAGCACCTTTCCCGTCTTGCGGTCGATTCCCTTCTCATTTTCTTCCTCACCTTGCCAGTACAATTCAAAGCCCACATAACGGAAAGCCAATTCGCTAAACTCCCGTACGGAATGTTGCTCACCCGTAGCGATCACGAAGTCCTCCGGTTTCTCATTTTGAAGGATCAGCCACATACATTCCACATAATCCTTGGCATACCCCCAATCACGAAGCGACGATAAATTACCCAATAAAAGCCTGTCCTGTTTCCCTTGCGCGATACGTGCGGCAGCCAACGTGATCTTACGAGTCACGAAAGTCTCGCCTCGTCGTTCCGATTCATGGTTAAACAAGATACCCGAGCAGCAAAACATATGATAAGCCTCCCGATACTCCTTTACGATCCAATAACCATACAGCTTCGCCACCGCATAGGGGCTATACGGATGAAAAGGCGTTTTCTCATTCTGAGGAACCTCCTCCACCTTCCCATATAATTCGGAAGTAGAGGCTTGGTAAATACGACAAGTACCCGTAAGATCATTTTGCCTTACCGCCTCTAGAATACGTAATACCCCGGTAGCATCCACATCAGCCGTGAACTCCGGTGAATCAAAAGAGACTTGCACATGGCTCTGCGCAGCGAGGTTATAAATCTCCGTAGGCTTTACCCTCTTCACCACCTGCGAGAGACTCGTGGAATCCCCTAGATCCGCATAGTGAAGATGGAAAGCGGGATGGCCTTCCAAATGCGCGATCCGTTCCCTGAAATCAACAGATGAGCGGCGAATGGTGCCATGTACATCATATCCTTTCTCCAAAAGGAATTCGGCCAAGAAGGAACCGTCTTGGCCGGTAATACCAGTAATTAATGCTACTTTTCTCATTTTATTTTCATGTTTATCTTTTCATATTCATAGATCTTGATAGTCCATTATACTGAAAGTTTATGTGAAGCAGTCCGCTTATTATCATTGTAATATTAATTCTTTCTTTTATTGTCTTGTATCCTTTTAATATATCGTAGATGATGTTCTTTCTCACTAATTGTCGAGAACCGATCCTTTATTTTCTTTGCAGGGACACCTCCCCAAATTTCACAGTCCGGAATGTCTTGTGTCACTACAGCTCCAGCCGCTATTACCACCCCTTTGCCGATAGTGATACCGCCCACGATTGTAGCACTATGCCCTATCCATACATCATCTTCAACAATCGTTATGCCATTGTACCCTCTTGAACTATTCCAGATAAGTTCACCCACAGTATCAAACTGATGATCATTTCTTCCGACAAAACAAACACGTCCGGCTATCAAGATATTATTTTTAAATACGACATCAGAAGCGATATTGCAATATTCTCCAAACTGGACGTTATGACCAATACTTATTTTCATGCCTCTGGCAAAAGTAGTGTGAGCCATAACTCTCACGAAACCATTGTATTTCACCCATGGATATTTCAAATGAAATAAATACCATGTTCGAACAATGTTCATTATGTAGCGTATGGCAAACGTTGTCATACCTGCCCCTTTCGGCATGTTATGATAATCTATTTTCACTTGTTTCGATTAATATTATAAAAAGCAGATACATAATTGTCAAAAGAGCATGGCATCAAGTTTGCCCTAGATAAAGGCTTATTGGAATATTTCCGACAGGCTTGCCTTATTATGTAAATGAATTCTGTTTCATTCATGGGATCAAATAACATTCCATTGCCTTTGGTCACAAAATCCGTGGCACCGATATACTTGCTTGCCACCACGGGACATCCGTAAACCAAAGACTCATTAATAACAGCGCCAAAGGGTTCATACCTACTCGGCAGAATAAAAAAATTGGCTATTTCATACCATGCATACAAACCGACATCGGTATGAAATCCGGCAAAAACCACTTTGTCTTTCAGCCCAAGTCGCTTTGCTTGTTGTTGCAAGCTTTCTGATAGTTCCCCCTCACCTACAATGACCAATCTATAATTTACGATTTGTGCTTTTGCAAACGCATTTAACAGCAAATCCAACCCTTTTGCTTTTACTAACCTACCTGTGTAAAGAATAACAGAAGTCCCTGCCAAACCATATTGTTGAATGTATTTTTGAAGGATAGGTTGAAACTGTGAGCGATAAGCCAACAATGTTTGAGGATTCTGTATATTAGGACATACCTCTATCCGCAATCGGGGGAATCTTCTTTGATACCATTGCTTCACAGCATCACCATAGACTATAATCCCATTGCTGTGGGTCAATACATAGCTCCTGGATTTAGCCTTCAATCCGGAAGATATTTCGGCCATTTTCAAGTTGTCAGATGTTGTCAGATAATAGTTGTAGTGAAATAGCCCCATTTGCTTATACAAGGCTACCAAAATACTTGTATAGGAATACTCATGGGAGAAAATGACATCGGGATCTATTTTTTTGATTAAATTGAAAATTCCCAGACGTACAGGCCTATTTCCAATCCTGAATCCTTTAGTCAAGAAAAGGACCTTAATATTCTCCAGTTTTTCCAGCAATTCTTTCCTGTTATAGGTGAATCCCTCACTGTCAGCATCCGTAAATGCGATGGTCATGTCATAATATTTACCCATCTCATTAAACACATCAATCCTCCATGGAGGTAGGTACTGGTAAAAGACTAATGCTTTCAACTTATTCATCTTCCTATACAGTAATAATCAAAGCCCAAATGTTGAAGTTCTTCTGCGTCATAAATGTTCCGCCCATCAATGATGACCGGATTGTTCATCAATTTCAGTAATAGGCTCCAATTGGGTAGCCGGAACTGTTTCCACTCAGTCTGTATCAATAAAGCATCCACTTCCAAGACAGTATCATACATGTCTGCGGCATATTCCACACCCCCGCCCATACGACGACGGCATTCCTCCATTGCCACAGGATCATACACCCGTACTTTGCATCCTTCCCTCAGCAACCGATCAATAGTGACCAATGAAGTCGCCTCACGCATATCGTCTGTTTCCGGTTTGAAGGCAAGTCCCCAAACAGCAATCTTTTTCCCTTGCAAAGCCCCTTTATAATGCTTGAACAATTTATTGAAAAGTACACTCTTTTGCTTTTCATTCACAGACTCCACCGCATTTAGCACCTTCATTTCATATCCATGCTTCTCTGCGGTCTTTATCAAAGCTTTAACATCCTTCGGGAAACACGAACCGCCATAACCGCAACCCGGGTAAAGGAACTTGCTTCCGATACGGCTGTCCGAACCTATTCCCTTTCGCACCATATTCACATCAGCTCCCACCAATTCGCATAAATTGGCAATATCGTTCATGAAGCTGATACGGGTAGCCAGCATAGAGTTTGCTGCGTATTTTATCATTTCCGCACTGGGTATATCGGTAAATATTACCCGGAAATTGTTCAGCAGGAAAGGACGGTAAAGTTTACCCATCAACTCCTTGGCTCTTTTCGATTCCACTCCTACCACAACCCTGTCTGGCGACATGAAATCTTTGATGGCTGCTCCTTCTTTTAGAAATTCAGGATTGGAAGCTACATCAAAGGGAACATTCACACATCGTTTATCAAGCTCTGCCTGAATAACAGCCTTCACTTTTTGGGCAGTCCCTATAGGAACTGTTGATTTGGTGACAAGCAGGGTATATTTCTGAATATTCTCACCAAATTGTTTTGCCACTGCCAATACATATCGTAAATCGGCACTTCCGTCTTCATCGGGAGGTGTCCCCACGGCACAGAACACAATGTCCACATCATTCAAGACAGACGTTAGATGGGTCGTAAAGCTCAACCTTCCTTCACGAAAATTGCGCATCACCATTTCATCCAATCCGGGTTCGTAAATAGGAATCCGACCGTTCTGTAAGTTTTCTATTTTTTCTCGATTCACGTCCACGCAAGTGACATGAACACCCATTTCCGCAAAGCAGGTGCCAGAAACCAATCCGACATAACCTGTACCAACAATTGCTATATTCATAACTATCTTTTAACGTCTTTTCCTGCATGTCGCATATACCTGTGAAAAGAATCCTATGATTGTTTTTCTCAATCCCACAAGTCTCATCGTGAATATAAGCGGATGCTGAATTTTGTTCTCAAACTTCTTTAATTGTATATCTTCCATATTTAATATGACAGGAAGAGCCACTTTCAAGAAAGGGATACCATGATGTGTTGATCTAAATGGCAGTAAATGGATTCCCTTTGTGTCTCCCAAATATGACCGCTGCTCGATGTCCCATCTGGATTGATTGGAAAAGAAATAATAAATATTCATCATAGGCATAATAAATGGGACAATATCAAAATACTTCCTATAAGGACCATCCTTTAATCTAAAGATTAGCGGATTTGTCTTTTCATTACTCTTTGTTAATAGGGATGTCAATTCTACTTGAGGATTGAAAGCAAATACCCTTTCGACTTTGAGGATGGAACCATACAAAATGGCCGCATAACCACCTGCTGAACTGCCAGACATGATAGTACGGTATCCATCGGTTTCATTTTTCAGAAATTCGATTAGTCTTTCCGGAGAATCAATGCTTTGGTTGATACCGGACAAATACCACTGCTTGAATACATCACGAACAAAAATATGTTTATACGCTTTTTCTATCCTTAAATTATACCATTCAAAGAAGTTTTTCTCTACAATCCTTTTCCTGAAAATATCTTCAACGTTTGGATAATATAGATCATTGCTGCAAAAATAGACAGCACAATACGTTTTATCCTTACATTGTTCATTATACTCAATCAGATAGTTGTGTTGGGTATCATACACATTACGTACAATATCCGAATCTGTTTGAAAAACAAACATGGATTTATTTATTGTTTCCATAATTGCGGAAATAAAACTCTTATATGAATTGTAATAAAATGCTTGACGGCTGTCACAAATCCGATGTGCCTTTTTTCAAAAAGGAAAAAAGGTATCGGTTCTGCATACCCTAAGGGGGAATAAAGATTTTTTATCCGCCTAATGAACGGGATCTCTTTTCTTGCCCATGCAGGCAACTTTGGATTGCTCTCGCAAATGCCTAGATATCCAGTAGCAACATAATTCTTAAAGCCGGCTTTCCGTACCCTATATCCATAATCAATATCTCCAATGGCATGACGATAAGTCCAATCAAGATTGCCAACCTTTTTAAAAACACATTGTGGTATCAAAACGCAATTTCCATTAAACTTTTCACATTCCTGCAACTTTCCATTAGGAGTTATTTTTTGCGAACCATCATATCCGCTATACGTAGTAACGCCTTTTTCCCTTAACCTCATTGGTGCTACTATTACGGCCTGATGATTGCATTTTGCAGAATTATCTAACAAAGTAAACAACGCACCGTCAAATAAATAGCTATCATCATTCAACCATAGATAAAAATTATAATCTTGTTTGGCAGCTTCTTCCCATGCCCTATACATTCCTCTGTTCCAAAATAAGTTACCATCACCTTTGATAATATGAACTTTCGGGAATTGCCTTTTAATCGCTTCCGGTGTTCCGTCCGTACAACCGTCATCGGTTAGATAAATATCGAGGCGCAAATAATTTGGCAATACTTGTTTATAAAGATTTTCCAAACATCTCAATGTTTTATTCTTCCTGTCATGAACTGTCAGTAATACGGCTATGTTTGCCTCTATCTGTTCCATTTTAAGATCCTTGATATAACTTGAATATTTGCCTTACGTTTGTTGGCAGAAAAAACTTTCTCATAACCATTTCATATCCGTTCTTGATTATCATTTCCTTTTCACCGCTGTTTGTCCTTAGCTTTTTGATTGCTTTTACGATCTCAGTCGATTGCTCTGGTATCAATAAAGAGCACAACTGTTCTTTATTGAAATCCCGCAATCCGGGAACATCATATAATATTGCCGGAATTTTGCAAGCCAAGGCTTCTATAGTAGTTAAGGAGATGCCTTCATAGTGTGAAGTCATAAGATATACATCAGAAACAATAAGGAATTTTCTCACCTCTTTTTGATTTCCCATAAAACGAATTTTGTTCTCAACTCCAAGTTTTCTTGCCAAAGTTTTTTCTTCTTCGGTAGTATCTCCTTGTCCAAGGTGAAGATACATTAGATTATTTTTTTCTTTTAGCAAATCGGGAAGTGCTTTGATAATGTCATGATGCCGTTTATTAACACTACAACCTCCTACGGAAATTATAACAAAACTATCTTTTGAGATGCCAAGTTCTTTTCTAACAGCTTGCTTCTCTGCCTTATCAGCCGGAAAGAATCGTTTATTCCCAAACCAATTATAGATTTTTATCGTGTCATTATGATAATATAAACGTTCATTATCGTACACACTATCTGATATCGTTTGGAATTTACAACTCAACAAATTCTTTGCACTCCATCTTAACCATATATGGTAAAGGTATGAAATAGGTCTGGACTTAAAGCAACTATGAAAAGTGTAGACAGAACGTATTCCCGCCAGACATGCAACCAAAGCCATATCCCATTTCATATTCGATGCATGGGTATGAATGACATCTATTCCTTCTTTTTTCACCAACCGGACTATTTGTTGGCAATAACTCCATCTGGTAATCAATCCACTCGGACAAGGTAGATGATATACTTTGTAACCTGCATCTTTAAACATGTCGGCATATTTACCCAACCTTTCTGCCGAATTTATAACATACAATTCACACCCAAGGCTTCTAAATTCATCGGCTGCATCAACATACATGATCTCAGCCCCAGAAAATTTCAATTCGTATAAAACATGCAATATTTTCATCGCTTATAGAATTACAACTTTTTAGTTACTTTGTGGATCAACAATTATTCAATAAATATACTACAGCTTCATTTCATCATTCATAAAAGAAAAAATCTGATTCAGCTAACCACATTTCAGTCATCTTACTTTTTTTGAAGAAAGCTCTGATTTCCATCTCTTTCTGTGCGGAAAAAACACGCTGATCCCCTAATCGAACCACTTTACCAGGACTACCTGCTATAAGTATTCCATCATCATGGTAACCTAAAAAACTCTTATTCACAAAACTCCTACTTGCCACAATGGTATTGTCGGGAAGTTGAGTACCCCGCATAAGGGTAGTAGAATTTCCAATCCAGTTCCTATTCCCCACTTCGATAATTCCCACACAATCCTTTACCAAGCCGTCTTTCTGAAGTATATAATGAAAGTTCGTATCACAACAAACACAATCGAAAGCGAACTGGCTATACGCTCGAATAAATATCCGATTGTTACATAAGATTTTACATCCACCTGAAAAACAGACATTTTCTCCCAGTTGCAATATTCCATCATTGATGCGCAAAGTACAGCCTGAAGAGAATTGAACGTCACCTTCTAGTACCATCGTACCATTTATCATAAACAATAATGAGGGAGCTGGGGTTGGATAAAAATATTCATGATTCTTGGCAAACTTGACTATTCCAAAACGAGGAGAACAGAGAAGCTTTACCGAAGAATTACTTATGATTAATTGCGTTTTCCCATAAATGACAATCGGCAAATGAATAGCTTGCTTGAAAGGAAGCAACTTAAAGTTTACAACCAATGTCTTCCATACATGAAAATGATATTTTCTGTATGTCTTCATGATTAATCGAAGTAAAGCATACATAAATCACCAATAACAATTGTTTTCTACTTTATCGCTATGTACCGTACGATATGCGTCTGGACTAACCCATGCAGGATTAGAAAAATATTTCAAATAGCAATCTTCTGGAAGCCCCACATCAAGTGCAATTTGTGGATTTTTCCAACGAATACCCTTGATACCAAACATCAATTGCAAGCCACCGCCAAAATGAACGGCTTGTTTGCCTATTTTTTTCACATGTGCAGCCAAAGGAAATCCATAAGCTCCGCATCCTATCAGACAGATATCAAAATCCGCTTTTCCTATTTCCCGCTTCATCCATTCCAGTGCGTCAAACCAATCTTTGAAACCTTGGTTGTCGCCACCCAGACTTTGTACAGCCTTTACTGTCCTTAGCTCAAAGTCCGGCAAAACATCTTTATTGTCAAACAAATCAGAACGACGGGCGTATTGCGCTTCGATCAGTTCGGCAAACGGATGAATCACAACAACCTTCTTCCCTTTCAATACTCTTGACCAAGGTCGAGATGTTACGAATGGATCAAAGAAAGATAAGGGTATAAATAATGGATTGCACATATAAGGTCGGAGAATATGTAATCCTCTCTGTACGGTCTCAAAAGACCCACATATATCCAGCAAAGAAGCGTCTTGAAGCATCATTTCGCAAAACCGGGAAAGATGCTCAATGTCAGGAGGGAAGAATCCACTCCAATTTTGCATTTGGTTCATGACGTTCTTGTTCCACCACCAATCAGAGACATCACCTCTCAGATATTTTTTTAGAAGAGGTTTTCCTTGGCGAATGCTTAAGTAATTGAGAATGCAAGCCATTTCCGTAGCTCCGAAGCGTGCAATCATGCAAGGCCTCTTGGAATCAAGTAAAGTATAGATTGCATCCGAAGCTTTCAGAGGATCGGTTTCTTCAACTATGACGGCTGATTTCTGAAATCCAGTCATCTTGCCATAAATTTTACGCAAGCTCCTCCATAGCACTGTTTCTATGTACGTCATTTGTTTACCAATTTAAATATTGTGGATTAATTTTATTCAAATCACATTTATCACCCCATGTAGGATACCTTCTTAACCTCCAGCGAACTTTCGTCAGGTTTATGTAAAGAATAGCGACTCTTGGATAATGCGCTATCAAGCTGAGCTCAAAAGGATAAAACAACTTTTTGACATCAAAGGAAAGACGTTGTATAAAACGGAGCAACGCTTCGTTATCTTTAAGAGAAAGTCTCCTTTTAAAGTCATGAAACAAAAAATACCTAAGATAAATATTCAAAGATTCATTCCCTTTTTCACTTACCCGCAAGCTATCTTCCATACCGATATTGTAATACATCAATTTGGATTCTTCAGCTTGAGGCGTATTGGGGTTTTGAGTCGTTTGACCTGGCACATCCCCCCTATACTTATTTAAAGGAATACCACAATAAAAAACTGGCGCTATCAAAGCAACAGCTTGTATAAGAAGATAATCTTCGTGATAAATCATGTGTGGAATATACCTATGCGTCCGATTAAATACGCTTTTCTTTAAGACAGTTCCGCTTGTCTGCCCAAACAGAGAAACATTATGAAACAGATTAATTTCTCCTTGATAATTCTCAAATCCTTTTGGTATACAATAAATAGAGCGAGAAGCACCTTGAGCGATAAATGCACATAGAAACAATCCGCATCGGGGGTTGTTTTGAATATGTTTGGTCATGATTTTCAGATAATCGGGATGCCATTCGTCATCGCCATCAAGCAAGGCTACATATTCACAGCGAGCTTCTTCTACCCCCCTATTCCGAGCGACACTTACGCCTTGATTTTCTTGATGAAATATCCGTATCCGGTTGTCGTGAAAATGTTGCTGGATTATCCCCACTCCATTGTCAGTCGATCCGTCATCGACTATAATGACTTCAAAATCCTGATACTCCTGTTTGAAAACCGCATTCAAAGTATGCACAATCGTATGCGCTTTGTTGTACAAAGGAATGACAATAGAAATCATATTACTTTTATAATTTTGTTATTAATATACTTCGATCCGCGATTTAGCATGAATGCCGTTACTATGGATAGTGTATAACATACTATTATCAATGTACCTCCATAAGAATAATAGTTTTTCGATAAATAAATAAAAATACCATGTACAAGATATAATTCATAGGAAATTCCTCCTAAAAATTTAAGACTAGTCAAGTTTACAATTCCTAATACCTGAATCACCCATACCATCACTATGGGCAATGTGACGTTTAATGCGATGAGAGAAGCGATTTTCATTCCATCAGAGACAAATCTGAGATAAATGAATATAAAAACCAACAAAAACAATATTGATCCAACAAAAAATGAGATCAGTTTTTTCCGCACAAACGATTGAACACCCTGGCTCATACAGGCATATTCTATACCAATATTAAAGGACAAGACGGACGTATACCACCAATAACCCCAGCCCAACAATAAAATGCAAGCGATATAGGCAAAAGAGCCAATCCACATCCAATTCAACGCTTTTCTACCTTGCACTCCGCATATGGAAAAAACGGCATGAAAAAAGATGTATAAAATGAAAAGTGCATACATATACCATGAATTGGGCAAAGGAGGGTTGCCTAAAGTCATTTCGTAGCAAATATTCCATGCAGACAGATGTTCAAAACACATCCTTATACAGATAAAAATACAGGTCGCAATGAGTAAAGGCGGTAACAGTTTCAAAAACCTTTTTTTATAGAATGAGTCCAAGTAAATTTTCCCTTTCTTATGTAAAGAAGCCATCAAACCATATCCGCTTATGAAAAAGAACATGGATACGGCCCCTCCTCCGAAAAAGGTAAACTGACTGACAAGCATACGAAAAGACGGCGATAAGCCCGGAAAAGAAGTGACACCGGACAAATGATGCAAAACGATTAACAAAACCAATATGCCCCGCAGGGAAAGGGTTCGGTCTACATTGAACGGACTGAACAATATCTGTGTTCCATTCCACCGATGTCTGAAAACAGTTAATCCCGCAAGAATCACCAATGCAATATAACAAATGCAATATAAGTACATGAGTTTATTTATCTGTCACAGGTAATCGAAAATACTTCTATACACGATGTCGTTAGAAGAAGCCAACCAAATAGATGGTGTGCTGAAAAAGCGGAAAGCAAAGCACAGCGGAACAGTTATCAAATAATAGTCACATAAACTCCCCTTTGCCGTAAAGAAATAGGGAACCACTAACGGCATGAAAAAGAAACGGATGATGAAATAACGGGTCTGCATGAGCGGCATCGAGGTCATGAGCAGGCACATGGAAATCAAAATCAAGAACAAGTTGTTAATATAAAGTTCGCACTTTCGCCGTTCGCTATCAAAGAAAAACGCTTTGACATAAAGAATAACCGTAACCGCCAAGAACGGATATACCGCCGAAGGCTGTATAATATCTTTCAATGCATATGCATTTGAAGCGGTAGCTAACCGCTGGAATGCATAAAAGCTACTGGAGGAAAATATGGACAGGTTGGTAAACAGGATGTAAAGTAATCCAAATCCCAAGACGATGTAGATGTAAAAGCGAAAAGAAGCTTTCTTTCCTAAACGAATAAACAAGAATGGAATAAAAAAACCTGTCATAGTATGCGTGAAAAAAGAGATAACCAGCAAAGGATAAAGAATACGTCCGTTGGTGCATCTTTCAATAATGGCATACAGCATCATTGACATGGCGAACTGCTGGCGCAGCAAATTATTGCAGATGCCATTCACTTCTGTCACAAAAGCAAATAGGCACAAAGAAGCAACAAGGAAACGGGGGTCAGCTTGAATATAGTTCCAAAATTTATAAATGGCAGCAAATGTGAACATATAGGTCAAAGCAACAATGAAATTCGCATAAGAAAGGAAATCTCCGTCAAACAGATAATAGCCTATCAGATTAAATGCCTGCCAGGCATATTCCTTTGTCGTGAAAAAAAGATAAGTGAGTGTGTCGGTTATTGCCGCATTATGAAAATTATAATAATAGTTCCCCGCCCAGTCACTCGGCTCTCCTAAATGGAATGACCGTGTAGACTGCAAACACCACATGAACAAGGTAAGAATAATGACCAAGTAGAATGCCATTGATTTTTCTTTTGAAACAAAAACAAAAAACAATGTTGACAGTACCCCCAAAAAAGGGTTAAGCAAAAAAATCAGAGCCAATGCTGCCTGAATTTTCCAAACTGCTTTATTGTCGGTTATTTTTATCTGACAGTCCATCAATGATACCTCCCAATAGTTCATGATTCCTTTTTATTTGTCTTTATCAAAATAAATAGGCTATACAAGATTCTCCTTTCTTCCTTTTGGCAGCAGATGCAATAGAATGAGACTGCAAATATTAACATGGTCAATGTCACCGAGAAGACCAAGGAAGATATGGAATTTACAGCAATCGCCATCATACACGGATATGCAATGACCAATGTGAGCAGGACGGATGCGGATACAGGTAGTATCGCTTTAAGGATAAAATAGCGAGCCGGTATGTTACAATCAGTTCTTGCGCAATACAAAGCTATGGAATAAGTCATTATCGCACCAAAAAGCAATGCGATTATATACATGAAATAAGGTTGAAAACCCATATGGAAAACTATATATATAAGAGGTAGCTGAATGATATTGGTAAAACTGCTTAATATCTTAAAACGCCTGATACGACCAGTGGCTTCTATTGCCCTTGGAACGGTTACACACAAAATGTCGACAAAGGTCTTCAACAACTGAAAACGGATAAACACCACAGTCCACTCTGGAACTTCTTTTAGCCATATTTTTAAGATGTAGGGTGCCTCCAGAAATACAGGAATCGCAATTATCGAAAATAGTGCAGATGAGAATTTGGATCCATAAATTACAGATTTCAAAAACAGATTCCCATCATGGGCACCTGCACTCTTTCCAATTACCGGATTCAAAGCTTTAGTCATACCCGATGATAAAGCTTGTAGCTGCCCGTTCAGTTGAGTCGTGATACCCTGTGCCGCATTCAGAAGCGTTCCAAAAAAGTGGTTCAAAAGAACGCTTTGTCCCTGTATACTAATGATTACAATCATTGTATTCAACAGATTCCATCCGAAAAAACTTGCCATTTCTTTCATCGTATCCCGATCGAAATAATGTTGTATGGACAAGGTACATTCAGCATAATGTTTATGGCAATATAATAGCATGATAGAAAGAGTGATAAACGGAATACATGCCATCAATACCCCATAAACTATCAGCCTGTCATGCGATGCATATACACAGGCAAATGCCACAAACAGTTTTAAGACAGATTCCAGAATACCTACAAAAGCATAATAGCGCATATTCTCACGGGAATTAAGTACCGCATCGTATGGAACAGTCATGACCGTAAACATCGTACTAGCCACTAATCCCCCATAAACTATTTGGGCGGCATGAGCTCTTTCCATGGGTATGTTCAGAATCCCGTTAAAAAAAATATATCCATTGATTATCAATGCTATTCCCGCAACAATTGCCACAATGAAATGTAACAGGATACTAACATTGAATATTACCGTTTTCTTCTCATAGTTTCCGGAACCTTCGGTGTAGGACATAAAGCGTTGTGTGGCACTTGCCATGGATATATTTAGGAATCCCAACATCGCAATGGTGCCCCCAACGATATTAAATACGCCAAAATCCGAAGCCCCCAACGCCTGAAGAATGATACGGGTGGTGTACAAAGAGATGAACATAGTGATGCCCATCCTAACATACAGATAACCGGTATTCCTAATTACACGTGCGACCGTTGTCGACATAGTATCTATTACTTTCCTGTTATATATTCAAAACCTTTATCTGATTGTATTGCCAGTCATTGCAACGAACCTCATCTACAAAGCGCTATGGTATGCAATAATCAATTCTCATCTGTATAGTAATTATAAGAATGATATCCATATTTATAACCATAGTGTCCACCCCCCATGTCAGTCCCGTTAAGAACAAGCGACATGTTTTTATATGTATTTTTACGATAGATTTTTTCCAGTTCCGGCAACATGGCGCGATCCAGAAAACCTGCCCGAACTATAAAAATAGTGTAGTCGGCATATTGTCCAATGATCTGAGAATCCGCCATGATGTTGACAGGGGGACAATCAATGAAAATATAATCGTACCGAGTACGCACCTCCGCCAGCAGTTGTCCAAAACGGGCGTTGAGAAGTAATTCGGTCGGGTTCGGCGGAATGGTACCTACCGGAAGGACATGTAGATTATCGGACAAAAACCGTTTCCCATTCTCATCAGTGTATTCTGAGTCAGCATCCAGTTCTATTTTCGAAATGAAAAGTTTCTCGATGTCATTGAATTCACCAGCCAGATAATCACTCAACCCTTTTTTGTGAAAGTGAATAAACTTGGATATGGCATTCCTACGCAAATCGCCATCAATAATCAAGACTTTACTTCCTTTGACAGCCAGACTAATTGCGGTATTTATTGTAAGAAATGTTTTTCCAGAACCTTGAACGAAAGAAGTCAGTATAATTATTCTTGATTTTTGTTCCTTATTCACAATAAATTCCAGATTAGTCCGCAATACACGGAAAGCCTCATTCATGATGTCGCGTTTTCCATTCTCAACAAGTATGGCTGGAGAGTCCCAATCTGTTTTCTTTCCGTGAAAGTAATTTTTTCTTCTCTTTTTGGAATTCCACTGCGGAATTTCTCCGAGGAACGGTAAGGAAAGTTCCACCACATCCTTTTTATCACGTACTTTCGTATCTAAACTCTTCTTGATGAGAAGAATGGTTGCTGGTATCAATAAAGAGAGGACAAATGCGAACAGAACAATTTTTCTCTTTTGTGGCTCTACAGGAATATCATTTCCATAAGGAGGTGTTATGACACGTGTATTGTTGGTGATGAATGCCTGTGCCAGTTCGTTTTCCTCCCGCTTTTGAAGTAAAAACAGGTAGAGAGATTCCTTCACTTTCTGTTGCCGTTCAATAGATAGCAGGAACTTAGCTTGGCTTGGATTTGCCGCAAGATGTGCCGTAACCTGACTTTTGTCTTTTTGAAGGCTTCCTATCTGCATCTCAAGTTTGTGGTATTGGTTATCTATGGAAGCGATGATGGCTTTACGTAATTCAGCCAGAACTTCGTCCATATCCATAACCAGCGGATTCACTGTGCTACTATTGGCCATCAATCCATTACGTTGCAGTAATTTCCCATTATATTCCGATATTTGATTTTCGATACTCATATTCTCAATGCCGGAGTTGACAGGTAACAATTTCTCCTTGTTGGCATTGTCCAACAGATAATTCCGAACATAGCGAGTCATATATAATTGGTTGTTCAACGATAAGAGTTGTGCGTCAGCAGCACTGTTCTGTGATATGTATAAGTCAGAAGCTGCCTGTACATCCGGAAGCAAGTTCTCACTTTTATAAGAAGATATGTTTTCATCCACGCTTCCCAACTCACGTTCTATTATATTAATACGCTCGTTGATAAACATGGAGGTGGCCACCATTATCTGATTTTTGTCTTTCATCCAATTCTCGTTATAAACAGCTACTAACATGTTGAGTATTTCTTCTATTCTAGATATGCTGGTATCTTTGAAAATCAATTCCACAATAGAGCTTTTTTCATTGTACTGCGTGACGGTAAGTTTGTTGTTGAAATTTCTTATCGTAGATAACAGGGGATCTATCGTAACATGCAGGACATATTCGTTATCGGCCGTATATATGGGCGTAGGCTCAATGAGCAATCGTCCCAATGGAGATGCTATCGTATCAGAAAGAGTGGCACTGATGTCGGAAGGAAGTGAAATCGCATCCCCTTTCCAGATAAAATCTGATAACTTAACTTTGTTGCCTTGGAGGTGCATAGTAAACTCTCCGGACTCGTTACCCTGCCAATCGGGCATGGATACCAAGACGGGTAAGAAAGGACCATATAGTTCCTTACCATGAAACCTTCCCGGAATGGCATAATGAATGTATAGATTCAACCGCTTCACAACTTCGGTCATAATGGAAGGAGATTGCAGGGCAACTATTTCGTCCAAGACATTCGATTTAGGCTGGATGATACCTAAATCTTCAAAAGATTCGAAATTCGAGGGAAGCGATTTGCCTTGCATGTCACTTTGAATTTGTATCGTCATGGTACGACTAAAAACAGATGGGGATCTTAGTACATATACTACTCCCATACTAGTAATCAACAATATGGAAACCACAAACCATTTCCAATTTAAGATACAAAGAGAAATAAAATCTTTTATTCTAATAAAGTCTATTCTATCTTCTTTAGGAATTTCCATAAAATACGAATTATAAAAAGATTGATATTAATGAGGCAATAAGTGAGGTCACAGAAATCCAGAAAGATGTACTCCGAATCGTATTGCCATTGACCGTGGATTGATTGGCACGGACATTACCCGGTTCCACATAAACAATGTCATTCTGTTGCAAATAGTAAGCTGGGGATGAAAACAGATCCTCTGCGGAACATAAATTTACGCTATAAGAATACCGTGTGCCGCCATTCTCTCGTAATACAAATACTTTGTCCCGTTTGCCATAGATGGTCAAGTCTCCGGCCATACCGATAGCATCAAGCAGTGTGACCTTGTCCCGGTCTATGCTATAGCGCCCCGGCGTTTTCACTTCACCCAGAACCGAGATGCAAAGATTGGCGAACTCGACTGTTACCACAGGGTCTTTTAACAATTCGCGGGAAATCAACTCCTCTTTTATCAATGAGGCGATTTCTTTCCTTGTTTTTCCGTTTACATTTATTGCCCCCAATACCGGAAATTCTATATACCCCTCCAAATCAACCGTATATGAAAGAATACCGGAATTATTACTTGTCGTGCCAATAGCTTTAGCCGTGATTGCCAAATTGAATAATTCAGCCAACTGAGGTTCCCTGCTGTTTATCAGAATCGTTATCTTATCGCCGGGGAGCACTTTGATATAGTGGGGAGAGAGTGAAGTGAAAAGTTCACTCTCTCCGGGTTTCAAATCTTGAAAATAGGCTATTCTTTTACTTGAAGAACAAGAAGCTAAAAAGCACAAGAATGTCAATACAAGCAGGTACTTGTCTAATTTCCGGTAAAATACTTTCATAAAATCAATTGGGTTAAGGATTATCATTCCTTTTCGTTAGTTTCATTATCGTTTTCTCTGAAGAAACAGTTGTTATTATATACTCCCGTTTTTCGTTTTCGTTCGATTTCCCTTAGTAGCAATTCTGGCAGAGTAAATAGAATCATTCCACACCGCTTCAATTGCTTCTTGGGTTCTCTGAATATTCTGTACACGAACTCCAAGTGCCATTTGATGATCCACTTTGGAGCACGCCTTGCTTCCACGCCACTATAGAATTTAAAAACAGCCCCAACCGCAATCATGACCCCTCGTTTCAAATGGGGCTTTAATCTATCCATAAAATATTCTTGTTTAGGAGCTCCCAAAGCTATCCAAATAATATCAGCCTCGTCAGTTTCTATTTCTTTGGCTATGTTGGCATAATCAAATTCCTCTACCGACATATAAGGAAGTTCCAAGAAGGTCATATCAGCCACATCCGGGTTTTCTTTTGACAAATTGCTCTGCAACCCTCTCAATATGGCTCGTGATGTTCCCAAGAAGATCATCCTGTACTTCCTGCTATGAATGATGTCCATAAAGATTTGGCTTCCGCAATATTGCTCATAACGCTTTCCGTAAATCCAATGGATATACAACGGGACGTAACTGCTGTCACAAATGGAGAACATCCCACCATTGACTGTTCTCAGATAGTCAGACTTCCTGTTCGCTGTGCCCAACACTACACCATCTACTACACAGATATAGTCAGAACCTAATTTTTCCAGCTGCCGTGCTATAGAAGTATGAACCCGTTGTTTGTCAAACTCGTAGTGGATATTAAAGAATGTATTCATAATAACATAATGAATAGGTTTATTGTACAATCAATAAGTAAACTTAATCAGTCAGAAGAAATTATTTTTTTAATATTTCCTCATAATGCCTTACTAACTTTTTTGCTTTTGCTTCCCATGTTAGCTCTTGTCTCTTTTCTAACATTCTGGTTGATATGTCATTCAAGACAGCTCGGTTTTGATATAATAGTGAAAGTTCATGAGCAAAATCTTGAACTGATTTATAAGGATTAGATAATTCAACTGTAATACCTGCAAAATCTTTTACTATAGGACCAAAACCGCAAGTGTTAAAACACAGTATCGGCAATCCTACCGTTATGGCTTCAAGCACCACCGTGGATGTAGCTTCCATGATTGAAGTAAAAAACATCAAATCAGATGAAGCCATCATCTTCAGAATTTTATCATGAGACACATTCCCATGCCAGTGGCATTTCGAGGCTATTCCACAAATTTCGGCCATACGTTTCATTTCATTCACGGCATCATCGTTCCCTGTACCACAAATATGCAGTTCCACATTCCGCTGATTCATGGCTGTTATTGATTTAATCGCTATTGGAAGTTGTTTGCGAAAGTCAAATTTTCCTATCCATATAATTTTAAAAGGCTCGTCAGATTTACTTGTTTTTCTCCGAAAAGTAGAATTGGAGTCAATTCCAGTTTCATTGATTAGTAAACTGTTTTTCTGATAGTGATTCGATAGGATATCACTGACACTTTTTACAGCGGAAATTAATATATCCGCTTTTTGAATGGCTGCATGAACCCTTGACGAATATAAGTATTGATATTGGTTAATTATATTTTTAAGATAATTAAACAACCTCTGCTTCATTGGAACTCCTAGCAGATATTCCATTGGCATCAATTCCATCCCTCCGATGGGTCCCCAAACAAAAGGAACTTCTTTGATCTTCCACAAATAACCTGGTTCACGAAATCCAATCATATTCAGTTGATGAAGAATATCTATTCGGTTATTTTTTATAATTTGTTTCGCTATTTTCAACGTTTGTTTTTGCCAGTTCCGATAATACCAGTAAAACCTCCAGTCACCTTGGTTCCAACACATCTTTCTCACTTTAGTGGGAAGTGGATTGTAATAAAAATGAAGATGATCCTTTTGAGAAAGTGACATCATAGCCTCCTCTATGTTATCCCGAAATTCACCCTCAGTTATCACATACACATTGCAGTATCTGGCGATGTTGACAACCCAATTCCACCCCATTCCTTGTTCGCTGCCCCAATAAGGATTGACAGCATAGGCATTTACAAGAACATTTATCATTTTCGTTTAGTGCTCAAATTAGAGTATACACCAATGTATAGGCACTTTTATAGTACCTATCTAGTGTTATGTTAAAAATTAAACGTCAGATAATCCCAAGTCTACTTATCTTGTAACTTCACTGTACTGATTATACTATGATTGAGCCCTAATTTGACTACCAACCACTCATCTCACACTCAGCCAATCTTTGTGCATGACTCAGTGACAAACTTCTTATACCTTTATATATAGATATGTATTCCACCTCCGGATCTTCTTCTCCAAAGATAGAACGTAGATTGGCGATAGTTACCAGCATATCTTTTGCCGCACCCTCCAGTTGAAACCAATTTAAAGTTCCGGGGGGATCGAAAACTTGGGAAACATTATAATAATCATTAAGAGACATGGAGATATTTTGGGCATCATCCCAACCCTGTGTCGATTCGCAATAGTTACCTCCAATTTCCAAATCACTCTCTTCAACCTTAACTAGTACAACATTACTTGCCGAAGCCAACTGCATGATTTGACGAATCAAATCCTCATTATCTGTTTGGAACCGGATCTGTATGGTTACATCCGCAGTTCGAGAAGGACTATTGGCTCGCTGCCGGGTAAGACAGGCTTGTCGTAACCGAGCTTCCTCTGTTTTACGCTCAGCCTTTACATCACAATCGTCCAGCATTTTCCGCACATGGAAGGTCACGGAATGGGGCTTGGCTGTTTTTTCCATACAAGTGAAAGGCAGTAAAACCGTAATAAATTTTTCACTAACGGCCTTGACCGCATCTATGTCACACGACACGTACATCGCCCGAATGGCTTTTATCGCTAAATCGGCATTATGATTACATGTCTCCAACAATTTTATATATTTCTTCGCTTTCTCCATACCGTGGAAATGCCATGCCAACTCCAACACATTGTCCGGTTCTTCGGGATAATGACGGTGAAGTGATTTTTTATATTCTTCTTTATTCATTGTATATTATATGGAGAGAATTACCCCTTGATTGTTTTTGAAGTGTTTAGATATTTTTTGCAGATATTCCACGCTTTGTCACAAACTATATAGTTTCGCAATATCATCCGGATGTAAAAGCAATGAACAGTTTTCACCTAAAACTCTTTTTTAATATGAACAACACGAATTTCCGAATCCGCCCGTACTCCAAAAGGGAGTTGGCGAGGCTCTATTTTCCGGATACGGTCAACGAGGAATCTGCCATCGCAAACCTCCGCAACTTAATGAAGCATAACCCCCACCTGATCGCCGAATTGAAAGGAGCGTACTATAAGACTTATAACAAGACGTTTACACCTAGGCAAATAGGCATCATCGTACAGTATCTCGGTGAACCGTAAGCGGGGACTGAAGCCATTAGTTATTCACTTCCCGAGCCGCTAGTTATTCACTAGGTATAGCCGTTAGTTATTCACTTGACAAGCCATTAGTTATTCACTTCGGAAATGCCTTAAACGAAACAACCGGAATGAAACCGAAAGCATCGGAAAGTGAGGTTTTCGACTTCCTTACTTTTGTATCAGTCAATGACATTGATAAAAATAACAGAGTATTCACTATTAAAATTTTAACATTATGGCACAGCCTTTTTATGCTAGAAAAATCGATTTGAACATTGGCCCTCGTAAGGGAGAAACTGTTTACAGTGCTCAAGCTTATTATTATGGTACAATCACTACCAAGCAGGTGGCTACCCAGATCGCACAAGAGTCGGCCTTGACACCAGCCGACGTGATCGGGGTCATCGAACGTCTCGCTTATTTCTGCCAAACCCACATGGCGCTTGGTTACAAGATCAAGCTGGACGGATTGGGCATCTTCTACAACGAGTTGCTCACCGAGAAAAGCGTAAGCACACCCAAGGAGGTGACAGCCAAGCTGGTGAAAAGTATCCGACCGGCGTTTAACGCCGAGTATACGATCCTTAACGGGACGTTCCGTTATGCGCTCCTGCCCGAGAAAACCAATTTGGTGAGAATCGACTTTAAGGGTGGGGTACCTATCGTAACTCCCGAGGAAGGGGATTCCGAAAGCCCCGGTGAGATCTGATTTTCATAAACTATACATTATTTACCTCAAAATTTGAACAGACATGAGCAAATCAAGTAAAATCGATTGGAAGAAAATAGTCCAAGCTATCGTACAGGCTATTATCGCAGCCTTAACGGCATTAGGTGTATCTTCCTGTGTTTCTCACTTCTAAATTCTAGTGACAATGACGCAAGAAACATTTCCCATGATTGTCGGCGGAGAAGAGACGCTCAACGAGCGTACCCTGCTGACGCAAGTGGAAAGCGGATTAATGATGAATGGGGCGGACTCTGTCCGCTTCATCGTCATACATTGTTCCGCTACCCAAAGTGACCGTGACTATACGGTGGAACAGCTTCTCCGTGACCATAAGGTACGGGGATTCCGTACCATCGGCTATCATTTCTATATCCGCAGGAGTGGAATCGTGACACAGCATCGCCGACTGCTGGAAGTAGGTGCCCATGTCCGTGGACTCAATCGTTGCAGCATAGGTATTTGTTATGAAGGCGGATTGGATGAAAGCGGCAAAACCGCCGATACCCGTACCCCGGAACAGAAGGAGCAATTGAGGGAACTCCTGTGGAAACTCCACACGCTCTTTCCTCATGCGCTTATCGTGGGGCATCGTGACTTGCCCGGCGTAAAGAAAGCTTGTCCCTGCTTCTCGTGCGATGAATATCGTTACTTGTTCCATTAACTATCCCGGGAAATGTGTCGCTATGATGCCTTGCAACATTCGAGAGACATTTCCCGATATTCTTTTCTTCATAACACTTTCTTTCCAAAGCTTAAGGCTATGAATATCAGTTCCACAGAGTTGATAATAGCCGTTTTTCAGTAGCCACTCCTCCTTACCTCGAACCTCCGGACCATATGCACCAATCAAGGAAAGGAGATTCAATTGGAACCTCACGTTCATACCTTTCAATCGCCAATAATCTTTCTCATTCATATAGGTATATCGTTCGGGATGCGCCAGTACAGGTATATAGCCTTTTGCCTTGATCCGAAGCAGAATATTATTTAATCCCATCGGAGGATTAAAATAGGAAGTCTCCACTAGCAAATGTTTTTGAGCCTTGCCAATCGGCAACAAGTCTTCCGAGGCCAGTCGCTCCTCAAATAAGTTATCCAACATGTATTCCGCAGCTAAATGGAGAGCTATACCTCCGGAATAATATTGAAGAAGAAGCTGGAAACGTTCTCTCAATTTCTCGCTCGTGTTGGGAATGTCTTCCATGACATGGGGAGTAAGCCAAATAGATTTAACTCCTAGTTTCTCCAAACAATCCAACGTATCCAAAGATTCACCCAACGTCTGTATACCATCATCCACCCCGGGTAATATATGTGAATGGTAATCAGTAAATCCCTCCAAAATACCGCTTCCCACAAGACTGGTCTGCTTTTTGAAAAACCACATCCTATTTATTCCTCTTTCGTATATCCAGCGTAGCCGTAATGGTAGCCATATTTGTAGCCATAACGGTTACGAATAATGAGAACTCTTATTGATATAAAATTAATTGATTTCATTGATGCTACTTTTTTCCTTGTAAAGGATGATACACCGGTTGATGATAAGATGTATCAATGCCCACAACAACATATTTAGTACCAATAACCAAGTAAGATTTAAAACCGGGGACAGCAGGATATTCATCCCTATGAAAAAGAAGGAGATTAACAGGACCGTCACCAATACCGTACGGACACGCATACCAGTCCGCAACAACTTATGATGGATGTGATTCTTATCCGGTAAGAAGGGATTCCTGCCTTTACGTAATCGATGCAACACCACACGGAAGACATCAAGAAGAGGAACCAAGAGCGTCGAGAATGCTATAACCATATAAGGGTTTGTCCGGACCTCCCCATCTGAATGTACGACACTTAGTTGTATTACCAAGAAGCTGAGGATATAACCGATCGTCAAGCTTCCTGTATCCCCCATGAAAAGTTTGTGCCCACGCTGAGCGTTGCCAAAAACGTTATAGAACCAGAAAGGTATCAATATACCTAACGTAGCTAACGCCAACAATGCATAAAAATAAGATCCGTTAGATATACAGATAGCCGCCAATACGGTAAGCGCGATACAACTCAAGCCGGAAGCCAAGCCGTCTATACCGTCAATCAGGTTAATAGCGTTGGTTATATAAACGACTATCAAAACCGTCAAAGGAATACCCACCCACGAAGGAAGCATATAAATTCCGAACAAACCGCCTAACGAGTTAATCCATGCCCCCGGCAACACCAATAGGATCGCCGTAAAAACCTGAACAACAAATTTGTAACGATAACCGACACCCACCAGATCATCTGCCACACCAATGAGATAAAGTAGCATACAACCACTGACCCAAAACAGTAACTCCAACAAACTTCGATCGGTTAGCAAACGAGCTATCGGAATCCCAACGCAATGGAACAGACCGATTATCAAACAGAGCGACACGAGTATCGCCGGGAAGAAAGAGATACCTCCCAAGCGGGGAACAGGTATGGAATGCACCTTACGCTCGTCGGGCTGATCAAACAATCGTTTCTTATAGGAGATCAACAAGATATTGGGGATAAGTATCAATCCCTGTAAAATGGATATCAAAAAACCACCTGATAAAAAAAGACCGGTCTCTATTATCGTTCTCATATTTTTTGAATAAAGCTTTGTGGGATATAGGAGGTCGCTACGGCACAGACCCCCTGAATGGCGACAACCAAACGGCTGTTTTTCTTGATCCTGCAGATATATCCTTCCGCCCCCTTGAATTTCCCGTCAATCACTCTCACACGTTCTCCCCGACAAAACTTGGTACTGTCAGCCCCCAAATATTCCATTCCTTTCTCGCCGGATGACGTGACCAACATGAAAATATTCATCTCCCGGTCCGGAATGATAAGTGGCACCTTTTTCAATTCCTTATCTCTTGTATACAGGATCACCTTGTCCGTGAATTGCCTCTGTATCTCCATCGCACGCAATGTCGTAGAATGAAAGAACAGGATTGAACTGATAATTGGTTTACGTATGATCTTTCTTACTCCATTCCGCATGACCACCGCATACTCACAAGGGAAATAGCAATCGATATCATCCTTCTTGAGGGATTCCTCGATCTCAAAAACTTTGTTATAAAATACTTTTAGCGCAAACCAATGGTTGCCGTCAAGTGTTATTGTTTTCAATGAATTATACCGTTTTTATTCATGTACAAAGAGGATATACCTTCCATTCCTGTATTTCCTTATTTTTTGATTAAAGGATATACAGCAATCAAGGTTAATCCGGCTATTTTTATATAAAATTCCGAAATGAGGACCATTCCTGACTACAGTGAATGGGAAACCCTAACCCTATATTTCTACCGTTTCTTGGTAAGAAACAGTACAAATAGTTATTTATCTTATTATCAAATATATAATATATATATAAACTACTTTTTTACTCGGTTTACTCAATTTGATACTCGAAAAAAGATAAGGTTGTTGTCGAAAAAAGTATACACTCTCATTTTCCAGACCAGACAAAGAATAATAGAGAAGAAAACAATTAACGTATTTATATACGCTATTTGTTAACGAGTTACATCAACAGAGGATACAATTTATATCCAAAAATCCCCCCTTTATTTTTTTGTTTTGCAGATTATAATTACATTTGCGACGTATTTCTAAGATTTCTTACCAAGAGACAGTAGAATTTAGATCTTTTAAAATCCCATTATTCGCATTGTCTATCAACGAGTTATCCAAAGAGTCCAAATAAATAAGAGTTGTTTTCTCGGAGGTATGTCCCATTCCTGCGCTGATAACCGCAACAGGGATATTATGATTGCGTGCAGCGGTAGCCCAACTATGGCGGGGAGTGTATGAAGATAGAGGCAATGTCTCACCGATTAACTTCCCCAATCGCTTTAATTTCTGATTATGGTAATTCAATCCCGTTTGGTATTGCAAATAAGCCCGATCCGGATTTTCATCGGTAATGATTGGAAATACATAGGGAGTTTTCGAAGAGTCCGATAGATATCGTCTCAAGATCGCCTCTATACAAGGTTCAATACGCAACGTCAGGTTTTGACCGGTCTTATGGCGACAGTAAGTAATTACCCCTTTACCTATATTTTCTTTTTTCAAATAAGCCATATCCACAAACGCCATCCCTCGAGTACTATAGCTGAATACAAACAAATCCCGGGAGAGAGCCAAAGCCGATGAATAAGACAGGTCAAGTCTCTGCAATTTCAAAATGGTCTTTTCACTAACGGCACGTTTCGATGTCTTGGCGATCCCGGTATATACCTCATGAAAAGGAAAAGCTTGCTCCACAAGTTGCTCTTGTACAGCTTTATTATAAGCGGCACGCAAGATTCTCATATAAAATGAGCTACTATTCTTACTCACTCTCCTTCCCCATAGCCATTTCTCATATTTGCAAGCCGTATCGGAGTCTAATGCGGTGAGAGGTATATCACAATTCTCTAAAAAAGAGGAAAAGCTGTTCAATGTTCGTAAATAATTACGGGAAGTACTGAATTGACCGCTATCATGAAGGAGTCCAATCTCTTTTCTCAAATAGTCCAACATTCCGGTTTCAGTTTTTGGAGATCGAAATCTCCCGATCACATCGGACAAGGTGTATTCATTCCCTACAGCATCTAATTCCCGAATGATTTTCCGGATCGCAGCTAAGTCCGCATTTATTCGTTTCTGATAAGAAAAAATAGTTTTTTCATTGTCAGGCGTAACAACCAACTCTCGTTTCTCCCCATTCCACCAATGAGGAAATATCCGCATATCGGTAGTTATTTGCCTATTCTCCTGTCTGTGACAAAGTTGGTAACAGACAACACCCGCTTTGCCTCTCACCGTCGATGGACGAAACTTTACTTTTATTGTAGCCATACTTTTTTAAGCCAATTTTACACTAGCCAACCCGAAATGTCAATAGGTAGACAATAATAATTATCATAGAAAATCTATCATAATGTCCTCATTCAGGAGCTATTTAAAACATATGACTCACCCAAAAAGTTGTTTATAGGAGATATCTATCAGATTTTGCTAAAAAGATTGAATTTATGAAAAGAATAGTCTGCAACTAACACTTAATTATTTCGACGATATTCGGTTGGAGTGACCCCATAGCTTTGTTTAAAAGCCGTACTAAAATAACGAGCGCTGGAAAAACCGACACGGTCCGCTACTTCCTGAATACTGATATCCTTATGAGATGAAAGCAACCGAGAAGCCTCGACCATACGAAACCGAATCACATAATCACCAACCGAGACATCCGACAAATGACTGAACTTGCTATAAAGCGTCGTTCTACTCATCGCCATCGCAGAGGCGATAAAAGGCACATTCAAATCCGGATTACTCAAGTTCTCCCGAAGCAACGTATTCAATTTACACATGAATTGTTCGTCCGCATTGCTTGTCGCATCCTCTTTTGGAGAGAATAGACAACCGGACTCACGATAACGCACACGAAGTAGGTCTCGCTGTCTCAATATATTCCGTAGAATCACCAACAAGGAATCTATATCAAACGGCTTCGCCAAATAGATATCCGCCCCTGATTTATACCCCTCTACCGAACTTGCTTGATCCACCCTAGCGGTCAATAGAACCACAGGAATATGGCTAACCGCTACGTCGTTCTTGATTCGGTAACACAGCTCAAAACCATCAGTCCGAGGCATCATGACATCACTGATTACAATATCCGGCTGACATTGCCCCAAGATTTCCCAAGCCTCTTCCCCGTCTCCGGCTACAAAAACCTCCTTAAACTCTGCCTGCAAGACACCGAGTAAGTAGTTACGCAGCTCTATCTCATCTTCAACCACCAACAATGTATATTTAGCAAGCTCCGTATCTACCTGTACCCCGCACACATCTGTTTCCGGCTTGTCAGTGCCCTTCACGCTTAAATCGATAACGCTATCCGGTTCCGCGGCAACAAACGCTTGCGTGAAAGGAAGGTCGAAATAGAAAGTGGCACCTCCATCCTCATTATTGTAAGCACCTATACTTCCGCCATGCAACTCTATTAGTTTCCGGGCATAAGCCAACCCGATCCCACTCCCTTTACGGTCGTGTTCACCTTGGTAAAAACAGGTAAAAAGACGGTTTATATCCACATGTCTCAATCCGATCCCCTGGTCCGCAAGGAAAACCCGCACATTCTTATCCATACGCTCCGTACCAATGACTAATGAGGTATCCGGATCGCTGAATTTCATCGCATTTATCAATAAATTAGATAAAACGACACGGCATTTGGAAGTATCAAAGGGTACTTTCTCTACTGAAGCATCCAACTGGAACCGCACAGAAATCCTACGGGCTTCGAATTCCATGATAAAATCATCCGTTACCGATCGTATCCAATCGTTAAGATCGTAAAAACGAATATCCATAACATCGCCGTTCGTATCAGACTTCTGGGCATCGAGCACCATATCGACGATCTCCCGCATCCGGCAAGTTTGCAACAACAAACCATCCAATTGCCGGGATACATCTTTATCCGTCACCTTTCCGGATTTCAGCAAACGTTTGAGCGGAGCATAGATCAAAGTAAGCGGCGTACGTAATTCATGGCTGATGTTCACCATGAAACGGACTTTTTCCTCATAAAACTTTCGTTCATGTTCTTTCATGGCCCAAGCAAGTTTCCTTTCTTTGCGTCGCATGACAGACCAGATCATCCCTCCAATTGCCGCAAACACAATCACCCCCATCGCGATCAGGAACCAAGCGCGTCTCCACAAAGGAGGCTCCACATCTACTGTCAATAATCTCAAAGGAACACTCCAGTCTCCATTCTTCTTGCTATAGGAAACCCATAATTCATAGTTGCCCGGAGAAAGTGCCGGAAATGTAAATGCATGGCTTGAAGTCTCCAACAACTCCTCACGGTCTCCCTTGATGTAAAAACGGAATAATTTCTTCCGCATCAAATCCTTCTCTTTCACGATAACACTTAACCCAAAAGAAACATAATCCCACGGAATGGAAATAGCCTGTTCCCCGGATATACCATCGGGATGAATCGGAGCCCCATCTAAAGCCAAATTAATCATGCTTACAGAAAAATCCTCTTCCTCATGAATGTCATAGTCGGGCCGTATCCTAACCAGCCCTTCCACCCCAGAAATATAAATATTACCGGAAGAAGCCTCAAAAGCAGGTTCCGGAAGAAACTCACGTGTAAAGACACCGTCAGATTCCCCAAAAACGATTACACGCTTCTCTTCCGGTACATACGCATACAACCCTTCATGAGTACTTATCCAAAGGCGATCAGAACGATCAAACGCAAGAGACGTTACCCCAATAAAACGATCCTGATCAACCGTGTCCAATCTTTCCGAGAGACGGTCATAAACATATAGACCGGAAGATGTCCCCAACCAAAAACGGTTATCTTTATCTTGTTTTACCGCAAGTATCGTACCGATATCCTCATTCCTCACAAATAACGGACGTAGTTGCTTATGCGGGATATCCAACACATACAAAGCTGCGGAAGAACTTATGTAACAAGAATCGCCTTGTATGAAACGGGGTGCAAGCAAACTTTGCGGTAACAGATCTTCCGGTAAAGGCTCAAATTGTTGTTTCCGCCGATTATACACAGACAAATGATTATCGGATAAAAGACAAAAACAGTCCTCGTCTAAAGGAAATAAACGAATCGAATTACCTCGTAAGAATAAATCCTTTCGCACATGCCCCCAATTTAACAAAAACTCCCGGCATTCTCCTGTATTTTTATTAAAATGATAAAGCCCTACACCAAACAAAGATAACAACAATTCCGAATCGCTATACGGCATGATAGACACCACCTTCATCCCCGCAGTCTGAGGATATTTCCGGAAAGTCTCTTTTTGCGGATCAAACAAATCAAGACCTCCCCCATCCGTTCCTATCCAGATTTTCCCATCACGATCTTCATACATGGAAGTGACCGACTGAAAACTCAAACCGTAAGAAGCCCCGGGAGGAGCATCCCGATAAGTCGTCATAAAAACAGGTTTGATGCCGATCAATCCTCCCCTGATACTGCCCGCCCAAACATTATCCTCATCATCGATATACAGACAGGCGAAAGAATTTACCGGCAACGAATGGCGATCGCCCGGAAGATGCATAATCGCTCTTACGGTCTTATTTTTGTAATTATATATATTGATACCACCTCCGTCCGTCGCCAGCCAAAGTTCGCCATCTTTCTCGCACATATCTTGCACGATATTATGAGTCAATCTCTCCGGGGTTTCCAAATGCTCCTGCAATCTCCCCTCTCGATCATAACAAAAAACACCTTTATTATAGATAGCCACCCATATTCTCTTGAATGAATCTATATACATGGAGGGGATATTCCCTTTGGGGATAAACGACACACGTTCCATATCTCCGGTGTCTAGCGAATACCACCAAAGCCCTTTTTCCAGAAAAGACAGTATGACCTTCCTCTCTTTTTCGTCATACAAATAAACATAATTAGGCGAAAATTCAAACGGACTTTCCTTGAACTTACACCGGATCATTTTCTTTTCCGCATAGGAATAACAAAAAACACCTTGCTTCCCTAAAAAATAGATTCCTTCCGGCATGAGGAGGCTACAAGCAGCGACCAAAGGTTGACCGTCTATTTCCTGACGTACAAATTTTCGAGTACCACGATCGAAATATGCCAATCCGCGACTAGTTCCTACCCAAACATTCCCCTCCGCATCTTCCTCCAAAAAAACTATATCATTATAAGGAAGAGAATGCGGGTTCTCCCTCTCCTCCTGATAAACGGTAATCTTTTCCCTATCGAAACGATTCAACCCAAACCGGGTACCAATCCACATAACACCTCTTTCATCTACCAGTACACATTTTACGGAAGACTGCGATAATCCGTTTTCCAAAGAAATTTGTTTAAAATAATACTTAGGAGCTGCATAAAGAGACTCCGCTAAACACACAAAAAACAGCAATAGATATAATTGTAAAAACCTCCAAAATACTCGCATAGTTGTATATCACCCATTGTTCGGCAAAAATACTAAATCGTCCGAAATATAAGGCTTGCAGAGTATAAAAAAACGTTTTTTGAATTTTCACGGACGATTTTGGACCCAAGAAAATATCCTTAAAGCATAGATTTGCAGCAAGTGAAAAATTAAACAAAAAAGCATATCATTAAAAATTATTCTTATGTTACGTACAACAGGTATATATTTTATTATTTTGGTTATGATACTTGTAAAATGTTTCCTTCCGGACGAAAAACCGGAGATCATTCCTTTCCCCTTGCAAAGTGTATCAGACAAAGGTGATTTCACCTTCAATAAGGCAACTCTCATCAGTGTAGAAAATGAAAAACAGGCTATGATCGCTCGGGAGTTGACCGATCTGTTCACGCTTTCCGCCGGATTCACCCCAGAAATAAAAATACAAGACAAACGAGCCAATATCATATTCCGCACAGACAGAGAACTAGCGGCCGAACATTATAAACTGAATATAGCCCCCTCTTGTATTCTAATAAAAGCATCTGGACAAAAAGGTTTCTTTTACGCAATGCAAACCTTACGTTTTCTGCTTCCTCCAGCAATAAACAACCAAACTCAGGTAGAGAATATTCAATGGAACGTACCGGGAATGACCATACTAGATGGCCCCCGATACAGCAATCGGACCGTGGCAATACACACACCTTTCACTCTCATCTCGAAGGATAATCTCAAAGAATTGATCGATCACCTAGCCATGTTAAAAATAAACAGACTTCATTTCACACAAGAAGTTCATGATACGACACCTGAAGGACAGCAAAAAATGAAGGATATGAACCTGTATGCTAAATCCAAGAAGATCACGATCTCAAACGGAACAACACACACCCATGATATCATATCGTATCTCCCGTTCCAAGCAGAGCAACTTATCTGGAAAGCAAATATCTCCGATTGCGATGAGGATAAAAAAAGGTTATTCCAATATTTAGCACCCATCGCAGAAAGAAGCTGGTCTGGTAATTTGTTAGCCCATCGCCTCACGCAAGATATCGATCAAGATAGGCTTCAATCCGCTTACGAAACATTCCACGGCGATCACCATCAGTATCAATCCCATCAAACGCATCATCACGTTATTTCCAGTCTCTCCCAATATACGTACCAGCCGGGTAGAAGCTTGCAAGATCAAGAATGTGATAAAATAGACCAATGCGATTATTCCGATCAACGTACCCTTTAAGGTGAATGTCGAAGCGTCATCCATAAGCATGATAGCGTTGGCGATCGCTCCCGGACCGCACAACATCGGGATCGCCAGAGGAGTAATGGATATATCATCCGCATAGGTTTTCACCTCTTCCTCTTTCAACTTCGCATTGGAGTAGCGTGCTTGAAGCATATCAAAACCGATCTTGAAGATAATAAAGCCGCCAGCTATGCGAAAGCCGTTCGAAGAGATACCAAAGAACTTAAACAGGAACTGACCGGAGAAAGTAAAAACCATCAAGGTGATGAACGACACGATCGTGGCCCTTCGGACAATCGCTTTCCGCTCATGGTCATTCATACCATTGGTCATGGTCAAGAAAACCGGCATCGTACCGAGTGGATTGGTCAACGTAAAAAACGAAGTGAAACATAATAGGGCGAAAGGTAACAAGTCTTCCATATCAATAATTTTTTAATTGGCTAATGTGCCAATATGCCAATTAGTTGAAGAGAGAATGATTGGCACATTGGTACATAACATATTATCACATTATTTACTCATCCCAGACCAAATAGGCTGAGACCAACCAATGATTCAGCTTATTCCCATCCACTTCTGCCGCTTCCGGAATACTCACCGTCAGCGTATGATGGCCGGGTTGGATATCTTTCAACGCTACCTCTTCCGGTATCACATCCGATCCGGGACACCAATTAGAGCGGGAAAGATCCGAAGACGCCAAGGGTTCCTCTACTTCTTTCTCCGAATATCCCTTCTCGGTGATATAGGAAGCCAGACGCTTTCTCAACCAAACCCCGGTAGCCGGATTAAAACGACGGAAAGAAGCGCAGTCCGTACGCCAAGGAACAAAATCCAAGACTGGAACTCCATCAACGGAAACAATATTCTGTTTTTCCACGAACTCATCCCCGCCGGAATGACCGCCATGTCCCGTAACGATATATTTCAGACGGACATCACGTGCGCCTTGAGGAATATCAAAATCCAATGACACGTCCTTCCGGGCGAATATATCCGGATATTCCTGCCCGATATAATAAACCGTATTCATCAACGGCTCTACATGTTTCTTCGGCAAAGCGTCGCAAGTCAGATCGGACTCATCCACATCAATCGTCATGCTTGCGACGTATCCTTCCGGTGTCCATGTATCGATAAAGATTCCAACATAAGCACCACCTTCCAAAAGAGGATACAAATCGGTTATGTCTTGCTCCCAGCTTACGCTATCTTCCCAATGGTCGACATACACCGGTTTACGATGTTTCGTCAAGCTATCCTCGGGACTACTGTAATGCCCTACTCCGAACGGAGTCATGAAACGCATCAATTCCACGGTAGGTTGATAATCCGTCCCGGGGATGATACCGATCATCTTCTCCAGTTTCACGCTATCCACCGCAGGAAACTCCTTCTCGCCTTTAGCGATATTCAACAAATTAATGCCCGAGGCATTTGGCAATACAAAACAAGAGCCGGATTTATCCCAGCGATCTCCATTCGAAGCTACCGTAACCCGGAGTTTGACGGAAACGTTTCGCTTATATTCCGGCAATGTTACCTTCTTCAAGATAATACGGCCATTCACCAAATGATAGATACTGTCCGGTCCCGGAGCGTTAAAAGCGGCGGGATATACATCCGGAGCGAAACGTATGCGGGTATCATTAAATACCTGTACGGAATAATCTCCCATTGACGGTAATTCTTTATGCCCGCAAGAAGCGGTACATAGAAAAACTCCCGTCAAGGAGACAAATAAAACCAATTTTTTAATCATTTTGTCTAGAATTTAGTAAGCTCCTTAATAAGCTGCTTTTGTCCGGCAGTCTTATCGGCGTGCGTACAAGGACCGGTCACACAACCGCCCTCGCAAGCCATCACTTCTATAAACTGCGCGGGAGCCTTTCCGGTTTTAGCGTAAGCGCGTAATAATGCCACATTTTTCTTTGTCAGGTTGGCTACCTGCACGGCATTTACGTTCTCGTCCTTCAAATAAACCTTAACGGCGTTGATCACACCACCACTTTGGGCGAAGCCATGCGCCTCACGGACAGCGTTAAATAATACGGAGAAAGGCTGGGCCTCCTCGATCTTGATACCCAATCCCTCCAATACGGAACCTACTTCCTCAAACGTAAGTGTAAAATCCACGCACGGATCTAGTTTCACCTCTTTTCGTTTCGCCACGCACGGGCCAACAAACACGATCTTCGCATCCGGATATTTTTCCTTCACGATACGGGCCGTATAATACATCGGAGATCCGGTAGAAGAGATGTATTTCTTTAAATCCGGGATATGTTTCTCGGCCAATTGCACGTAAGACGGACAGCAACTAGTGGTCATGAACGGTTGTCCTTCTTTCAATTTCTCGATCAATTCTTCCGCCTCATGGCGGGTGGTTTCCATAGCGCCTTGCGCCACCTCGACCACTTCCTCGAATCCCAAGGACTTGATAGCGCCATACACTTTTTCCTTCGGAGCGCTAAACTGAGCTAAGATAGACGGAGCGACAATCGCTACCATCTGTTCCTTATTCCGCAAGCGTTGCAAGATATCGAATACTTGCGAGATCTCGAAGATAGCACCGAACGGACAAGCATTCACACATTTACCGCAATATATACATTTAGACTCGTCGATATGCTCCACCCCATACTCGTCCTTGCTGATCGCCTTAACTGGACAAACTTCCTCGCAAGGGATCGGGATATAAACGATGGCATGGTACGGACAGCTTTGGTGGCATTTACCACAGCTGATACAAGTTTCATGATCAATCTCGGCCTGACCATTTTTCTTGAATCGGATAGCGTCCTTCGGGCAGTTCATATAACAACTACGAGCCACGCACCCCCGGCAAAGATTCGTGATCTCATAATTCACGGAGACACAAGAGGAACACGCCTCATCCACTACACACATGATATTTTCCTTCTTATTCTCCGAGCGGAACAAGGCACGCTTCGCATACTCTGAAAGCGGTGTCAACTCATCTTCCTCGTCCTGCATATCAAAACCAAGCAAAGGCAAGGTTTTGTATTTCCAGACGGCACGTTCCTTATGTACACAGCAACGGCCCCTCACTTTCGATTTTCGGGGACTCAACTCGATCGGCAAGCGATCAATTTCTTCTAGAAGACGGTTTTCTTTCCAGAGCTTTACTAACTTCGCCAGCAATCCGTGACGAACAATCATTACGTTGTTGGTAAATGCCATAATGTTATCGTATTTGTGCTTTTAGTATATCGTATATCGCATCACTTCTTTACAAACGCGAAGGTAAATAAAAGTTTCTAAACAGAAAGAAAGCTTTCTTTAAGAATTATCGAGGCACTATGAATATCTCCGCCAAACGGAGGATTTAATTTAGACAAGACAAGTTCCACCTCCGTGATCTGTGGAAATCTCTCTTTCAAAGCCTTCAAGATACGCCCCGCCGCGTGCTCGAGAAGTCTCGAGGGGATAGCCATTTCTGCTTTCACGGTTTCATATACTGTGGCGTAATTGATCGTATCGCTTAAATCATCGCTCCATACCGCGTTCTCCAACGGAGCTGTCAGTATCAAATCTACGATAAAAGTATTCCCAACCCGGGTCTCTTGGGGTGCCACGCCATGATAGGCATAGAATGTCATCCTTCGTAATTCAATCTTTGTTGTCATAATCTTTTAATTTATCTGTAAATGTATAGAAAGTAAACCTTCCTGCAAAAAAATAGTCTTATATTTGTCAACCAAGTAACAACACATTATGATGGGAATAAAACAAAAAGATGAAAATTCCGCAGGCGGATTACACAACGCCTTGGCTGCGGGGACAACGATAAAGGGTAATATTATCACAGAGACAGACTTTCGCTTGGATGGAAAAGTAGAGGGAGATATCAGTTGCAACGGCAAGATCGTTATCGGCCCCAAAGGTAGCGTAACAGGCAATATCGTATCCGAGAATGCTGAGATTCTCGGTGAGGTAGATGGCTCCGTAAAAGTAAGCGCAAAGCTTATTCTAAAATCAACAGCAATTATCAAGGGAGATATATATACCCAATCCCTAGAGATCGAACCAAACGCACGGTTCAACGGAGCCTGCTCGATGTGTTCCGAGAAAAAGAAAGCGGACAAATAGACTGAGGGCCGCACTTTTCGATACGGCCCTTAGTCTTTCTTATTTTCGTCCAGCCTCTTTTATCAACGAGACTATCTTATTATTCAGGTTATCAGCCTGTAAAAGCTGTTCCAACGTAATATGCATCCGGTAGCGCCAATAATGCGTTGAATTCGCAGGAACGTTAATACGCTCGGATTCTATATCCTTCCGCTTGATAGAATCATCCATAGCAAACCAATCCTGCAACGGAATAATCGTCAGCATGGAACGAGTCTTCAAATGATTAGAAATAATCTGGGCAACGATTTCAGCCGTACATTCATCCGGGGCCTCACCGATCCGTTGCAATACATGGTTGTAATAACGCTGTGTCTTCTCCGGATCTTCTTTCCACCAATTACGAAGAGGAGTCATATCATGTGTAGAAGTCGTACAAACCGAATGATAAGGCAGATTGAACATATCGGAAAATTCCCGCTGTGGGCTCTTCGGCATACGCTCAATCTCCAAGCTTAGTATTTGCAACTTATTCATAACCTCGGGAACAGAGGCGGGGATCATACCGAGATCCTCTCCACAAACCAACATCTCCGTGGACGCAACCAACGGTGTCAAACGCTTAAACGCTTGCGCCTTCCAAAAATCATTATGGCGATGATAGAAGAAATGCCAGTATAACTGATCGAACGCATAACGGTCGGAACCACTCAATTCCCGATAGATATAGGATTGATTCGCCGAGATCCGGGGATGAAACTTATCGGTCTCTCTTGGATCACGAAGAAATAATACCTCATTCGCAATCGTAAACAGGCCATTCTTGATCCGTAGGGAAACAGGATCCGCCTTATCCGCAAACAACGCCTCAATCTTCCTTTGCGTATCACAGAACGGTTTTAACACATAATGCCGGGAGGAGGATTGTGCCAAATAAGCACCTATCACCTCTTCTGTATTTTCCTCAAACAATTCCGATAAGAATTGTCGATTGATATGTGGGGTCGTGAAACGAGACTCGTTAAAATTCAATCCATACTGCTCGATCTCTTCTCTCGAGAACGGCAACGCTGGATTGAAATGACCACAAAGCCCTTGCACATATTCACAAGGAACCTCCCATATTCGGAAAAATCCCAAGATGTGATCTATACGGAAACAATCGAAATAATCACTTAACTTAGCGAAGCGTTTTTTCCACCAAGAGAAATTATCTTTCTCCATCGCATCCCAGTTATAAGTCGGGAACAGCCAGTTCTGACCGTTCATGGAAAAGTCATCGGGGGGAGCACCCGCTTGACCATTCATATTAAAATATTTCGGTTCCGTCCAAGCCTCTACACTAGTGCGGCTCACGCCAATGGGTAAATCACCTTTCAATACAACTCCATTCTTACGGGCATAATCCGATACCGACTTGAACTGGTTGTGCAATACATATTGCAAGAAATAAGAGAACGAGATCTCCGGCCATGCGTCACTATCTTCCCGGCATAGGGCGCGAACACGTGTCTTATTGTAAGTAGAATTACCTTGCCATTGAGAGAAATCCGATGTCCCATAACTTTCCCGCAAGAAGCAATAAGTAGCGTAAGGCATCAACCATGACTCATTTTGCGCCAAGAACTCTTTAAACTCCGGCGTATCTAATACAGCCTTACCCTCCCCTGCGAAATATTCTTGACAATAACCCAATTTATATTTCAGTACTTCCTCGTAATCAACCGTATCTTTTGCGTTTAATTCTTTTTGCTTCCCTGCATAAAAAGCAGCTCTCTCCGGATCTTGCAAGGTCCCCAAAGCCGATAAATCCACATACATGGGATGAAGGGCATAAATAGAAATAGCGCTATACGGATAGGAATCCACCCAAGTATGGGTCATCGTCGTATCATTCATAGGTAATACTTGAATGATACGTTGGTGCGTCTTTCTAGCCCAATCCACCAACATGTGTAAATCTCCCAAATCACCTACCCCAAAGCTCTTTTCCGAGCGCAAGGAAAAGACGGGGATAACCGAGCCGGCACAACGCCATAACGGTAAGCTATCCCGGAAGTAAAGACCAGATATAACAACGGTCTCACCCTGTTTCTGGGGAACAAGACTTAGAATACGATTCTCATCACTCTCCCAATACAAAGGTTGACGGGAATCATTATCCCAAACCAAAAATTTATATTCTAAAGGATACCGTATCTCCGCAGCGTCTAAATCAATATGCCATTCCGGAAAAGTATCGCAACTCAACAATAAAGCCTTGTCCGGATGCCAGTTACCTAAGCATTCTTGATTTCCAGTAATGGCTACACACTGATTCTTTTCCACCCGGGGAGCGGATATCTTTATCACCAATTTTCTTCCACTTCTAACGACCCTCTCATGTGTATTGCAGGGATGAGCGAATAAACTTTTGGTGAAAGCAGAAGAATAAAAGGCTAGATTATCCGGACGGATTTGCCAATAATCATAAAGGATGTAAGAATCAGATTGTCCATCCAATACAATCCGGTGATTCTTCTCCCACTCCTCAAAGATCTGCTTATCATTAACACTTAAGAAATATCTATATTCTATATCTTTTATATCGGGTGGAAGATCCAGTTCCAGTTTCCAGTTTCCATCCCCAGAGTAATTCATCTCCTTAGCCAAAGCAGGTTCCCAAGAGCCTAATTCCGGTATGGAGCCCACTACACATAACTTCTGTCCCCAAACGGTATGGAAGTTTATATTAAAAGTGACTTTCATGGTATATAGATTTAGTCAATTATTTAACCGCATTTAGAGGCTCCGCAATTCGTGCAGATCAAACAACCTTCTTGATAAATTAAGGTCTCCAACCCACAGTTCGGACATTTCTGCCCTTTCGCTTCCATGCCGTTCGGTAAATATTTCTTCAAGGCCCGTTCCACGCCATTCTTCCAAGTATTGATAGACTCGCTATTCAACTCCATACCCTGTACCAGTTTTATAACCTGATCAATAGGCATTCCGTAACGGAGCACACCGGAGATCAATTTAGCGTAGTTCCAATATTCCGGATTAAACTTGCCATCCAAACCTTCGATTGTCATTTTATAACCGCGTTTATTCTTGAACTGGAAGTCGTAATGCTTATTACCATCCTCATCATAGCTCTTGATGATCGTACCTTTAGAAACGTTTTTAGGTAACATGATACCCTCGTCATCATCGGCCAAACCGGTAAAGATCTCATACGGACGGCCATTCAACAAGCCGACGAAAGCGATCCATTTCTCACGGTTATTCTGAAATTTTACCACATCCGCATCCAATTCACGAGGACGGGTAGATACGATAACCGGTGGTTGCATGCAGTTACAATCCTCTTTTTTCTTCTTTTTATCTGTCGCAATCAAGACACCGGAACGAGAACCATCTCGATAAACAGTACATCCTTTACATCCGCATCTCCATGCCTCAACATACAAAGAGTCTACCAACTCCTCACTTACATCGTTCGGCAAATTGATCGTTACGCTGATAGAATGGTCCACCCATTTCTGAATGCGTCCTTGCATACGGACTTTTTGTAACCAATCGACATCATTGGAAGTCGCTTTATAATAAGGAGACTTAGCAACTAGCTCCTCCACTTCTTCTTGTGTATATTTCTTACTTGCCGAATAACCATTCGCTTGCATCCACGTTACAAACTTATGATGGAATACGATATACTCCTCGAAAGCGTCGCCTGTCTCATCCACGAAATCCACACGAGCCTCGGAATCGTTCGGGTTTACTTTGCGGCGGCGCTTATATACCGGCAAGAATACCGGCTCTATACCGGAAGTGGTCTGTGTCATCAAGCTAGTCGTTCCTGTCGGAGCGATTGTTAAGCAAGCGATATTACGACGGCCGTATTTCAACATATCCTCATATAAAGCAGGATCAGCCTCACGCAAACGGTTGATGAACGGATTTTTTTCCTCACGCTTCGCATCGAATATCTCAAAGGCACCACGTTCTTTCGCCAACATTACGGATGAACGATATGCGGCCAAAGCTAATGTCTTTTGTATAAGTTCCGCACAATCGGTTGCTTCTTCTGTTCCATAACGCAAACCTAAAGCGGCAATCATATCGCCTTCCGCCGTGATGCCCACACCTGTACGACGTCCTTGCAAAGTCTTTCGTTGGATCTTTTCCCACAAATGACGCTCTGTTTGTCTTACCTCCATGGATTCCGGATCCGAGTCGATCTTAGCCAAGATCATCTCGATCTTCTCCGACTCCAAATCAATAATATCATCCATAATCCGCTGGGCCAAACCTACATGCTTCTTGAACAAATCATAATCGAAATAAGCGTCCGGAGTGAACGGATTTACCACATATGAATATAAATTGATTGCTAACAAACGGCAACTATCATACGGACAAAGAGGTATCTCGCCACAAGGATTCGTGGAAACCGTACGGAACCCCAGATCCGCATAGCAGTCTGGTACAGACTCACGTAAGATCGTGTCCCAGAATAACACACCCGGTTCAGCGGATTTCCAAGCGTTATGAATAATTTTTTTCCATAAGCCAGAAGCATCGATATCCTTCACATAAACGGGAGAATCCGAATCAATTGGATATTGTTGCTTATAGGTACCGCCATTAACCGCGGCATTCATGAAATCATCATCAATCTTCACAGATACATTTGCACCTGTAACCTTACCTTCCGTCATCTTAGCGTCGATAAACGCCTCCGAGTCCGGATGTTTAATAGAAACGCTCAGCATCAAAGCTCCACGACGGCCATCTTGGGCCACCTCACGGGTGGAATTCGAATAACGTTCCATAAACGGAACCAACCCGGTAGAAGTCAACGCGGAATTCTTAACCGGAGAACCTTTCGGGCGGATATGCGAAAGATCATGGCCTACACCACCACGGCGCTTCATTAATTGTACCTGTTCTTCGTCAATACGAATAATCGCACCATACGAATCCGCTTGCCCGTCTAATCCGATAACAAAACAATTAGAGAGTGAGGCAATTTGATAATCATTGCCAATTCCCGTCATCGGACTTCCTTGCGGAACGATGTAGCGGAAATGATCAAACAGGTCGAAAAGTTCTTGTTCCGACAACGGATTCGGATACTTTTTTTCCACACGGGCAATCTCACTTGCCAAGCGATGATGCATATCATTCGGAGATTCCTCATAGATATTTCCAAACGCATCCTTCAAGGCATATTTATTTACCCATACTTTAGCGGCGAGCTCGTCACCGGTAAAGTAATCCAATGAAGCCTTAAACGCTTCGTCAAAAGTGTAAGTTTTACGATCCACAATTATTATATTTATTTTGCGACTGCAAGTTTACGCATACTTTACCAGTTATCCAAATTACCCTACGTTAAAAAGAATACTTATTGAAAAGTTTTCCAAAACCAAACTCGCAACCCCACATTTTCAACTACTTAAACAAAACCAAGCATCAAATAGTTTTCCAAAAAGAAAACTTAACACTTACACGGATTTCCCAAAACAAAGAAGGACGTCTCTTTAGAGAGACGTCCTTATCCTACTATATAGGGATTCTTAATTTAGTTCTTGAGCAAGACCTCGATTTCCTCTACGGAAGACCGGAAAGACTTACTAGTCTCAATCTGGTCTTTGATCGTCTTACAAGCATGCAAGACCGTCGCATGGTCTTTCTTTCCTACAATCTTTCCAATATGGGAAAAAGAGGAGTCCGTATATTTCTTCGCCAAATACATCGTGATCTGACGGGCTTGCACGATCTCACGTTTACGGGAATTAGTCTGGATAACCGATTGCTCCAAGTTGAAATACTTGCAAACGATCTCCTGAATCATCTGTACGGAGATCTGTTTCTTCTCCAACCGAACCGCTTGGCTAACCACACGTTTCGTCAACGGCAGATCGATCTCACGATTATTGATAACCGCATTAGCCATTAAAGAGACGAGAATACCTTCTAAGTCACGGACATTCTCCGTCACATTATTAGCGATAAAGTTAAAGACCTCATCCGGAATCATGATTCCGTCATGGTTGATCTTATTCTTCAGTATCTTTTTACGTAGATCCAGATCCGGACGGCTCAACTCAGCCGTCAATCCCCATTTTAAACGGGTGATCAAGCGCTCTTCCATCCCTTGCAAATCCACAGGAGGTTTATCAGAAGTCAAGATAAGCTGCTTACCTAACTGGTGCAGGTGGTTGAAAATATGGAAGAATGTATTTTGAGTCTTATCCATACCGATTAACTCCTGTATATCATCTAACAGCAGCACATCGATATTTTGATAAAAATTCAAGAAGTCATTAGTCGTATTCTTACGGATAGCATCTGTAAACTGTACCCGGAACAAATGCGAAGATACATATAACACTTTCTTTTCCGGATGCAACTCCCGGATACGGGTTCCGATCGCATGGCATAAGTGAGTTTTACCCACTCCTGACGGACCAAAAATAAACAACGGGTTAAACGTAGTCTTTCCCGGATTCTGGGCAACAGCCTCACCCGCCGTACGAACCAGCTTATTGCTCGTACCCTCGAAATAATTATCAAAATTATACTTCGGGTTCAACTGAGGGTCCAAATCCTGCGGAGCAGTCGTCATAAAAGGATTCGGAGCCTTGTTAGCGTCCTTGGGAGTGACTTTCTTTACAGCGGTGGAAGCATTCTCCGCCGGATAATCAACCGTACCACCAGTGGTCTTATCCACCATGATACGGTAGTTAAGAATGGTTCCTTGACCGATTACACGATACAATGTAACTTTCAAAACATTAACATACTTCTCTTCCAGATACTCATAGAAGAATTGACTAGGCACCTGTATGGTAAACTTCTTGTCTTCGTATGATAACGGAACGATAGGTACGAACCATGTGTCAAAAGCTGCCTTAGGCACAATATCCTTTATGACCGCAAGGCACTTATTCCACAATGTTTGATAATCAGTCTGCATGTTTTCTTTCTCTCCCACTAATACTTTTTACATTCGGACTACAAAGTTTAGAAATTAATTCCGAAAAAAAAAGTGCTATTTTGTTTGGTAAATATGAATTTTCAATATCCCTTTTAGATTCAGATAGTTACTAATACCTGTCTGATTTACTGCTATTTAGATCGACCAACGTTCAAAAACCCTTTATTTTAGAGACCTCTACAAAAGCGTAAACGCTGACGTCCGGTGACGGAATAAGGCCTCAGGAAGTATCTATCTCACTTTACCTAAAGGCCTTATGCGTATAATCAGCAGGAGTCCCCTAACTTTTTGTCTAATTAGAATGATTCTAAATAACGTCTTTTATACTATGATTTTTTAACATAATCAAAAAACAGAGAAATGGACGTATCTTTTCGGATTCTCCCTCAAATCTAGCAATAGCTTGGAGGCGTTGTCCATCGTGCTGTTCAGATTATCATACAATCCTTTGTCGTTCAACAATAAGCCGATGCTATTATCCGTCGAGTTCAATTTATCCGTAGTCAACTTCAAGTTCGCCAAGGTCGCATTGATGGAATTGACCGTTGTAGCCAAATCCAATTCTTTCAAGTTGGCGCTCACCTCCGAGAAATTATCCGTCATCGTCTTCAAGTTATTCACGATACCCGGTACATCCTTACTCAACATCTGATTCAACTGACGGGTAGACACCTCTAGGTTGCTAGTCGTTTTTTCGATATGATTCAAGGATTGAGCCAAGGCCGGATGAGCGATCAAGGTTTGCAAGCTACCCAAAATCGTGTCGATCTTCGGCAAAAGGTTCTCAACGCTTGGCAAGATCTTCTCCTGTACGGATTGCATCATATCCTCTTCCATTCGTCCCTCGAGCGTAGAACCCGGCTTCAAAAAGTCATCCACGTAAGTGTTCAAATGAATATGCAACTCAGCTCCGCTTAAGAAAGTATTGACAACCGCTATATAACTTCCCTTATTCAGCCTCATCTTATCTTCCAAACTAACCTCAACGATGATCTTACCGGTCGTATCATAGTCATAAATAATATCACGAACCAATCCCACCTTAAAACCATCCACAAATACAGGGCTGGAAATCGTCACCCCCTTTACGTTGCTGAATGATACGTAGTAATGGTTCACCGGTTGAAACAGGTTAATACCCTTCAGATAATTAATGCCTAAATACAATAACGCCAGACTTACGATCGTCACAAGTCCGATCTTCGCCTCTTTAGTGAATACACTTTTCATTTCCTTTATTTATAATGTATAATTTATTCCTATATCATTAATATTTCACCTTCTTCCCATCCTTAAAAGCGATGATGAAGGCATCTTTAAAATCCTTCGCGATCGTTCGGCGCATCTTCCGGATCGAGTTAAAATCCGAAGTCTCGCCATACGTGTATTTATAGATACCTTTCTCCACATAGAAATCCACGTTCTTGTACCCCTTAAATAACCGGGAGTTCGCAGGAAGCTTCTTATTGGAAGTCAAGAATTGTATCTTATATATAACCTTTCCTTTCGTGTTCCTGTTCACGGAAGTGGTAGAAGAAACTGAGGTTTTCTGTCTTGTAGCTTGCTGTTTTTTATTTAAGATATCAGCCTCGCTCCCCGGAGGCGGAGTTTCCTCATTCGCTACGGGAGCAGCGACAACTCCGGAAAAATTTCCTTTACGACGATCGTAATTCTTCTTATATTTGCAAAAAGCATCGTACAACGCTTCCGCCAATTTATTTTGTCCGGCGGCGGTTCTCATGAACTGCTCTTCTTGACGATTCGAGATATACCCCAACTCGACCAGAACACTGGGCATGCTCGTTTTGCGAAGCACCAAAAAACCAGCCTGTCTTACGCCACGGTCTACCCGCTTACAAGCCCCGAACGATTTCTGTATCTCGGAAGCCAGACTAATACTTTGCTCCATATGCTTATTCTGCATAAACTCGAAAATGATATATGACTCCGAAGAGTTCGGGTCAAATCCCTCATACCGTTGTTGATAATTATCCTCCAACAAGATCGCTGAGTTCTCGCTCATAGCCACCTCTAAGTTCTCTTCGCTACGGGCCAAACCCAGCGTATACGTCTCCGTACCTTGCACGGTACTTCCACGCTTTACGGCATTCGTATGGATAGACACGAAAAGATCCGCCTTATTGCGGTTCGCTATATTCGCACGTTCGTCCAACTCGATAAAACGATCCGTCTTACGAGTATAGATCACACGCACATCCTCCGCGTTATTCTCTATCAGTCGACCCAATTTTAAGGCGACAGCGAGATTTATCTCCTTCTCATTAATATTCGCCCCTCTAGCGCCCGGATCCTTCCCGCCATGCCCAGCATCGATCACGACCGTAAAAGTCTTCTCTCTCGCCTGAAGTCCGGGCAAGAAAAAAAACAACGCAAATAGCAAGTTAATATATAGAAAAGACTTTTTGCTCACTTTCTAAAATTATTGCAAATTCGGGAACAAATGTAGCGCTTTTTTGCTGATTGACAGATGTCTTTTTTTATAATTAAAACAAAAAAAGAGGGCAGTTTCGAAACTACCCTCTTTCATGATATATTAAAGTATCTATTATTCAGAAACAACCTCGAAAGGAACCTCAACGGAAACCTCTTTGTGAAGTTTCAAAACAGCCTTATAGCTACCTACTTCCTTAACAGACTCCTTGATATAGATAATCTTACGATCGATATTCTCGAAACCAGCCTTAGCCAAAGCCTCAGCAACTTGGATATTCGTTACAGAACCGAAGATCGTACCTGTAGAGCTAGTCTTAGCACCAATCGTCAAAGCTACACCCTCTAACTTAGCGGCCAAAGTCTGAGCGTCTTCCTTGATCTTAGCCAATTTGTGGGCACGTTGCTTCAAGTTCTCAGCCAATACTTTCTTAGCAGACTCTGAAGCGATCACTGCCTTACCCGTGGGGATTAGAAAGTTACGTCCGTAACCGTCTTTTACTGTTACGATATCGTCTTTGTAGCCTAAATTCACTACATCTTCTTTCAAAATAACTTGCATATTCTGTCTCCTCTTAATTAATTATTTCATCAAATCGGTCACGTAAGGAAGCAAAGCCAAGTGACGAGCACGCTTTACAGCCTGAGCCACACGACGTTGGAACTTCAAAGAAGTACCAGTGATACGACGCGGAAGGATCTTACCTTGCTCGTTCAAGAATTTCTTCAAGAATTCAGGATCCTTATAATCGATATACTTGATACCGTTCTTTTTGAAACGGCAATATTTTTTCTTCTTAACGTCTACTGAAGGCGGAGTTAAATATCTGATTTCTGATTGAGTTGCTGCCATAATTAATTATTCTCCTTTACTGTTTCTTTAGATGATTTCAGATTTCTTCTCTTAGCTGCATATTCTGCGGCATACTTGTCTTGACGGAAAGTCAAGAAGCGGATCACACGCTCGTCACGACGGAAGTTCAACTCCAACGTAGCGATAACACTAGGATCTGCCTTGAATTCAACCAACTGGTAGAAGCCTGTTGTCTTCTTGTCGATAGGATAAGCTAACTTGCGCAAGCCCCAGTTCTCTTCATTCACGATCTCAGCTCCTTGAGCTTTCAGAAGGTTCGTGAATTTCTCTACCGCTTCCTTCATCTGAGCGTCAGACAAAACGGGAGTCAAAATGAAAACGGTTTCGTAATTGTTCATAAAACGCTGTTTAATATTGATTAATAAAAAATTTTGCGGTGCAAAGGTAGTGATTATTTGATAACTGGCAAATAGTTATACAACTTTTTTCAATCTCAGACTCATTTCACTCGTTTTAGCACCAACATCCAAAAATTCATAGCCTCCTCATTCCGGATCGTTTTCGCTTGCAAGGATAAAGTGGCCGTACCTTTCGATAGAGGAATCGTACCGACAGAGCAAGGAGTAAATCCTTTCACATAAGACTCCTCCCGGAGAACCCTATCCAAATCCGCACCGAGCATGGGTTGGTCATTTACTTGATCCAATGTAAATACAAGATTCTCGGCATCCCGGTCCGTACGAAGTTCAAAAGTAGAGCCTATATTTCGTTTATCGCAAGTATAATAGATAAAAGCCTCGAACAAGCCGGATTCCTCAACCTCCACATTCCAGCTTATCTCCGCTTCCGGGCTTTTCCAATTCGTAAAATAAGAACAATTCGGATAACGGTTGGAGCGTTCGATCGGGCCAGATATCCTCGCATCCCGGGCCGGTAGCTTTGAATAGGTTTCCCGCGGATGACCGATTATAAACGGACGGGTATCCTTCTTCGGGAAATCCGCCAGTAACTCATCCTTAAACCAATTCGAATAACGCTTCATCCGCTCATATATCTCGGGTTCTTTATCCGATACATCCTTCCGTTGCTCACGATCTATATCCGTTTTATATAAATGATCTTCCGCATCCAATAGATAATATGAGATACGCACACTCGTCTTACCTCCCCAATAACTATATAAAACCCGATCTATAGCAGGAGCTTTCTCATCCAGCAATCGCTGTCCCCAATCGATTCCGTCCAGTTTCCTTAACGGGGTATATTCTATTCCCGCCAAACCTAATAAAGTAGGGATTAAGTCTATAGCCCCGGACAACTGGGTTTCCACGGCCCCTTTCCTTATATGTCCCGGCCAACGGATACAAAACGGCGAACGAACACCCCCTTCATCCGTAGAGCCTTTTCGCCCTTTCATTCCACCATTCCACCGGAAACTATTCGGGCCGTTATCCGAGAAATAAATAACAATCGTCTCTTGTTCCAAATCCAATGAATGTAACAAAGACAATACACGTCCGATATTCCAATCTAAATTCTCGGCCAAGGCCAAAGCCGCTTTCGTAAACGTAGTATCTTCTTGCTCCGGGAAAGTAGCTCGCTGCGACAAGGTACGATCTTTTACACGGTTCCACCAACTATCCGGGACTTGCATCGGACTATGAGGTGTGTTATAAGACAAGAACATAAAGAATGGATGTTCTTTATGATCACGTATATAATCCAAGGCTTTATCGGTCAGATCATCTATGATAAAGCCCTCGCCCGAAATAATCTCTCCGTTATGCTCCAACACCGGGTTCCAATAATTCCCCCAATGCCCGGAACAAAAACCATAGAACTCCTCGAAGCCCCTTGCGTTCGGATGGTAGGGATATTGCGTACCACTATGCCATTTTCCAAATAGAGAGGTAGCGTATCCGGCCTCCCGGAAATATTCCGCGATCGTTTTCTCTCCCAGATTAAAGCGCTCGCCTCCCCCGGTCGTAGAATTAACGCCACTCCGTACATGATAGCGTCCGGTCAAGAACTCCGCCCTTGTCGGGGATGACACCGGACAGACATAAAAATTCTCCAAGATCGTTCCCTCATGAGCGATACGATCTATATTAGGAGTTTGCACGAAGGTATTCCCCGTGAAGCCCAAATCGCCCCAACCTTGGTCATCCGATAACATTACGATGATATTGGGGAGCTGTTTTTGAGCGAAGGCCGGAATACAACCGGCCCCCACTCCCAAAACACTAAACAATACGCCTAACTTTGTCATTCGATTCAACTTTTTGCCTAATCAAGATTACCTTTATTGCGGACGGCTATATCCTTGATCCAACAATTTCTTCAACAACGCAGAAAGCTCATTCGCAATGCCTTTCTCACGCAAGAAGAGATTATTACTCTCCAAAGAATCGGTCCGCATATTATAAAGTTGGCCTTTCGGTCCATTCTTCACCGGGGATAAACGGGCGGGAGCCGTAAAACCACCGGAGCCCAGACAATCGATATATTTCCAATCTCCCTTCTTGATCGCTAATTTGCCGGAGCCGGACAAGTACATGATCTGGTCTCTCGTCGAGGCATTCATATCACCATCCAATACTTTCTTAAAGCTAAAGCTATCCTCTGCCTGTCCTTTAGGAAGGGATTGCCCGGTTAAATCCGCCAATGTAGCCAATATATCTACCAAGCCAACCGTTTGGGAACAAACCCCGGGGCACTTGATATGATCCGGCCAATGAACAATCAGCGGAACATGATGACCGCCGTCCCACGCATCACCTTTCTGCCCACGGCGGCTCCAGTTACTTTGATGCCCGTATTGCTGGATATCCTCCTCTTCCCATGCGCCTCCGTTATCACTGGCGAAAATGACAATCGTATTCTTCTCCAGACCTAAATCCTTTAGTTTGGCATTCACCCGAGCCACGACATTATCGATATCGCCCATAAAATCGCCATAGGTACCTAACTCGGTAGATCCCTTAAACTGAACGGTGGGCAGCCATGGGGTATGCGGACCGGTTAACGGCATATATAAAAAGAATGGCTTGTCCTTTCGTCCTTCCCGATCGATAAAAGCGATACCCTCATCTACGATTGTCGGGAAACATTCCTCAAACTTAAAGGAGCGCGACATCTCTCCGTTACGCCACCAAACGCCCCGTTCCCAATAAATATCATTCTCGTTCGTATGTTTACGATCCCAAGCGTAAACCGTCTCATCCTGTTTCTTCGGATAAGCGTCCGCCGTCAAGATGACATCCGGGTCCACGACACGGTCATTACGCACGAACGCATAAGGCGGCATATCCAAGGAAGCCGGAAGGATGAAAGAATAGTCAAACCCTAATTCCGTAGGGCCTCTTTTTACAGGGGCGGAGAAATCCGTATTCGTATAACCAAATTTCTTAGGGGTAAGAATCTGTGGTTTCGAGTCATCTTTCAACTGCCAGTCGAGCCCTAGATGCCATTTCCCGACACAAGCGGTCGTATAGCCGGCATTACGCATCAAGGAACCGATCGTCAAACGCTCTGGTTCGATATATGGAGACAAGTACCCCCAATACTCGGACTTCTTCGGCGTACGGAAAAAATAACGTCCTGTCACTAAACCGTAGCGTGAAGGCCCACTCAACGCACCCGCAGAATGGGCATCCGTAAAACGGATACCGTTCCGGGCCAATTGATCGATGGCCGGTGTACGTACCCTAGCATATGGATTATTGCATCCAACATCCCCGTAACCCATATCATCCGCCAGAATGATCACGACATTGGGTTGCTTTTGGGCGAACACCACCGGCACATATAGTAAACCGGTGGCTAATAAAGACAACTTGATCTTCATATATTATTTTCTATTCGTTAATAACCTTGATTCTGAGTCAGGTTCGGATTCGCCTGCCGTTCGCTTAATGGAATCGGGAACAATAGCTGGGTTTCCGTATACACCTTACCCCAATTCGTCTTATAGCCGATAAAGTCCACATATTCCCCGGATTTATCATCCCGGATCTTACGGGTGCGTAGCATATCAAACCACATCTTATTCTCATAACATAGGTCAAAGTAACGTTGGTCCCAGACTTCCTCCAAGAATGCGCTTGCGTTGGTCTGCTTAAACGGTACTAATCCGGCCCTTCCTCGTATTTGGTTCACGATATCGATGGATTGCTGGTTCGGAGTACCATCCGCGTTCACTTGCGCTTCCGCATACATTAATAATACATCCGTGTAACGATATACACTCCAGTTCAAGTCTGACTTCGCCGTATTATCAATAGCCACTTGATCAAAAAACTTATAGATATAATAGCCATTCAAATCCATAAACTCCAACTCTGCCGCTCCCGGAGAGAACTTACTCGGATGCCCCTTGTAGTTCGTAAAGAAATATTGCTTCTCTTCCGTACGCTTATCTCCTTTCTCAAAGCTTTCCACGAATTCCTTGGTAGGGATCAGACTACCATATTCCAAATCGTAGGCGGAAATGCCGGAACGAGAAGGTAAAAAGATACGTACCGACTCGTTATGCCGCTTGTTCAAGGAGAACTGAACTTGATAAATAAACTCTCCCTTATTATTCTGCGACGGAAGCCGTAGGCTCTCATAATCCGTGAAGAGCGTATACTCATTCGATTTTATAACCTCCAATGAACGTTTAGCCGATTCCGCGTAATAAGATTTACCTCCTTGCAAAGGATAACCGGCATACGTAAGATAGACATCCGCAAGAAGCGCTTTCACCGCTCCCATCGAGACACGCCCTGTATGATCGCTAAAAGCCAGATCCGATTGCTCGGCCTCCAACAAATCCGGAATAATGATCTCATCATAGATTTCCTTTACCGGGGCACGAGATACTTGCAGCTCTCCCAACTCCGACTGTACGGTCGTAATCTTAGGGACATCACCAAAGATACGTACCAAATAGAAATAATACAAAGCCCTCATAAACTTCACCTCGGCCATGTAGCCATTAACCAAGGAAGCATCCAGATTCTCGAACTCCCCGAGTTTTTGAAGCGCGAGGTTACAGTTCGCTATACCTGCATAACAATCTTGCCACCAGTCCTCGATATATAAAGAACGATCACTCACCAGTAGATCCTGAAAGTCCTTATAATTCGATTGGGAATTCTCGGAAGTAGCTTTGCCAGTCATATATTCGAGCAATAAGATCGTATTACATCCCCAACCCGGGGTCATCTTATTAAAGACCGTATTCTTCAAATAAGCCGAATTCGTCAAGGCCAAAGCGGACTCCTTACTTGTCAACTTTGAATCGGTAGTCATTGTACCGGTAGGCTGCTCGTCCAAGAAATTATTACAAGAAGACAAGAATAACGCACATAATGAGACGATATAGATTTTATTTATTTTCATAACTCAATCGCATTAGAATTTAACATTTAAACCGAAAGTAAAAGTACGTGCTTTAGGCTCGCTGAAGTCGTCGATACCTTGTCCGAAAGCAGCATCCTCATAGGTCGTAACCTCCGGATCATAGCCTTTGTACTTCGTAATACAGAACAAGTTCTGAGCACTCGCGTAGATTCTCAAATCCTGTAACTTTATCTTCTGGAGCAAGCTCTTGCTGAAAGTATATCCCAAGACGAAGTTCTGCCCCCGAACGAAAGAACCGTTCTGCATCCAATGTGAATCCGGATAAGAATCATAGTACGATTTCATCGGACGACGCTGGGCGACCATCGTATGCTGGTTTTGCGGAGTCCAAGCGTTCAAATTCGACTTGAAGCCATTCGCTACACCCGACCGGTCTTCAGCATTATGAGTAGCGCAATTCACGACATCATTCCCGAACACGAAGCGGAGATCGAACGAGAAATCGAAGTTCTTATAAAGAAACGTATTAGAGATCGTCATGGTCCAGTCCGGGGAGGTACAGCCGATAATCGTATTATCCTCGCTATTGATCTTCCCGTCGCCATTCAAGTCCTCATACTTCACGTCTCCCGGAAGGCGGTTGTATTTAGCCGCTTCAGCGGCCTCGTCCTCCCCCCAAGTTCCCAGACGACGCAATCCCCATAGCGAACCAACAGGTTCACCGACACGCAGGATCAGCATATCCCCTTGCGCATGGCGGGGTTTCGGATAAATATCCTCATCATTCTCGCCTAAGTTCAATATCTTATTACGGTTTACGTTAAATAATACTGTAGACATCCAGTTGAAATTATCCGTTTGGATATTATGCGTATTTAAGGTCAACTCAAAACCTTGGTTCTGCACGGAGCCGATGTTCCGCATGATCGTATTCAATCCAGAAGTTCCCGGGATCGGGGCCTCCAATAATAAGTCGCTCGTCTTTTTATAATAATAATCCAAAGACAGATCGATACGCTGATTCAATACACTCACATCGACACCGGCATCCCATTGCAAGGTCTTCTCCCATTTCAAGTCCGGGTTACCGAACGTACTGCGGTATAGAGCCGTATAATAGTCATTACCAAAAATGGTATTCTCCGAGCCTAGCTTCTGGTAGAAAGCGTAATTGCCGATCTCTTGGTTTCCGATCTCGCCGATACTAGTACGTACCTTTAAATTATTCAGCCAATTGACACCTTTCAAGATGCTTTCCTCCGAGGCTCTCCACGCAAAGGCGAAAGAGGGGAAGAATGCGTATTTATTATTCTTTCCGAATTTGGACGATCCGTCGTAACGGCCTGTGGCCGTAAATAGATAGCGGTCTTTCAAGGTATAATTGATACGCGCGAAATAAGAGTTGATAGACCAACCGTAATCTTCCGATTTCGACGGAATCGTCACCGTTCCCGCTCCCAGATTATGCCATTGGTAAAAATCATCGCTGAAATTCTGCGAGGTAGCTTCCACGCTTTCGGCAACTCGCTGCTGCCAGCTTAATCCAAGCATCACATTCATGCGATTGTTTTTATTAAACTCCTTATTATAATTAAAGTAGTTCTCATTCTGCCAATACATTTCCTTCAAAGTCTCTATCGTAGCGATACCTCCCGCCGTCTTACTGAACTGGATCAGATCCTTACCCGAATAATAATTACGTTTCCTATTACTGGCATCTACGGCGAAAGTAGACTTAAAGTTCAAGTCGTCCGTGATCTTGAAATCCAGATATAGGTCGGCGATCGTCTGGATATTGGAAGTCTCGTTCACCATCTCTTCCAGATACCGGGAAGGTGTATCCTGTACCGCACCGGGGAAATCACGGTTGCTTCCCCAAGAGCCATCGGGATATTTTACGGGAATCAACGGAATAGCTTCCTGTACCAAACGCTTTACTCCATAACTCTTGTAATTATCGTTTCCCTTATTATAATTGAACGACATATTGGCACCCATTTTCAACCAATCCCGAAGCTGGGAATCTAAGTTGATCCTACCGCTATACCGGTCTAGGAAACCGTTACGCATCAAAGCATCCTTATGCATATATCCCAAATGCACGCTATACAAGGTCTTATCGGCTCCGCCCCGGATGCTGACTTGGTGATTATGGTTGATAGCCGTTTGATAAGCCTCATCCTGCCAATCGGTATCATACAGCGGGTTACCGTTAGCATCGAACAAATTCGGCAGATCCGCCGGCGTCACTTTCTTGTACTTGCCTTGCGCATACCCTTCCGGATCATATTTCTGCCCGTTATCCATCGTGGTATTGTAATTCTGCCACCACTCGGAAGCGTTCATCAAGTCCAGTTTCTTCGCCATTTTACCGATAGAGACATAACCGTCGTACGAGATCTGCGCTTTTTCGTTCTTGATACCTCGTTTCGTCGTAATCATGATCACGCCATTCGCTCCACGAGCACCATAGATAGCCGTGGCGGAGGCATCCTTCAATACCTCCAAGGATTCGATCTCACTAGGATTCAACAGATTGATATTGCTTACGCCAATCACGCCATCTACCACATACAGAGGCTCATTCGATGAGTTGATAGAGTTATTACCACGGATACGCACCCGTACTTTCCCGTCCGGCGTACCGCCATTCTCAAAGATCTCCACACCGGAAGCCTTTCCCGCCAAGGCCTGCCCAACATTCACCACCGGCTTGCTCAACAGCTTCTCCGCCTTTACGTTGGTAACCGATCCGGTCAAGTCGCTCTTCTTCATCGTTCCGTAACCTACGACTACCACCTCATCCAATGTCTGTGTATTCTCGCCCAGCTTGATAGAGAAACTCGTCTTTCCGTTCGCCGAGACCTCTTGTGTATTATAACCGATATAGGAAACTTGAAGGACAGAGTTGTCATTTACCTCTAGCGTAAACTTTCCGTCGAGATCGGTAATCGTACCGTTGGTAGTTCCTTTCTCCACCACGTTCGCCCCGATCACAGGATCGCCATTCGTATCGACAATCACTCCCGAGACTTGCTTTTTCCCCTTGACAGTCTTGACCTCTTCCGGCACGATGATCACATAATTCCCGTTTATTTTATACGTGTATCCCGTATTCTTTAACAGCTGTGATAAGACCTGCAATACTTCCATGTCTTTCTGATTCATCGAGACCTTTCTCGACATGTCCAATTGGCTATCGTTATAGGCTATCTTATAAACAGAGCTCGACTCTAGTTTCTCAAATGCCTGTTTCAATGAGATCGAACCTTCATGGAAGGTCACTTTTTGCGCATCGATAGGCAAGCTCCCAGCCATAGCGAGGCTCAGGCAAAGAATAGCGACACGTATAGATTTATTCCTGTTCATGCGATATTAGATTTTTTAGTTAAACATTTATATCTCCTTTGTAGTACGTACTCACTATTAGGACAAGGGAAACGAGGAGCGCACCCAACGGAAAAACGTTAACGAATTATAAAAGCCTAATATCTCCTTAACTCAATCAATATAGATCCCATCCTCTTTGATCTGATACTCCAAGCCGGGTATCATCTCCTTGACCAGCATCATGATGTTCTCCAACGACTCATGCTTATTGAAATGGATCGTAAGTCGGTTGGAATGATAAGCGGAAGTACGCAAATGCACCTTCACGTTGTAGACACGTTCCAAGGTTTTCAAGATTTCCTCGAAAGAATCGTTGTTAAACAACAAGCCTCCCTCTTTCCATGCCGAGTAATCCGAGCCCACCACCTGCCGCACGTCCACCTTTCCCCGGGAAGGGATGTAGACAAGCTGCTCGTTAGGACTCAATATACATGGAGCCACCGAGGGATCATCAGGAAGGATCTTCAAGGAACCTTCCTCCAAGGTTGTCGTTATCTTCTCTTGGTCCGAGTAAGCGGATAAATTAAACTCGGTACCCAACACTTGTACCCGCATCGCTTTCGTCCGCACAATGAAAGGTTGCTCAGGACGTTTTCGCACCTTGAAATATCCCTCTCCCACCAGATAGATCTCTCGCTTATCCCCGATAAAGTCGGATGGATAAAGCAGCAAGGTACCGGAATTCAACCAGACCTCGCTACCATCGGGCAAGGTGATCCGCTCCCGCTTGCCGGAAGGTACGAACCGCTCCATAAAAGCGAGCTGCCTGACATCCCGTGCGTCTCTATATAGATAATAAGAAACACCCAACGACAACAAAGGGATCAGCCAGATAGCGGCGATACGCACCCATGCCGGGATACGCAGACAGGGACGGGGCCTCACGTCCAATGTATTCTCCAACCGGGCGAAAGCCATCTCGCTTCGTTTATCCGCCTCCGGAAAACCGATCTCATTCCAGATCTCCCGTAAAACCTCTTCCTTTTCCCGTTCGTCTCCCGGCTCCGCCAATCGTTGATGTACCCGATCCACCATCTCCCCGGAGAACGAATGATGGAAAAAGTATTTTAATATCTTTTTTATAGGACTCATTCCTGCTTTTCTATTTTATCTTGTTTATAGGACCTACTTTTCTCACTTCACCCTCAATTCATTAACATATCATAACAAGAAGGAAAGTCAATACTACGTTCCGCAATTCCCTTAACGCTAGATTCAAATGTTTTTCTACGGTCTTTTTTGAGAGTTGTAAATTCTCGGCGATCTCTGTGTTCGACAATCCCTCATTACGGCTCATCCGGTAGATCATCCTCCGCTGTGGCGGCATGGTCTCTACAATCATATCCACCAACAATCGCAAATCCTTAGCGACTAAATCCTCATAAGGCGTACTTCGCTCCTCGTCTTCCTCCGAAGCACTCTCCAAGCTCACGAGATTCACCCGGCGGGATTCGATATAATTGAACGCCGTATGCTTCGCCAGCACATAGAGGTAGGAACCGAACGTCCTCACTTCCGTGAAACGACTCCGATGCGTCCAAAGCTTTAGGAAAATCTCTTGGGTCAAGTCCTCGGCATCACTCTCGGACTTCACGAGTCCCAGCACGAAATAATAGACTTTCAGATGGTAACGCATGAACAATTCCCGGAAAGCGGTATGATTTCCAACGGCAAATTGTTCTAAAATGGATTTTTCATCTGTCATCTCGATTAACTCCTTTCACGATACGGTGGGAGCAAATAAAGTAATAATAACCGGCCGTAAGAACGTTTTTTTGTTAATAAACACAAAATTGAAAGGAATCCACTGTATATCAAGCCCTCCCTTCCCGAAGATTTAAGGCTTCTAAAGGCATTCTTTAGCCGTTTTTTCCGTACCTATTCATCTTCTACCATCCGTTGTATGATCATCCACCAACTGTTAGAAGATCATGCAACGGATGATGGATGATCATACAACAGATGATAGAAGATGAAAGTCTACGCTCGAAATCCTTTAAATGTAGGTTTCTTTCGCCTAATGTGTGATGAAGAATCGCTTACCGCTTCCTTATGTTCTTTTTTTTGTCTAAGTTTGTTCCTTCAATGACATTCAATATGTATTGGTTACATCATTCTATCAATTTACTCAAGATCGTGCCCTTTTTGGGTGGTTGGTTATCCGACCGGTTGCTGGGAGACCCGGAAGGTTGGCCCCATCCGATCGTATGGTTTGGCAAAGCGATCAGCGCCGGAGAGAAAGCGTTGAATAAAGGCTCCGAGCGGGCCCTAAAAGGCGGCATACTAGCAGTCGTGCTTATCCTTGGCGTGTATTTAATCTGCGAGTGGATATTGTCGTGGGCTTGGATCATACATCCGCAGTTCAGTGGGTTGCTGACGGCTGTCGGCGTATTTTATTGCCTATCCGGAAAGACGCTTATCAAGGAAGTGAAGGCGGTGTTCGAGGCCGTGGACCGTAGCACGGAAGAAGGACGGCGGCAAGTGGCACGGATCGTGGGGAGGGATACCTCGAACCTGTCGCCGCAAGAGATACGGGCGGCGGCGTTGGAGACCTTGTCCGAGAACTTAAGCGACGGCGTGATCGCCCCGATGTTTTGGTTTGCCCTGCTGGGGTTGCCGGGGATGATGGCTTACAAGATGGTGAATACGCTGGACTCGATGATCGGTTATAAGAATGAGCGTTACCTTGAGTTCGGACGGATAGCGGCGCAAATCGACGATATCGCCAATTACATCCCGGCCCGCCTCACGGCCTATTTGATGTTGCTGGTCTCCAATAATTGGGGGAAAAGGGATTTCGTACGGCGTTTCGGCCCTGAACACGCAAGCCCTAATTCCGGTTATCCAGAAGCGGCCTTGGCGGCGGTCTTGGACTGCCAGTTCGGGGGGACGCACGATTATTTCGGCAAACCGGTGGAGAAGCCTTATATCGGAACGAACGCGAGGCCTTTCACGACCGAGGATATGCGTATCGCCATTCAAGTGAATAGTAATACGGAACTGTTGATGGGTGTGATCGTCACCCTTATTTTACTAATAATATAATATTAATAATATGGAAATTAGATTAAACAAACTGATAAGCGAAGCCGGTGTTTGCTCACGCCGGGAAGCAGACAATTTCATCGAGATGGAACGGGTAACCGTAAACGGCAAGCAACCGCACGTAGGCCAGAAGGTCACGGCGGAGGATGTCGTATTGGTGGACGGTGAACGCTTGAATGTAGAGAAATATATCCGCCTGCAAGAGGAGGAGAAAAAGGAGGTGCAGCAAGAAAAAGAATTACTCGGCACGCTCCGGAAAGCGAAACCCGAGAACAAGGGAGGCCGTGAAGGCGCTAAAATGGAGAAGTTCGGAAAGTTCAATAAATACGCTGCCGCCCGTAAGGCGCAGAAAGAGGGAGGCTGGAAATCCAAGACCGCCAAGCTTACCGACGAGGAGAAGTTATTGCGGGATGCCTTACGCCCCAAGTTCGGAAAGGCACTGAGCAAATCGGCGGTGGCGCAGCGGATCGCCGCCAACCCGAAATCGGCCGCCCTTCGGAAGACGAGCAAGAACAATCCGATCAACAAGGCTAAACGTGCCGCCCACCGGAAAAACAGGAATCACGAAGGCGATGAGTAAGAAAGTGATCTTAGTGACTGGAGGACAGCGGTCCGGCAAGAGCGGATACGCACAGAGGCTCGCCTTATCGCTGTCGCCCAACCCGGTTTACCTAGCTACCTCCCGCATCTGGGACGAGGAGTTCCGGAAGCGGGTGGAACGCCACCAGCGAGACCGTGGACCCGAGTGGACCAATATAGAGGAGGAGAAATACTTGAGCCGCCACGATCTTACCGATCGTGTCGTGGTGATCGATTGCGTAACCCTTTGGGGGACGAACTTCTTCTTCGACAATCAAAGCGACGTGGAATTATCCCTCTCCCTCCTCAAAGCGGAGTTCGATAAACTCTCCCGGCAAGATGCCTACCTGATCTTCGTGACGAACGAGCTGGGTATGGGAGGCGTGCCGATAGACGAGGTGCAACGTAAATTTACCGATATGCAAGGCTGGCTCAACCAATATATCGCCTCTAAAGCGGACGAGGTTGTCTTGATGGTCAGCGGAATCCCCGTCAAGATCAAGGAATAAGAACAACGACTTATATAAAATACTACTATCATGATACAATTTCACATCGAGGCCCCGGACAAAGGGCTGGAGGCCGCTTTACAAGACAAGATCGATAATCTGACAAAGCCGAAAGGCTCATTGGGAACGCTCGAGGCGCTCGCCCTGCAAGTGGGATTGATCCAGCAAACCTTATCGCCTGTCTTGCGTCATCCCGTGAACGTAATCTATGCATCGGATCACGGCATCGCCGACGAGGGCGTAAGCAAATCTCCCAAGGAGGTAACTCGCCAAGTGATCCATAATTTCTTGAACGGAGGAGCGGGAGTTTGCTACCTTGCCCGCCAGCATGGGTTTGAGTTGAAGATCGTGGATGGCGGCGTGGATTTCGATTTCCCCGTTATCCCCCAACTTATCGACCGCAAGGTGCGCAAGGGAGGAACCCGTAACTTTCTTCACGAGGCGGCCATGACCGTGGAGGAAATGGAGAAAGCCCTTCAATACGGAGCCGATATCGTGACGGATTGTTACAACGAAGGCTGTAACGTGATCAGTTTCGGAGAGATGGGTATCGGGAATACGGCGGCTTCCAGCATGTGGATGACTTGCCTCACGCAAATCCCATTGATCGACTGTGTGGGGGCCGGTAGCGGACTGGACAGCGAAGGCGTACGGCATAAATACAACGTACTGAAACGCTCGTTGGAGAATTACAAAGGGGATGGAAGCGCCTTGGATGTAATGCGCTACTTCGGAGGGTATGAGATGGTTATGGCTGTAGGAGGCATGTTGCGTGCCGCCGAACTGAAGATGATTATCCTCGTGGATGGTTTTATCATGACGAATTGCGTATTGGTGGCTTCCCGCTTATATCCGGAAATGCAATCGTATTGCGTATTCGGGCATTGCGGCGACGAGGCCGGGCATAAACGGATACTGGATTTCTTGGGGGCAAAAGCATTGCTCGATCTAGGGCTACGGCTGGGAGAAGGTTCCGGCTCGGTATGCGCTTACCCGATACTCGACTCCGCCGTTCGCATGATCAACGAGATGCATAGTTTCAAGCAAGCGGCAATCACTAAATATTTCTGATATGTTGCGGATACTCGCTGCGTTTATATTCTTTACTCGGTTACCGTTCTGGCGGTTGGCGGAGGTTCCGGCGGCCTGTTTCAAGAATATCGTGAGCCATTGGGCGTTGGTCGGTTGGCTGACGGCTGGTTTGTCGGTATTGGTATTGTACGCTACCTCCTTGATTCTTCCGTCATCCGTGGCGATCTTATGCGCCATGATTACCCGATTGCTGATAACCGGCTGCCTGCATGAGGACGGGCTGGCGGATTTCTTCGACGGTTTCGGCGGCGGCACGAGCCGGGAACGCATATTGGCGATCATGAAAGACTCGCATATAGGCAGCTATGGGGTAATCGGACTGATTTTCTACTTCGGACTGTTCTACCTACTAGTAAGCAGTCTCCCGATCGAGCTAGCGGGATGTGCCATACTGGCTGGAGATCCTTTTTGCAAAGGCGTCTCCAGCATGATCATCAATCGCCTGCCTTACGCGAGGAAAGAGGAGGAAGCCAAGAACAAGACCGTATATAGCCGAATGACCTCTCGAGAATATGTATTTAGCATCATTTGTGCTTTCTTACCATTATTATGGCTTCCCCAACCTGTTTACTTACTAGCGGGTATATTCCCGGTTATCACTTGGTACTTCCTCACCTCTTTCATGAAGAGAAAGATACAAGGATATACGGGAGACTGCTGTGGAGCGACTTTTCTTCTTTGTGAGTTAAGCTTCTATATGGGTTTCGTGATCATCTATCAAACTATATAATTATGGAGATTTATTTAATCAGACATACCTCTGTCGATGTTCCCGCCGGCTACGCCTACGGGCAAACCGATGTTCCATTGAAACCGACCTTCGAGGAAGAGGCGGAAGAGGTAAAAAAAGGCTTGAGCGATCATACGTTCGATAAGGTTTGGACAAGTCCCCTTACCCGCTGCGTGCGCTTAGCTAATTATTGCGGCTTTCCGGAGGCGGAGAGAGAAGACCGTATCAAGGAGGTGAATTTCGGGGAATGGGAAATGAAATCGTGGAATGAGCTATCCTCCGATCCCCGCTCAGAGGCTTGGTTTAAGGATTGGGTTAATAACCCGACTCCAAACGGTGAATCCCTACAAGATCAATACGACCGGGTTAGCGACTTCTTGAATGAGCTTCGCAAAAGCGGGCTGCAAAAGGTATGCCTGTTCGCGCATGGCGGGGTATTGACTTGTGCCCGGGTCTACGCTGGCGAATATCCTTTGCAAGACGCTTTTAAGAACGTACCCTCTTACGGGGCTATCGTAAAATTAGTGCTGGATTAACCAAAATCCGGCACATTTCGAAAGGATAAGATGCGGCACGCCACATCTCTACAACGGCTGGTGTATATACCAAAAAAAGGAGCCAATCTTTCGACTGACTCCTTT
>NZ_QTLP01000013.1:1358-154105 GCF_003635405.1 Parabacteroides sp. AF39-10AC | reverse complement strand
GCAAATTTTCTATAGAATTAAAGAATTTTCCCCCTGATTTATCGGGTGAGCCCGATTATACGCATTAGGAAGATCCGGTAGCTGGTGGAAAAGGCATAAAAAAAGAGGGCATTGAAAAATGTCCTCTTTTTTATTTTGGCATCGCACGAATTATTCAGCGCTTTCAGTTGCCGGAGCTTCTTCAGCGGGAGCCGCTGCGGCTGCTTCCTCAGCTTGCTTAGCAGCTTCAGCTGCTGCCAATTCTGCTTTCTTTTTAGCTACGATTTCTGCTTTTGCCTTATTAGCTTCCTTCTCAGCCTCAAGACGTGCTTTAGCTTCTGCTCTAGCTGCTTCGCTGTCTTTTTCTTTGATAGCTTGTACGGAAGCTTGTTTGTTCTTCAACCAAGCTTGGAATTTCTCCTCAGCTGCGGCTTCGTCGAACGCACCCTTCTTAACACCTTCCAATAAATGCTTTTTCAAGCAAACGCCTTCGCGAGAAAGGATGTTACGAGTTGTGTCTGTAGGTTGAGCACCTACTTGTAACCAATACAAAGCTCTTTCGAAGTTCAAATCTACTGTAGCAGGATTAGTGTTCGGATTATAAGAACCTATCCTTTCAATAAATCTTCCATCACGTGGAGCCCTGCTGTCTGCGATCACGATTTGGTAGAAGGCGTAACCTTTACGACCGTGTCTTTGCAATCTAATTTTTGTTGCCATGTTTGAATAATTAATTTAAGCTGTTTGTATTAGCGGGTGCAAAGATAGGAGTTTCTGTTTATAAAACAAGCGTTTTGTTGGAAAATATGTGGATGTTTCTGCTTTTTTTAAAGGTAGTTTAAGGGATTAGTCCCTTATGCAATTGGTTGCCGACACCGTCGGCAATAATGCTGACGCTGTCGGAAATATTGCTGACGCTGTCGGAAATATTGCTGACGGCGTCGAAAATATTGTCGACGGCATCGGCAACCAATTTCTTCCTAGTCTTGCCCCGGAAAGATCGTATGAAATCTCCTGTACATCCCTAATGAAAGGGATTTTTCTTATCTTTGCGGCTTCATTATATTAATGTATTAAAATAAACATATGATTTCAGTTGACGGACTAACAGTAGAGTTTGGTGGAAGCGCCCTTTTCTCGGATGTTTCTTTTGTGATTAACGAGAAAGATCGTATCGCCTTGATGGGTAAGAACGGTGCCGGTAAATCTACCTTGTTGAAGATATTGGCCGGCGTGCGGGAGCCAAGCCGTGGAAAAGTGTCCGCCCCTAAAGATACCGTGATCGCTTATTTGCCGCAGCATTTGATGACGGAGGATGGCCGTACCGTTTTCGAGGAGACGGCGCAGGCTTTCGCCCATCTGCACGAGATGGAGGCGGAGATCGCCGAATTGAATAAGCAACTGGAGACTCGTACGGACTATGAGTCGGATGGTTATATGGAGCTGATCGAGCGGGTCTCTACCTTGAGCGAGAAATTCTATTCCATAGAGGAGATCAATTACGACGCCGATATAGAGAAAACCTTGTTGGGACTGGGTTTCAAACGGGAGGATTTCGACCGGCAAACCAGTGAATTCAGCGGTGGCTGGCGTATGCGTATCGAACTGGCGAAACTACTGTTGAAGAAACCGGATGTCCTTTTGCTGGACGAGCCGACGAATCACTTGGATATCGAGTCTATCCAGTGGTTGGAGGATTTCTTGATCGATAACGGTCAGGCCGTAGTGGTGATCAGCCACGACCGTGCGTTCGTGGATCATATCACGACTCGTACGATCGAGGTGACGATGGGCCGGATTTATGATTATAAGGTAAACTATAGCCAATACTTGCAATTACGGAAGGAACGTCGTGAGCAACAACAGAAGGCTTATGACGAGCAACAGAAGATGATCGCCGAGACGAGAGAGTTCATCGAGCGTTTCAAGGGCACGTACTCCAAGACCTTGCAGGTGCAGAGCCGTGTGAAGATGCTGGAGAAACTGGAGATCTTGGAGGTGGATGAGGAAGATACCTCGGCTTTGCGCTTGAAGTTTCCGCCTTCGCCCCGTTCGGGCTCTTATCCGGTGACGATTGAGAATGTCTCGAAAGCGTATGGCGATCATACGGTTTTCCGAAACGCTAATCTGATGATCGAGCGAGGGGATAAGATCGCTTTCGTCGGGAAGAATGGCGAGGGTAAGTCTACCTTGGTGAAGTGTATCATGAAAGAGATCGAGCATGAGGGGACGTTGACGCTGGGGCATAACGTGATGATCGGTTATTTCGCCCAGAACCAAGCCTCCCTGCTGGATGAGAATCTTACGGTTTTCCAGACGATAGACGATGTGGCACAAGGCGATATCCGTAATAAGATCAAGGATCTGCTGGGTGCGTTCATGTTTGGCGGCGAGAACTCGGCGAAGAAGGTGAAGGTGCTTTCCGGTGGCGAGCGTACACGTCTGGCCATGATTAAGCTATTGTTGGAGCCTGTGAACTTGCTGATTCTGGATGAGCCGACAAACCATCTGGATATGAAGACGAAGGATATCTTGAAGCAGGCGTTGCTTGACTTTGACGGGACGTTGATCGTCGTATCCCACGACCGTGATTTCTTGGATGGGCTGGTCTCTAAGGTCTATGAGTTCGGAAACCAAAAAGTGACGGAGCATTTGGAAGGCATCTATGAGTTTATGCAGCGCAAGAAGATGGAGAATCTGCGTGAGCTTGAGCGGAAGAATTAAATCCTCCACCCAAGCGTCAGCATAATATCATACGTGGAGCTATCTATATCTTTATGATACTTATAATGGGTACGGCGGGAGAAATAACGATTTCGCAACGCAATATTCCATTTATGCTTGGACATATAGGCTAAGGTGGTGGAAAATACCGTTAAACGTGCGTTGCCGGCATCGCCTTGTACGTTTAACTTTGTAGGGTCCACCGCATTCCAGTCTATATCCGGCTCGTATCCTTTCCATGTGAAGATATGGTAGTTCTCCAAATCGATCAAGAACGCCCAGCGTTTATCGTAGGCCAATCCGGTAAACGCTTTCACGCTATAACCGCTTCCCAGATTATAATCTCTCTCTTCCAGCCGGAGGTAATCGGAGATGCTTGCGCCCAAGGCGACTCCTGTTCCGTATAATTCGGCGTAAACATCTACTTTATTGTCCGGCGTGCCTCTTTTGTAATAGATCAATCCACCACCGACCGCCGCCGCTTCCGATATGCGGTAGGGAGCTACCGTTTGGGAACTATTGGATTTTAACTCGGAATCATAGTAGTCGAAATGCTGAAAGATTCCAGCGGCCAGACTACGAGGGCCTTTACTCCAGACCTGTTTCCCCCAGATAGCCCCAACGGCATTGACTTGGCTGATGAGCGGCTGGCTCGAAAAGAAATCGAACCCGGCCTTCAACTGAAACCATTCATAGGGCGAATAGAAGTCATCATTGAAAGGATCTCCATAATCCAACCTGAAGGATACGTGCATGCTCGTAGTGCCATGCTTGGAGCCTTCCTGCTCGGCAAGGAAGCGAGGGCCGACACCCACGATGAAGTTTACGGGAACCGAGGTGTAGACACGCCCCTTGGAGCTGCTGTGTCTCCAAGCTTCTCCCGTGATGATACGATTGATCGCCCGCATCGGAGATATCAAACCGGATAAGATCTCCCGTCCCACACGTTCCGCCCCGTGGGAGCGGTTGTCGATGAATAAGTCGGAGAGCCGGTAGGTAATCTCACCTAATTCTATACCGCCGAAAGAGGTGGCAAGCATGTCATTGATGGAGGGCGGTTCCGTTTCCATAAAGAATTCCCACATTAGGCTGCCTCCCGCCGCGAATGGAATGGATTGCCAGAAATTCAGTCCGTTGCTACGGGCCGCGTTGAAATATAATGATCCGTGATAGGGATGGGCCACCAGATTGGTAGAGAACTTATCCGTGTCCCAAACAGGCCCCGTCTTGAAGTTTTGCTTAATCGTATGTCCGTTTATCTTCGCGAAATCCTCGTTCATTAAGAAACGGTCGAAAGTCCAGACGGCCATGTTCATTCCGAATACCTCGCTTGCTGCCAACCAAGGGCGGCGTGGAATGAAAAGGGCCGTGTCGCTCACGTAATTGCGGGCATCCATCTGAGGGAAGTGTTGCCCCCACATCCATTGGCTGGATAGCAGACAGATCAACCCGATCAACATGCATTTTTTCATCCTCATCTAACTCAATTCTCTTTTGTGAATAAAAATCAATAGGTTACGGTTATAACCACTCCGCAAACTTATATATAATAAACATTAAGGGATTCGTTTGGTTTAAATTATTGTTAGGTATTCTTTCTATAAATGCTGTTATTTGCGAACTATTCCGTATTTTTGCGAAAAAAACAAAATGATAGATTTTATCACCTTTTGTGACTATACAGGGACCTTTGCGTTTGCCATAAGTGGCATAAGATTGGCTTCTGCGAAACAATTTGATTGGTTTGGCGCCTATGTGGTGGGTGTCGTGACCGCTGTAGGAGGAGGTACGATTCGTGATATTTTATTGAATGCGGTGCCTTTTTGGATGGAACAAGCCTCTTATTTGATTGTCTCGGCCTTGGCTTTGTTGTTCGTTATCGCTTTCCGAAAATACGTGATCCGTTTGAACAATACATTTTTTATATTCGATGCTATCGGATTGGGGTTGTTTGTGGTGGTAGGTATCGCCAAGACCTTGGATTTCGGGTTTCCCATGTGGGTGGCGATCGTGATGGGAACTATAACCGGCTCGTTTGGCGGTATGATGAGGGATATATTGATTAATGAGGAGCCTTTGATATTCCGGAAAGATATTTATGCGTTGGCTTGTGTCTTTGGCGGTTTGATATATTATATATGTATGCAAACTTCTATGTCGGCGGCGATGATACAGTTCGTATCGGCGTTGAGCGTGTTCCTCGCACGTATAATCGCCGTAAAATATCATATAAGTGTTCCGGTGTTGAAAGGAGAAGAATAATTTATTAACTTTGCATAATTATATGGACATGCATACTCAACAAGAAAAGGCTTCCATCCTGTTGATATATACGGGTGGGACGATAGGTATGATCGAGAATCCGGAGACTGGAGTGTTAGAGTCGTTTAATTTCCAGCATTTGAAGGACAATATGCCGGAGTTGAAGAAACTGGGGTATTCGGTGGCCACGATACAGTTCGATCCTCCGATGGACTCCTCGGAGATGGGGCCGGACTCGTGGATGAAGATCGTGAAAATCATCGCCGATAATTATCAGAAATACGACGGCTTCGTGGTACTGCATGGCACGGATACAATGTCGTATACGGCATCGGCATTGAGTTTTATGCTCGAGAACCTGAGTAAGCCGGTGATCCTTACGGGATCGCAATTACCGATCGGGATGTTGCGTACCGATGGGAAGGAGAACTTGATTACGGCGATCGAGATAGCGGCCGCCAAGGAGAACGGCTTACCGTTGGTCCCGGAGGTCTGTATCTTTTTTGAGAATGATTTATTGAGGGGGAATCGTACGAGTAAGATAAACGCAGATAATTTTAATGCGTTCCGTTCGTACAATTACCCGGCTTTGGCTCATGCGGGTATCTATATTAAGTATGATCTGCCGCAGGTATATCATCCGGTATCGCGTAAGCCGCTGAAGCCGCATTATTTGTTGGACCGAAATATCGCTATACTAAAACTATTCCCCGGAATTTCTCCGCAAGTAGTGGAAAGTATCCTGAATATCCCGGGTCTGAAAGGCGTGGTGATGGAAACATTCGGAAGCGGAAACGCTCCGTGCGAGGAATGGTTCTTGAATATGTTGAAGGAGGCTGTAGACCGTGGTATCGTCATCGTGAATGTTACTCAGTGTAGGGCCGGAAGTGTGGAGATGCACCGTTATGAGACGGGGCACAAATTGTTGGAGGCAGGCGTGACGAGCGGCTTCGATAGTACGACGGAGAGCGCCGTGACGAAGCTAATGTTCCTCTTCGGCCATGGGCTGACACCCGACGAGGTGAAGGAGCATATGAACTGCTCGTTGATCGGGGAGGTATCGATCCCTGAGACGTTCCGCCCCTAGTGTATACTATGTAAAACAGAAAAAAAGCAGTGTTGCGGAATAGGAGAGTATGAAACTATCATTTCTGAGTTTAGCGAGTGGGAGCAGTGGGAACTGCTATTATTTGGGGACTTCGGAATTCGGTATGCTGATTGACGCAGGTATCGGAATCCGGACCATAAAGAAAGTATTGAAGGACCGGTCGATCGATTTTACCAAGATCGTGGCCGTGTTGATTACCCACGATCATGCGGATCATATCAAGACGGTCGGGTATTTGGGCGAGAAGCTTTGCATTCCTGTCTATGCGACAGCCGACGTGCACCGGGGGATTGATAAGAGCCGGTATGTGGAGGAGACCTTATGTGTCTCCCGCAAGGTTATAGAAAAAGAAGTTCCATTCCTTATCCGTGATTTCCGTATCACGGCTTTCGAGGTGCCTCACGATAGTACTGATAATGTGGGGTACCATATCGAGTATGGTAATCATAAATTCACTTTCGCTACCGACGTAGGCCATATCACGGACACGGTGGGGAAATATATCTGCATGGCGAACCATTTAATATTGGAAGCGAACTATGACGAGGAGATGCTTCGTTTCGGTACATATCCCGCTTTCTTGAAAGAGCGGGTGGCGAGCCCCACCGGGCATTTGAGTAACAGGGAGGCCGCAGAGTTCTTGGCGACCCATTATAATACCGGTTTGAAGAATATCTGGCTTTGCCATCTCAGCCGGGACAATAACCATCCCGAACTGGCCTATAAGACAGTGGATATACGTCTTTTCCAAGAGGGCATAAGGGTAGGGAAAGATGTCTCATTGGTTGCGTTGAAGCGGACTACACCCTCGGATATTTACGAGTTTGATTAAAATTTTATGAAAAAAAGTAGTCGAAAAGTTTGCGGGGAAAAATAAAACCTCTATCTTTGCACCCGCAATCGAGAAACAAACGGTGGTTTGAAAAAGTAACGATAGCAAAATGGAATGACTTGGTAGCTCAGTTGGTAGAGCAAATGACTCTTAATCATTGGGTCGAGGGTTCGAGCCCCTCCCAGGTCACTCAAACAAATAACATGTTGACTTGGTAGCTCAGCTGGTAGAGCAAATGACTCTTAATCATTGGGTCGAGGGTTCGAGCCCCTCCCAGGTCACTCAAACAAATAACATGTTGACTTGGTAGCTCAGCTGGTAGAGCAAATGACTCTTAATCATTGGGTCGAGGGTTCGAGCCCCTCCCAGGTCACTCAAACAAATAACATGTTGACTTGGTAGCTCAGCTGGTAGAGCAAATGACTCTTAATCATTGGGTCGAGGGTTCGAGCCCCTCCCAGGTCACACGATTTACTTATTGGAAAGATGGCAGAGTGGTCGATTGCGGCGGTCTTGAAAACCGTTGAACTGAGAGGTTCCCGGGGTTCGAATCCCTGTCTTTCCGCAGAGAGTCCTGTAAGGCGAAAGCTTTACGGGATTTTTTGTTTTTGAGGCGTTTGTCCGGGCACGAACGGAAAGAGGTAGTGGGCATCGCTAGAATGAGAAAGTGTATAATAATATGGAAACAGGATCATTGCGGATAAGTGATATACGGCCGGATTTTATCTATATGATGGAACAAGCCGTGAAAGCCCCATCGGGGCATAATACCCAACCTTGGTTGTTTCGTGTGCAAAAGGATAGGATACAGATTCTTCCGGATATGAGTAAGTCCCTTCCGGTCGTAGATCCGGATAACCGTGAGTTATTTATTAGCTTAGGATGTGCCACCGAGAATCTTTGCATTGCGGCTGAGGCAAAAGGATATGCTCCGCTACCGGTTTTTTCAGGATCGGGGGAGATCACCGTACTCTTGTCGGAGGCATCGATGATTAAGGAGACGAGTGGGCTTATCGAGGAAATTTCGGTCAGACAGACGAATCGAGGCATATATTCCGGGGAAATGATTCCATCGGATCAATTGAGCTATTTGAGGAATACGCCTTTGGAGGAAAATATCAGTCTGCATTTGTGGTCGAAAGGAGAGTGGGAGTTCGATACGCTTTCTTCTTATATATTTGCGGGGAATAACCGGCAAATGAACGATCATCTGTTTAAACGAGAGCTGAAATCATGGATGCGTTTTAATAAGAATCATGTACGAGCTACATCGGACGGCCTGAGTTATGCGGTGTTCGGGGCGCCGAATCTTCCCCGTCTTATCTCAGAGACAATCATGGGAAGTGTCTTGAAAGCCGGCATACAAAATAGGGGAGACAAGAAGAAGCTGGACTCTTCTTCTCATTTAGCCTTGTTTGCCTTACGGACAAATACGCTACCGGAATGGTTTGCGCTAGGCCGGAGTTTGCAACGTTTTCTTTTGAGAGCTACGGAAAAGAATATCGCTTTCGCCTTTTTGAACCAGCCTTGTGAGGTGCGTGATCTTTCCGGTTTGCTGGCGAAAGACTTGTCTTTCACCAACGAGATTCCTGCTTTGATCCTCCGTCTGGGATACGCTAAGCGGAAAATGCCGTACTCACCTCGAAAGTCTTGGCGTGAGAGGCTGGTTCCGTAATGGTTAAGTCAGATAGCGAGTGCCCTCGTTCATGCCAGCTTGCACGGGATATGCCAAGACGAAACTGTTTGCCTGAAAGTATTTGTTGAGGTACTTGGGGATACGGGCCATGGCGGGAGCGTAGGAAAGTCCTTCCTTGCGGCTAAGGATAATCCACATCGTGTCGTCCGGTTTTATATCCCGGAAAACGATCAGGAAGTCATCCCAGTCGTTGAATTCGATATAACTGGCTTCTCCGCTTTTCTTGGCTAATAATTTCTTTAAGGCATTCAAGGTCGCTTCCGAACCGTAAAAGACTGTCGCTGCACCTGTGTTCTGGGTCACGTTTCGTAGCCGGAAGATGATTTGGTTGAAACCGATTTCTTTTTCGGCCAATTCCGGGATGATGATCAGATGCCGTCTAACAGTAGAGATGGGTTGTGCGGGCTTGTATATGAATGTGCTTACACTACTTTCCGCCAATACGCTTTCCACGATATGGCCAAGGAAGGCCGCCGGTATATCTTTTTCCTTGTGCAATCCCACTACCAGATCTGTGATCTCCCGCTCTTTTACCACGCTGGCGATAGCATTCGATATGCTTAAGTCATATCTTAATAAATCCTTCATCCGGGTATCCGTGGCGGCAGCCGTATTGACTGCGGTCTGTAGAACCCTGCGGGATTGTTTTAACGCTTTCTCGTCTGAATGATGGTTATCTATCACTTTTAGGGCAAACAAGCCGTTCTTGTTTTGGGGAGATTTGATCGCCAAGCTGAGGTTGACCAGCTCTTCCACGGTCTCTTCATTGCTGACCGGTATCAAGATATGCTCTGATTCTTTTTTGTTTTCCTCCTTATCGGATATATCTTGGGCCGCTATGTTATGAGCGCCTTTTTGGGCGGCGAAAGAGGCGATGGTGCAAGTGACAAGTATCATCAGGATCGTACCGTTCAACACGCTCTCATTTAATAACCGGATTGGTTCCCCATTAGCGTCTGTTCCGGTGATTACGTTATATCCGACCATCACGGCGGCCAATGTAGCGGCGGCTTGTGCGTTACTTAGGCCGAAAATAACGCTTCGCTGATCCGTGGACAGATGGAAAGTCTTTTGGGTCATCCAAGCGGCTATGTATTTGGCGGCCGTAGCTACGATAATCATGATAAGTCCTACTTTAATGGTCTCGAAACTGGTAAAGAACGTACGATAATCTATTAACATACCTACGCCCAACAAGAAGAATGGGATGAATATGGCATTTCCTACGAACTCGACACGATTCATCAAAGGTGAGCTTTGCGGGATAAGGCGATTTAGGGCTAGTCCGGATAAGAACGCCCCGATGATCGCCTCCATGCCCGCTACCTGAGCTAGGAAAGATCCCAGAAATACCATCACCAGCACGAATATATACTGTGATATATTATCGTGTACATGCTTAAAGAACCAACGCCCAATGAAAGGGAAACCGAATAATACGATTAACGCGAATATCAAGATGGAAACCCCCAGACGAATCCAAAACATATCGTTGACCTGTCCGGTGGCCATGCCGACAATGATCGTTAGGACGAGCAATGCCAAGGTATCAGTGATCATCGTTCCTCCTACGGTGATACTGACAGCTTTGTTTTTGCTGATACCCAGTTTACTGATAATCGGATAGGCGATCAATGTATGGGAGGCGAACATACTGGCGAGTAAAACGGAGGTCAATACGTTGAATTGCAGGACCCATATCCCGACAACCGTTCCTAGGATCATCGGAATGAGGAATGTGTACATGCCGAAAGCTAGGCTTTTCGTACTATTTCTCTTAAAATCCGCCATATCGATTTCCAATCCGGCGAGAAACATGATATAAAGCAATCCCGCCGTCCCGGACAAGATAATGCTGCTATCCCGTAATACGAGATTAAAGCCATGCGGTCCGATAATTGCGCCGGCAATGATCAGTCCAAGCAGGTGAGGGATTCTCAGCTTGTTTAATAAAAGGGGAGCGGCCAGGATAATTAAAAGAATCAAGAGAAATTTTAATACCGGGTCCGCTAAGGGCAATGTGAAATCTATTGTCGAGGCTAATACCATATGCGTAATTTTTTCGTTATAATTTGAAACAAAAATAATAAGAATTTGCGGAGATTGCAGCGTTTACGCCAACTTTGCATCTTCTTTTATAGATAACAATAAATGTGTGAGTTTTATAAGTTAAAGTATATGTAAATCTTGGGACATTAACGTGAACCGATTATATTTGTACATACATTACATTGAGTTTATTGTTATAAAACTAAAAAGCGTTTAAACCCTTTGCATAAAAGGGCGTCAAACATGAAAAGAGAAAAATATTTATTTAATGTAGAGGAGAAACAAATATGAAACCCATGAAATTAACATCTTTAGTGATGATGCTTCTGATCGCATTTAGTGCCGCGGCTCAGGAGGAGTTCTTTGATGATGTGTATTTCTCTTCCAAAAACAAGAAAAAGAAAGAACAGGTTGAAGAGAAAAAGGTTGTTCAGCCGAAACAGGAGTCTAGGACCCTGGTCGCTACAGCCAAGAGCCAAGCTTCTTCAGACAGCCGGGATGTGGATGAATATAACCGTCGTTATACATCAGTCGAGGTGGAGGAGCCTTATCGTGAGGATGATTCCGTTATCTATGAGGATAGCGATGAGAATGAGTCTTCTTCCGAGCGTCGTTCGGATACTGAATATACGGAACGTATCATTCGTTATCATTCGCCGAGTAAGATTACGATCGCCGGAGCGGATCAAGTCGATTTGTATCTGAGTGACGGATATTATGGTTACGGCTATGATACGGATTATTCGAACGGTAGCGCGAACGTGAATTTTAATATCAATGTCGGCAACGGTTGGGGCTCGCCTTGGTATACAGGTTGGTACGATCCTTGGTTCTATAGTTATAGCCCTTGGTGGACTTATTCATCTCGCTTCTACGGCCCGTCTTGGGGATTCGGCTGGGGCTGGGGAGGCTTTTATGCCGGCTATTATAGTCCGTGGTACGATCCATGGTATGGCCCGTCTTGGGGCTGGGGTGGAGGCTATTGGGGTGGCCATTGGGGACATCACCATCATTACTATCCCGGTTACTACTCGACTCCAAGTAGACATTATTCAAACGGACGTTCCTCTTATCGAGATAATCGCTCTTATGCGAGTGGCAGAGGTTCCGGTTATACAGGTGGGCGGAGCAGTGGCTCTTCTTCCTTGAGAAATTCCGGATCGACTACAAGACCTTCGTCTTCAAGTTCCTTGAGCAATGGACGTGCGGGATCTACCCGTAGGGAATCTGCTATTTCCTCTGGTGCGGGACGTCGTTCCTCTTCTTCTGTTAGAAATTCGGCAACGACAAGAAGTAGCTCGGGCATAAGTAATAGCTCGGCGAGAACAAGGATTTCCAGAAGTAGTTCTGGAGCCGCATCTTCTTCCGGACGTCAATATTCAGCTCCGGTAACACGTTCTTCTTCCAGAAGCAGTAGCGATTTCTCAAATAGTCGCTCTTCTTCCAGTCAATTTAGAAGTTCCTCTCCTTCTCGTAGTAGTTCGGTAGGTTCTTCTTCCGGTAGCTTCGGTGGAGGTCGTTCTAGTGGAGGCTCTGTTGGTGGCGGAGGTGGCCGTGCCGGTGGTGGTCGCAGGTAAAAGTGTTAGGTTGATAAAATTAGAGATACGATGAAAAGGATAGGAATTATAATGTCGGTGCTTGCCCTGTGTGGCGGCACCGCTTTTTCGCAGTCACAGTTGGATGCCTTTAAGTATTCCCAGACGGAGTTGAATGGTACGGCTCGTTATTTAGGAATGGGTGGTGCTTTTGGTGCGTTAGGTGGTGATATTTCCGCTATGAATACGAACCCGGCAGGCTTGGCGATTTATAAAAGCTCGGAGGTGGTTACGACATTGAGTTTGTCTTCGGCCTCCGCGAAGACCGATTGGCTTGGTTCGAAGGTGGACAACAGCCGTACGAAGGTGAGTTTCGATAATATCGCTTACGTAGGATATTTCCCGACAGCGAATGATGAGGGTATCGTGAGCTGGAACGTTGGTTTCTCTTATAATCGCTTGAAGAATTATAACCGGAACTATACGATGGCTACAGGAGGTGATTTGAATACTTCTCTTTCTGATTATGTGGCCATGCGTGCGGCAGGAATGCCTAGCGGACTGTTGGGGGAGGGTAAAGACTATAACCCTTATAATAACCAAGACTTAGGTGATTGGCTATCTATTCTAGGATACAATGCCGGTTATATGGATTCATATAACGATAATGATAAAGAGTATTATAGTGCGTTCGGGGATAAAGATGCGGATGGGCAATGGAGTCCGTATTTATTGCAAGGAGGTCAATTAAAAGTTTCAGAGCGAGGTTCCGTGGATCAATATGACTTGGCTTTCGGTATAAATATATCGGAACTTGTGATGCTTGGCGCTACGGTTGCGATTACGGATCTGAACTATAGATATCAGTCATCGTATGATGAGGAATTTACGAACGGCAATAATTTATACTTAGATAATTACTTGGATACGGATGGTACCGGGTATTCATTTAATGTGGGTGCCATTGTTCGTCCTACTGATTTTCTTCGTTTAGGTGTAGCTTATAATTCACCTACGTGGTATAAGATGACAGATCGTTATTATGGTGAGGCCGGTTCTTATCTGACCTTTATGGATAAAGGGGAGATGAAGGAGCGTAAACTGGATGCGGCTACTCCTAATAATGCTTATTATGACTATGAATTCCGTTCTCCGGATAAATGGATATTTAGTGCCGCCGCAATCTTGGGTACGACCGCTTTGATAAGCGTTGATTACGAGTTGATGAATTATAAGAATATGCGTATGTATCAAACGGATGGTAGCAGTAACGTGTATACTAACCAAGATATAACGGATAATTTCAAGTCAATGAATACGATCCGTGTAGGTGCGGAGGTAAAGGTTACTCCTCAATTTGCCGTAAGAGCAGGTGTCGCCTACAGCGATAGTCCGATCAAGGATAAACTGAAGAATGGAGAGAAAGAGGTCTTTACGGTTGGTACGATTCCTAATTATACGATCGATAAAGGGGTCATGAATTATACGGTAGGTATCGGTTATCGCTTCACCCCGAACTTCTATACGGACTTGGCTTGTGTATTCCGTACGCATAAGGAAGATGTTTATGCGTTCTCTAATATGTTTGCGGGAGATGATCCGAAGCCATTCCTCGAAGCCCAACCCGCCACGATGAAAACAAACACGACTCGTGTAGCTTTGACATTGGGATACAAGTTCTAATATACATATATTTTAGATCAGTAAAGTCCCCTGTTCGTACGTTAAAGGTGCGGGCAGGGGACATTCTTTTTATAATTTGAAATAAAATGTTTGTTGGTTTAAAATATTTTTCGTTCTTTTGCTTCCATAAATAACATTGTATAACAGTTAAACCCCATCGCCTATAGCATAAACATTACTCGAATAAACTAAAAATGTGAAAGTAATGAAGACTTTAAAAATGATGACCGACGAGGAATTGGTTGTCCTTTATGCAGAAGGTAATAATGCCGCTTTCGATATTTTATTAAATCGATACAAAAGTAGCATTCATTCTTACATTTATTTCATAGTACGTAACAAAGAGCTTACGGAGGATATCTTTCAAGAGACCTTCGTGAAGGTTATCATGACTATAAAACAAGGTCGCTATACCGAGAACGGCAAGTTTAAGGCATGGATTACTCGTATTGCCCATAACTTGATTATAGATAATTTCCGTCAGGAACGTAGCGAGAACACGATCTCGAATGATGAGGTAGAAATCGACTTATTTAATAACATCAAGCTTTGCGATGGTACGATAGAGGATAATATCGTGCGCCATCAAGTATTGTCTGACGTGAAGAAATTGGTAAAGCATTTGCCGGATAACCAGCGTGAGGTGTTGGAGATGCGTTACTATCAAGATCTTAGTTTTAAGGAAATCGCCGATATCACGGGGGTTAGCATCAATACGGCCTTAGGGCGTATGCGTTACGCTATCTTGAATATGCGCCGTATGGCCGATGAGAACCGTATCGAGCTATCTATGGTGTAAAATAATTTTCTTTCCATGCAATAAGTCTTAGGTCCCTACGTTTTATTAGCAAACAAGATAAAAATAAAGGTGCCTATGAGGAAGCTTTCTACGCAATGCATGGATGATTTGGAGAAAAAAGTGAAAAGTGCCCCGGAGGCGAAAAGTTCGCCTCGGAAGCAAACGATGGATTTCTTGAAACAGTTTGCGAGGGCTTATCAAGCGGAACCGGCTGTACGTCCGGAGCTCTGCGGGTATGTGTTGAACTAAGAATTACAGAAAGAGAATCTATATTATTAGGTTCTCTTTCTTTTTTTGTGTACTTTTGTAAAAACAAAAGACAAGATTATGAAGCATTTGATAGCGCCTTCCCTGCTTTCCGCTAATTTTCTGGATTTGCGGAAGGAGGTGGAGATGATAAATAAAAGTGACGCCGATTGGTTGCATCTGGATATTATGGATGGGGTATTCGTGCCGAATATCTCGTTTGGCTTCCCGGTACTTAACGCATTAAAGTCTATATGCCAGAAGCCGATGGATGTGCACTTGATGATCGTGGAGCCCCAGAAGTTTATCCCTGAGGTCGCGGCTACGGGAGCCTATATGATGAACGTGCATTATGAGGCATGTACCCATTTGCATCGGACGGTAGCGGCTATTAAGGAAACGGGCATGAAAGCGGGTGTCACCTTGAATCCGCATACGCCCATCTGCTTATTGGAAGATATTATCCAAGATGTGGACATGGTTTTATTGATGTCCGTGAATCCGGGATTTGGTGGTCAACGCTTCATTGAGCATTCCGTAGATAAGGTGGCCCGTTTACGGGAAATGATAGACCGGAAGGGATTGAGTACTATGATCGAGGTAGATGGCGGGGTGAATTTAGAGACGGGGAAGCGCTTGGTTGACGCCGGTGCCAATGTGTTAGTCGCCGGTAACTTCGTATTCAAATCTCCAGATCCGATACAAACAATTAAAGACTTGAAAGCTTTGTAGAACACATTAATATATCACAAAACCTAACTATCATGATTGAGGAAATACAAAAGCGGCCTTTTGTACGGCCGCTTTTTTTATGGATAACCGGAATTTTATGCTATGCGTTTTTACCTGCCTCTTCGCTCCTATATGTTTTAGGGGTTTTATCTGCTTTGGTTTTTCTTTTTCTGGGCTTCTCGTGTGGGAGAGCGCATGCGGAGTTGCGATACGATTCCCGTTGGATATGGGGAGCTATAGTCTCTGTTTTGATTGTATGTTTGGCGGTTGAGGTCTGTTGGTATAGTGACCGGCGTATAGCGCTTGTAAATGAGCCTGCTTCTTCTTTAGATTTATTGGCTACCAAGGCTCAATATTCTTTGGTAAATACATTTGATCGTTTGCGTTTGTCTGATGAGGAGAAATCTATTTTGGCTACATTGACATTGGGATATAAGAAAGCGATGAGTCGGGAAACGAAAAGGCGCTTCTCTTTGGCGGGCGTGTCTCATATATTAGCGGTGAGCGGTTTTCATGTTGCCGTGATTTGTGGATTCTTATCTTTCTTTTGCTCGTTTATGCCAAGATGGGGGATAGGACGTTGGGTTCGTTATATCATTCTGGTGGGAAGTCTTTGGGGGTTTGTCTTTATCACAGGATTAGCGCCCTCGGCGGTACGGGCCGCCTTGATGCTGTCTTTATATTTAACAGGAAGGGCGCTTAGGCGTGTTACGGATGGATATAATACATTGGCCGCTGCCGCTTTCTGTATGCTGGCCTATAATCCGTATTATCTGTTTGATGTCGGTTTTCAGTTAAGCTATTTGGCTGTGTTTTTTATTTTATTCCTAGTGCCTCGTTTCAAGGAATGGATAGTGGTGAGAAATCCTTTGTTGGCCATGCCTTGGGAATGGATTACGGTGTCTATAGCTGCGCAGATAGGGACTGCTTTGCTCTGTTTTTATTATTTTGGACAATTTTCGACAGTTTTCTTGTTTACGAATCTACCGGTCACTCTCTTGGCTATGTTTTTGATTCCTTTTGCCTTTTTGTGGTTAGGCTATCCGGTGGATTTCTGTGGATATGACTGGATACAGAAGATCGTAGAAGGGCTGGTTCATGGCATGGTAAGGGTAGTGGACGTGTTCAGCGCCCTGCCTTATGCGACGATTACGGGTCGTTTTAGTTTCTTTGAGATGCTAGGAGGTTATGGTTTTCTTGTTTTATGCTTGATATATATGAAGATACGGGAACCAAAAGTTTTGTTGGCCGCCTTAACCCTTTTGTTAATAATATCAGTAAAGATCCTTATTGAACTTTTTTTGATAGCCGGAAACTAAAAAAGTCGTACCTTTGGGGTGAAAACAAAAAGATTATATGATCACTAAAATCATTCAAGAAGAGAAGATTCAGAAAGCCAAAAAATACGTAGAGAAAGGCGAGAGTTTTGTTATCGTGACGCATGTCTCACCAGACGGCGACGCATTAGGTTCATCCCTTGGTTTATATCATTTCCTATCCGCTTACGGTAAGGATAATGTAGCGGTAGTAGTACCGAACGCATTTCCCTCTTTTTATAGATGGATGCCGGGCGCTAAGGATGTCGTGATACATGAGAAATATCCGGATTTCGCCGAGAAATTGATCAAGGAAGCGGATGTTATTTTCTGCCTCGATTTCAATGAACCCAAACGTATCGAGAAACTGGCTCCGGCGGTGATCGCCTCAGAAGGCCGCAAGGTGATGATTGATCATCATTTGAACCCCGCAGATTTTTGTCGTGTGACGATGTCGTATCCGGAGATGTCTTCTACCAGTGAGATGATCTTCCGTTTTATTTGTCGTATGGGGATGTTCGATTTATTGAATCGGGATGCCGCCGCTTGTATCTATACGGGTATGATGACGGATACGGGATCGTTCACCTATAATTCGAATAAACCGGAGATTTATACGATCGTCAGCGAATTGATCAAGAAGGGGATTGATAAGGATTTGATCTATCGTAAGGTGAATCAGGTCTATTCCGAGTGCCGTTTACGTATGATGGGATATGTGTTGTATGAGAAGATGAGGGTCTATCCGGAACAACAGGCGGCTCTTATCACATTATCGAAAGAGGAACTGGATCGTTTTCAGTACCAGACTGGAGATACGGAAGGTTTCGTGAACTTGCCGTTAAGCATAGAGAACGTAAGCTTTAGTGTCTTTATTCGTGAGGACAGCGATTACATAAAGGTATCGCTTCGCTCCGTGGGCGATTTTCCTTGCAATCAGTTTGCTTCTACTTATTTCAACGGAGGTGGACATAAAAATGCGTCCGGAGGTGAGTTCTATGGCTCTTTATCTGAGGCCGTAGCCGTGTTTGAGAAAGGTTTACAGGAATTTAATCCTAATAAATCAGAAGATTTAGGCAAACATGCGTAAGGTTTGACGAAGATTATTTACATTTGCGATTCATTCAATTAAAGACTAACAAATGAAGAAAGGTTTTAATATCCTGTTGATTCTGTGTGCCGCATTAGTTGCTATCTCTTGTAGCAAGACAAAGTCGTACACGGATATGTTGAAAGATGAGAAAAAGGCAATCGAGCGTTTGATCGATGCTAATGATTTTGAGATTTTAGACGATTTTCCTAAAGATAGCATCTTCAAGGAGAATCAATTCGTTAAATTAGAAAATGGTGTTTATTTGAATATCATAGATAAGGGTTCTAGTGAGCGTGCGGTGCAGTATAAAACGAAAATGTTGTACCGTTGTAAATTGCACTACATACTGGAGGTGGATACCTTGGTGTACGAGAATTATGGCCCACATAGCAATGGGACTTATCCCATTCCGTTCACATACGGCGATTATTCGAACAGTAATCCATACGATCCTTCCTATCAATGGGTAAGCGAAGGTTTGCAGACTCCTTTGCAATATGTGGGAGACCGGGCTAGAGTAAAACTTATCGTTCCTTTTAAGCGGGGCACCTATTATGACCAGTCGAAAGGCTTGCCTGTATATTATGAAATTCTAGAATATATATTTGAAGAAAACTTATGACACTAATTAAATCTATTTCCGGTATTCGCGGTACAATAGGCGGTAGCCCGGAAGACGGATTGAATCCGTTAGCTATTGTTAAGTTTGTAGCCGCTTATGCTACATTCATCCGAAAAAACACAAAAGTGGAGACCAATAAGATCGTTGTAGGGCGTGACGCACGTATCTCCGGTCCGATGGTTAAACAAGTCGTCCTAGGAACGCTTACCGGCATGGGATTTGATGTGGTGGATATCGATCTGGCCACGACTCCTACTACCGAATTGGCCGTAGCTATGGAAGGGGCTTGCGGAGGTATTATCCTTACCGCCAGTCATAATCCGAAGCAATGGAATGCCTTGAAGCTTTTGAATGAGAAAGGTGAGTTCTTGAATGCCGCTGAGGGGGCTGAGGTATTACGCATAGCTGCCGCCGAGGACTTCGAGTTCGCCGACGTGGATCATTTGGGCAAGGTAATCCCGAATGCGACTTATAAGCAAAAACATATTGAGAGCGTCTTGAATCTGGATCTCGTGGACGTGGAGGCTATTAAGGCCGCTAATTTCCGTGTAGCTATCGATTGCGTGAACTCCGTAGGCGGTATCGTGATCCCTGATTTATTATATGCGTTGGGCGTGAAGGAAATCTTCAAGCTGCATTGCGCTCCTCATGGAAACTTCTCTCATAATCCGGAACCCATTCCGGAAAACTTGACAGAGATCTCCGATTTGATGGGACATGCGAAAGCGGATGTCGGTTTCGTAGTAGATCCGGACGTAGACCGTTTGGCGATTATCTGCGAGAATGGCGAGATGTTCAACGAGGAATACACTTTGGTCGCTGTCAGTGATTACGTATTAAGCCATACTCCGGGTAATACGGTAAGTAACCTGAGCTCCAGCCGTGCGCTTCGTGACGTTACCCGTGCTCATGGCTGCGAATATAATGCCGCCGCTGTAGGTGAGGTAAATGTGGTTACCAAGATGAAGGCTACGAATGCAGTGATCGGTGGTGAGGGCAACGGTGGAGTGATCTATCCGGCCAGCCATTACGGACGCGACGCTTTGGTAGGTATCGCCTTGTTCCTGACTCATCTGGCAAAGAAGAAGATGAAGACAAGCGAGTTGAAGGCTTCTTATCCTCCGTATTTTATCTCCAAGCAAAAAGTCCAGTTAACGCCGGAGATCGACGTGGACGCTATCTTAGCGAAAGTAAAAGAGAAGTTCTCTCAATATGATATTACGGATATCGACGGCGTAAAGATCGATTTCCCGGATAAATGGGTTCATTTGCGTAAAAGCAATACGGAACCGATCATCCGTATCTACTCTGAGGCCCATACGATGGAGGAAGCCGAGGAATTAGGCGGTCAATTAATACAGATCATCAACGAGATGTGTAAATAACACCCTTTCGGGGCGTTTTAAAATATTGGGTTCAGTCTTCAGCCGAGGTAAGCTATTTATACTCTGTTGATTTGACTGAACCCTTTTCTTTTGGATAATTCTCGGTTCGTGTAATGAATAAACTAATAAAGGTAATCTTATTTCTAATTGTCGGGATGGTTCAAGCCTTCGCATGGGGAGGGCTGAGAGGGGACACGTTGGCCAAGGAGCTGGATGAAGCTGTCTTGAATAGATCTTTTTATCTTCAGCAACGGGAGCAACGGATCACGCAGCTAAAGGACATGTTTCTCTTGAGCAAGATATCGTTGTGGCAGGAATATGAGATCAACCACCAATTATACGAGGAATTCAAGAAAATACAACAAGACTCGGCCATCTATTACATAAAGCGGAATATGGAGATAGCGTCATTTATGAAGGATACGGCACGCATCTATACTTCCCGCTTACGGCTGGCTACGCTTTATGCTTTCTCCGGGATGTACCGTGAGTCGGAAGGTCTGTTGCGAAGCATAGACCGTGAGTTGCTGTCTAAAGAGCAGAAACAGGATTTCTATGAGGCTTATTATTCGTTTTTCTCTTATTACAGTACGAATCTGGATTCTTTTGGATATAGGAAACAACTTGATTTATACAAGGATTCGTTATTGTCTGTCTTAGATACGGTCTCTTATCGGTATAAGATAAATCTGGCGCAGAAATATCTGGCTCACGGACAGGCGAGGTCTGCGGAGAAGGTGCTCATCCCTTTATTGGAGAAAGAGGAGCGGTATAACCCGAATTTCGCGATGATCACTTATCTGCTGGGAGATGTTTATGATATGGATGGGCGTACCGATCTCGCCCGAGACTATTATACCTTGTCGGTTATCGCCGATATCAAGAGGGCCTTCTTGGATAGTGGTTCTATCCAAAAGCTGGCGTTGAATTATTATGAAAGTGGTGATCTATCCAATGCCCTTAAATATGCGCAGCTAGCTATAGAAGGTGCCGTTACTTGCAATATACAGTTCCGCATGAATGAGATCTCTAAATTCTATCCTATCATTAATGCTTCCTATCAGACACGGGAAGCTCAGGGCAAAAGGCAATTGATGACTTATTTCTTGTTGATCAGCCTATTGACGCTCTTTCTGATCCTTTCTCTTGCCTATGTGTATAGGCAGATACGGAAGATCTCAGCGATACGAGAAGAGTTGGTTAATACCAATGCCTGTTTGGTAAAGTTGAATGGAGAGATAAGCGAGACGAATAATTTATTGCAAGAGCGAAATATACAGCTATCGGAGTCAAACCATATCAAGGAGGAATACATCGCTCATTTCCTCGATCTCTGCTCCACCTATATTAATAAACTGGAGGATTACCAGAAATCGCTACAGAAAAAGGCGATGAATAAACAGTTGGACGAGTTATTCAAGATGCTCCGTTCGACCCGTATGGTGGAGAATGAGGTGGAAGCGCTTTATGTTAACTTCGATCGAATCTTTCTTGGATTATATCCTACGTTTGTCAGGGACTTCAACGCTTTGTTGCAGCCCGAGGAACGTATCGTCTTGAAATCGGAGGATCTGTTGAATAAGGAACTTCGTATATTCGCCTTGATGCGGTTGGGAGTTACGGACAGCGTAAGGATAGCCGCTTTTCTTCGTTGTTCGTTGAGTACGATCTATAACTACCGGACCAAGGTACGTAATAAGGCGTTAGTGCCTCGTGATGAGTTTGAAGGTTGGGTGATGAGGATCGGGGTTAACCGGAATCCGTTATAATCAATCTACATTTTTTAGGATAGTGATCTTTATTAACTGATTTGTATTTAATGGGATAGAGGATCGTACTGTCTACATTTTTATATCAATCTTCTTTTTGCTTCTTATTCCCGGATACATTTGCGGCATAACTTTTAAAAAGAGATGCCATGAAGATTAAATTAATGATTGCCGCCGTGATCGCCTGTTTGGTGTTCACGGGATTTACGAAAGAGAACGTATCCGATACGGTCGATCACAACGCATGGAAGACATCCGGCGTCGTGGTCATACAAAATGATGTCCTTACGTTGGCCGGTTCCAACGCCCGTGCTTTGTTGAACGATGGCAAAGGCTATACGAACTTCGAGTTAGATATGGATGTACGTACCACGACCGGTGGCAAAGGTTATATTGGTATCCATACGGATGCTACGGATCGTAAAGGATATCGTATCGCCTTGAACAACGATCGGGAAGATCCGGTTTGGTGGCGGATGACGGGTAGCTTGGTGTCGGTCCGGAACCTGACGAAGAGTTTCGTGAAAGAGAACGAATGGTTCAAGATGAATATCCGGGTAGAAGGACGGCTTGTCCGGGTGCGGATTAATGGTGAGACTGTCGTAGAATATATAGAGCCTTCCAAACCTTTCCGTTTGAAGGAGAACGCTAAAGCATTGTTATCCCAAGGTACTATCTCGCTGGTGGGTACGGGACGTGGAAATCTTCAGTTTAAGAATATCTCTTTAGAGGCGTTTAGCGCGAAAGGAATAGACATTCCCGCTCAATGGGCGAATGCCGTGGATGAGCAGACGGACGAGATTATTCGTTTGCACCAAGAGGACTTCCCCGTGCTTGATTATCATGTTCATTTAAAAGGTGGATTGACGAAGGAAGTAGCCGCACGGCAGTCACGCCAGACGGGTGTTAATTATGGCTTGGCTATCAATTGTGGCGTCGGCTTCTCGATCACGAACGATACGGAGTTGTATAATTATCTGGATACCATGCGTACCCAACCCTTTATCTTGGCTATGCAAGCGGAAGGACGTGAGTGGGTAACCACCTTTTCGGAGGCGGCCCGCAACAGCTTCGACTATGTGTTTACCGATGCCATGACGTTTCTGGATCATAAGGGGCGGCGTACGCACCTATGGGTAAACAAGGAAGTGATTATCGATGATGAGCAAGCATATATGGATATGATGTTGGACCGTATCTGTTCTGTCTTGGAAGAGCCGGTCGATATGTACGTGAATTCCTGTTTCCTTCCCGATGCGATGAGTGACCGATATGATATGTTTTGGACAGAAGAGCGTATCGACCGTTTCGTGAATGCCTTGGCAAAAAGTGGAAAGGCTTTGGAGATAAACGAGCTTTATCATATTCCGAATAAAGCGATCATTCAGAAAGCGAAAGCCGCGGGTGTAAAGTTCACGTTCGGTTCCAACAATATCACGCCGGAGGTAGGAACGCTCGATTATTGCATCCGTATGAAAAAGGAATGCGGTTTGACGGCGCAAGATATGTATAAACCACACATTAATATATAAGATTAGTTTTAAGGTCTGAACAAACATTAGATTTAAGGTAGAGGTATTAGTGCTTTAGGCAAAGATTGTTAGGTTTCGAGGTAAGATACATATGGAGTTACAGTTATAATATAATAGGTCGATTACTATAGGACAAAACATTTTATTTACTATATATAAAGATAATCATATATAGTTACATTCTACAAACCACGGCGTGAACTGTACATACCACAGCATGGTTTGTGCAGTTCACGTCGTGGTCTGTACGATTCACGCCGTGCTTTGTAGAATGTAACAGTATCTTACGAAGAATGAACAGGCTCTTGAATAACTATTCTAGCCAAAGTGTAGCGTTTTTATCTTATAGGAAAATAGCGGTGAATTCCTTTTCGAAATTCGGCGTGAATACGCCTTTCCCCAGATTCTCCTTGATCTCCTCGATCGGCCAGAAACGTCCTCCGTCCAGTTCCTCGGGATCAGGGGTGATGGGGCCATCGTAAGTGGTCCGGAAGCTGTTTACCAATTCCTTCTCTATGGAAGACTCGAATATATAACGTTTGATGAAGACAGGCGTGAAATCGGTAATGCCCAATTCCTCACGAACCTCACGGCGCAGGGCCTCTTCCACGCTTTCTCCATAATCAATATGCCCACCTACGGCCGTGTCCCATTTTCCCGGTTGTATATCCTTGTTCATGGAACGTTTTTGTAGATATAGATCTCCATCCTTATTAAAGATATGTAAATGGATTACGGGATGTAGCAACTTACTTCCGCTATGACATTCCTTGCGAGTAGCCTTTCCGATCGTCTCACCTTCCTCGTTTACCAGAGGAAACCATTCTGTTCTCATATTTTAAATAGACTTTAATTTACTGATAACCGTACCTAACTCCTCATCCGTTAAATTATTTCCATACGTAGCGTAATCCAAGCGGAACGTACATCCGTTCTTGTATTCGGAGCAACCATAAGCGGTTTTGCCCCGGAGGATAGAGCCTTTGTGACAGATGGGGCAAACGGGCTTATCCGTTGATGGAAGCTCCAATTCAGGAGTAGCCTCTGCTTTCTCTTTCTCTTTCTTGGCACGAGGCTTACGAGGTTTCTTTTCCTTTTTCTCCTTGGGTTCGTCTTTGGGAGTTTCTTTAGCTGCTTTAGACGTATCCTCAATCGTGATCGTTCGCCGGGTTTGGTCGGAAAGGACGTTTATGACGACCTCGTTTACCATCTGCTTCAACTCATCCAGAAAAGTACGGGCCTCATAAGTCCCTCGTTCAATCTGGCGTAGTTTCTTTTCCCAAAGCCCCGTCAACTCTGCGCTTTTCAGCAGTTCTTCATGGATCGTGCCGATCAATTCCGCACCGGTAGCGGTGGGATAAAGATTCTTGCGCTCCTTCCGTATATAATTACGCTTGAACAAGGTCTCGATGATCGCCGCACGGGTAGAAGGGCGGCCGATACCGTTTTCCTTTAAGGCATCCCGCAGCTCGTCATTATCCACTAATTTACCGGCGGTTTCCATCGCCCGCAATAAAGTTGCTTCCGTATAGGGTTTCGGAGGCTGGGTCCAAGTCTCTTTCAAGATCGGTTTATGCGGGCCGCTTTCTCCTTTCACGAAATCGGGCAATACGCCTTCTTCCTCGGTAGGTTCAGCCTCCGGATCTTTCTGCTCGGCTCCGAATACGACACGCCAACCCGGTTTGAGGATTTGCTTTCCGGTTACCTTGAATTCCACCTTATCCACTTGACCCAAGACCGTAGTGGTCGATATCTCGCAATCCGGATAAAAGGCAGCGATAAAACGACGGGCTACCAAATCGTACACCTTCCGTTCCGTATCCGTAAGATTGCGGGCGGGGACTCCGGTAGGGATGATCGCATGGTGATCGGTAACCTTCGAGTTATCAAACACTTTCTTGCTCTTCGGCAATTTCTGATTCATCAAAGGAGCGGTAAGCTCCGTATAATCCACCAACCCTTTCAAGGTATTGGGAACTTTCGGATAGATATCATCACTAAGGAAAGTCGTGTCGACACGCGGGTAGGTTGTCACCTTCTTCTCGTAGAGCGATTGGATCAGCTTTAGGGTATCGTCCGCCGTAAACGCAAATTTCTTATTACATTCCACCTGCAACGAGGTCAAGTCGAATAGGCGGGGGGCGAATTCCTTCCCTTTCTTCTCGGTGATACTGGTTACAGTAAAATCCTGTTCCTTTACCTTCTCCAGAAAAGCCTCGCCTTCCTCTTTCTTCGTGAACTTACCTTTCGTGGCGGAGAAAGTCGTATTCCTGTAAATGGTCTTTAATTCCCAATAGGGTTCCGGCTTGAAATTGTCGATCTCGGCTTGCCGGTTTACGATCAAGGCGAGCGTCGGGGTTTGCACACGGCCGATCGATAATACCTGCCGGTTCTGCCCGTAGCGCAAGGTATAAAGGCGGGTGGCGTTCATCCCCAGCAACCAGTCGCCGATGGCACGGGATAGCCCGGCCTCATATAACTTATTGAATTCCGTCTGTTCTTTGAGTTTTTGGAAACCTTCCCGGATCGCCTCCTCCGTAAGCGAGGAGATCCAAAGGCGGTAGACCGGGCATTTACAACCTGCCTTTTGCATGACCCAGCGTTGGATCAGCTCTCCCTCTTGGCCGGCATCACCGCAGTTAATGACCATCTCGGCATTTTGCATCAGGCTCTCGATTACCTTGAATTGTTGCTCATACGTAGGATTCTCGATTAGTTTGATACCGAACCGGGGAGGGATCATAGGTAGTGACCCCAGACTCCAGCGTTTCCAGTTCTCCGCGTATTCATGCGGTTCTTTCAGGGTACACAAATGCCCGAATGTCCAAGTTACCTGATATCCGTTTCCTTCGATATACCCATTCATTCGTTGGGTTGCCCCTAATACTTCCGCAATTTCCCGGGCCACACTCGGCTTTTCGGCGATACAAACTTTCATCAATACATCATCCTTTCTTAAATGAACAGACAAAAATACATGATTATTTCCGAATGAGCAAAGATGTTTGTTATCGCGAGTTTATAAAGCTGTATGATGGAGTTGCTGATTTTGGTTCAATTTGTTTTTACCTTTGGGAATTTTGCATACATTTGAACCTATGTAATCGAAGTGGGAGAATAAGTCGAATGGCAGACATTGATTCAGAGAAAGAAAGAAGGCTTGTGGCGGACTTGCTAGAAGGGGACGAGTCGGCCTTTTGTGAATTATATGCCCTGTATAAGGATCGCTTGATGTGGTTTTCCTTGAAATTCCTTAAATCCCGGGATATGGCGGAAGATGTTTTTCAGGATGCTTTCGCCTCTATTTGGCAGAATCGCCGTTTCTTGAACCCGAATGTACCTTTTGGCCCGTATGTGTATACGATCGTGAAAAATCGGATCTTAAACCTGTTGGCGGGACTGGATCGTGAGTTGGAGCTGAGGGATAAGATACGGTCCGCCTCATTGGATAGCACGAACGAGACGGAGGACTCGGTATTGGATACGGATTTAAACGCATTGTTGGATAAGGCGCTTGAAACGTTGACCCCACAACAAAAAAGGGTTTTTGATATGAGCCGTAAAGATATGAAATCCCATAAGGAGATAGCCGACAGTTTGGGTATCTCGGTATATACGGTACAACAACATATCTCTACGGCCTTGAAAGTGATCCGGGCGTTTCTGGCTAAATATGCGGAGACTTATATGAAGCTACTGCTCTAAAAACACACCTCCCTTTATTCATATTCCCGATAGGCACCGAACCGGGCTAAGCGATCCTCGCCGAGTTGTTCCGGTACAGGTTGAGGGGAGAGGCTCAAGCCTTCGTTGATCTGTTCCCAAAGTCCCGTACGGGTGTAAGTTTGATGCACTTTCTGGAAATGGGTGGATAGTAATAAATCCTTGGCTTCTTGATATTGCTTCTTATCAATCAGTAGCTGTACCTTTCGCTCGACCACCCATTCATCAGAGGACGCGTTTATCTTATCCAAACATTTTTCCCGTTCCGGTAAAGCCTCTGTTCCAAACTTCTTTAATACTTTATCCCGCTCGATAACCAACTGGGGATGTAGGTTCAACCACGAGGTCTCGGGGATAGCGGCGTAAGTATCTCTCGCCTTTTCCCACGCCTGCCGACGAACATATAGCCTTGCCAATAAAGCTTTTGCCAGATCGATATCCGGGATGGATAGTTGTTCGATCGCCTCCTCTACACGTTCTCTTCCAGCCAACCAAGTCCCATAGTGGAATTGCCAATAATCCCGTTCCGGCCGGGGAGATATTTGGATCGCCCAACGAAAAGCATCGTCCAGATCTTCCATGCCGGATGGAGCCCACTGCCCGTCTTCCGGATAGGGGGCGGCGGGAAGCGTGGACTTATTCTTATAGGCATCGGCTAAGGCGATCCAGATGGAAGATTCATTCTTCCGGGCCCAGTCGAATAGCGGGATGCGATCGATCGGGCGAAGCCTTAATGCCGGAACCTTTAAAGAATAGATATCCAAAGGATGATCTGTCGGTATCCAATATTCTACGTGATTCTTTTTCTCGCCGGGACGCAATTCTAGCTTGATGGACTGGTCGCTGATCGGGCCACCTTGGATTTCTACGTAAGGCTGCCGGTCGGGGGTACTGAGCATGGACCATTCCTTGTCGCCGGCTACGCCATAACTCCATAGCTTGATACCGGGCGTACTGGATTCGTCGGCGATATGATAGAGCCCGCTGCCCAAGGAGGGAGTGTAGGCCCCGAAAGCATTCACGTCTTTCGTTTTCCAGAAGTAGCCGGTCATCTCTTTGATATCCCGTTCATGATGGGTTCCTTCGGTTTTCCAGTCGATCGTGTCCAACGTGGAGGCATGGGATAATACGGTCCCGTTCGGGAAATCGTATTGGGTATCCGGTGCGCAAGGAAGGGCGGCGTTGGACCATGACATCCATGGATAGGCTTGCTTTCCCGGGTTGTAGTAAACAACCCTTTGGGTAAGGCATTCGTCCTTATCTCCTAAGGAATATTCTACAGACCATTGCATACCGTAATGAGATTCCCGTTCTCCGCATGTTACATATGTGCGGTCTCCCGTATGATCGATCTGATAAAGCACCGGCTCATTTTGCGTGGGAGAGTGGGAGATCGGGAAACTGACCTCGATCCCCCCGGCCACGAAATAGAAACGGGGTAATATCCGTGTGTATTTGATTACGTCCGGTCTGTACAAGACCTCCTTGCCGCTCTCCTTGTGAGTGAGGGATATTACTTTCCCGCAAAGATCGGGGCAGATGATAGCCTTGACTTTCTCGTTCTCTAGCGAGATCATCCGGTACCTTTTAGGTACCGGACGATTTGAGGTCTCGCTATAACTCATATAGGGGTATACGCCATTCGGGTCCAAGGCGGTCGGTAGCGGGCCGGTGGGCGTCAATACGTGCGTCAGCTGTATCTGGTCGAACTCCTCGCAAACAACACCTGTTGTCTGCGAGAAGGCCGGCCCTGCGGCTACGCTTGCCATGAGTGATAGGATTAAACGATATGCTTTCATGTCTTTCCTGCTATATAAGCCCATTATTTCGCCAAAAGATCGGACAGTTGACGGATGATGAGGTTACCCTTACGTACATCCGCCGAGATCTTGTTCTCATCGAACTCTTTCTCTTTCGGGAAGATAGACAAATGTTGGTCTAGCTGCTTCAATAAGCCTTGGGCTTGCGCGTTACCCGATTGGGCGGTCAGTTCCCGTAAGATACGGACCTTCTCGAAATCCACGATACCCTCTCTCATCTTCTCGAAGCGGATGCAACTCTTGCCTCCCGGATATACCATGTAGCAATCGCCTGCTGCCCAAGAGCCATGACGTGCGTCGCGATCGGCATCTTCCGGCCAAGCGTCGTAAGCCCATCGCAAGAAGCCGTCGTACCCATACGCCATTACATACCAACTGATCCAACGTCCCTCGATAGGAGGTGAGAACACGAAGTTGTTCGGGATCGGCGGGTTACAGCATACGTATACGGTGGACGTGCGTCCGGTGGCGGCCCGTGCCTTTTGCTCGGCGATGGTAGGTTCCTCTCCGTAAAGGAAAGAATAATCGTCCAGCAGTCCGTCCAATTCCTTATGCCAATTGCCGGCGTAAGTGATCTTCCAGCATTTATCATGGTTGCGCACGACATTGATAGCCGCTAAGGTCTCTTCCATCGGATTCTCGTTGATTCCGATATAGGTGATGTCCAACCAGCTTTTAGCTTCTAGATGGAACTTGAAATCCGTGAGGAAGATATTCCACATCTTCTTGAATTCCTCCGAGCTTGGCGCCCAGTTGATATAAGAATAATCGCCCGTAGCCTCGTCCTTATAGCGGTGACGGAATCCCCAAGGAATCGGGGTATAGAGGGTGATTGCCTCGTTGATGCCACATTCCATCGCTAATTCTACGTACTCGTCGAAGATCTTGTAGTCGAAGGCCCATGTGCCGTCCGCTTTCTTGATCCACTCGATCATGCCCCCCTCGATCATATAGGAGTTATCGGACCAAGGAGAATGTACTCCATAAGTCGTGATGTAGGTACCACCCGCGTCGGCATAATGCTTCAAATGCTGCTTGAGAAGCATCTTATGTTCTGGTGACCACGGTTCCACGTGATTGTACCATGCCACGGCCCACGGGTTCTGCCATAGGTCCAGACGGTATTTCCAGTCTTTCGGATAGGGGAGCAACTGGTTTTGCACCACGATCTCCAGATTCAATAGTTGAGGAGCCTTGCCTTTCGCCCGTACCTCCACTTTGCCTTTATACGTACCGGGAGCGGTTCCTCTCGGCACATCCACCATCATCCATACCGGACGGGTGGTTTGGGAAGGGAGATCGAAGCGGTCCAGCGTCTCGAAACGGTCTGGCATCAAGAAGCCGGATTTGTAGGGAGATTCCCCGCAGATGGCTTTTTTCTCGGCATACGGATAATTGGACAATACGTAACGCACCAACTCGAAGGTAATCCGATCTTTCGGGATGATGTTTCCCTCGGCGCTCCTCAAGTCTTGCGTAGAGACACGTACTTGTTCCAATGCTTCTGACGACCATACCAATATCTGGGCATTCGCTCTTTCCCCCCTCCAAACGGCCGTAGAGTAGGAAGATGATAAATCGTTGTCATGGTTTACGGGTACTTCCTTCCGGAAATAAAGCCGGTCGGTCGATCCGAAGGCGGAATGGATACCCGCCTGATTGCTCCAAGCGGGTTCATTCACGCAAAAATCAAATGTTAACTCCGGGTCATAGTGGTGACTCCGTACAGGGACAAACGTGGAATCCATCTGCCCCGGATACACTTGGCCTAGACTGATATGAGAATAAATAAAAAAACTAGCTACCGCTAAAAAGTATTTCTTCATGCTATAAAAATTTAAGATAATTCATATTTAAATGGGATTCCCCTCCCAGATAGGTAGGCCCTCCCTTCTCGTATAGGTAGGGCCTACCCTCATATATATAGTCGCTTATTCTTGGAAAAACCCTTACCAGCCCGGATTCTGTTCCAAGGTTCCTTTCGACAATTGTACCTGTTGCAAAGGGATCGGGGATAGCCAATGCTTCGGTGTCTGGAACTTGCGGGCGGATGCGGGTTGGGCGATGATAAAGCCATCGCTATCCACCTGTATATCCTGCCCGATCACCAACTCCGGGAATTTCTGTTGATACTCCGTACCCACGAATTTCACGCCACGGATCGCAAGGGGAAGAACCGTTTCCGCCGTGCCCCAACGACGTAGGTCGTCCCGGCGATATCCTTCGAATGCCAGTTCCACGGTTCTCTCACGCCGGATCTCTTCCAGCATATTCAGGCCGTTGACGGAGACGAAAGCGTTGGTTAGGTGAGGCATATTCGCCCGGTTTCTCAGATCATTGATGGTGATGTCTAACTGATCGTCCGTGATTTGTCCGTTCTTCTCGTATAAAGCCTCGGCGAGGATCAGCAGGACTTCGGCGTAACGAAACTCCTTGAAGTCGTATTCGCCGATGAATTGAGCGGCATCCAATGTCTCATCCAAGAACTTACGGATCATATAGCCTGTGCGTGTAGCGCTATTCCCTACAAATCCCGGATAGGTAGGTGTCCAGAGACCTCCCTCGAAAAAGACCTCGCTACCGGGAACGATAAACGTCTGCTCCATACGGGAGTCCCGGTTCTCGAATTCACTCGTCTGGTATTGGAATCCCTTAAATAAAGGAGATTTATCGATGGGCAGACCATCGTTACATAAATACATATCCGCAAGGTTTTTTGTAGGAACCATGGCACCGAACCAAAGTTCCCGTGTCCAGTTATGGGTCACTCTCAATTTATAATAACGCCTTGCCAATAAGACCTCCTTGCTATCATCCCCCTCTAAGATATGTAGATATTTATAGCTTTCCTTCCCTTTATCCCGGAACAAGGCGTATTCCTTGGAATCCACTAAGGCTTGGGCGGCATCGATGGCCGATTGGATATACATATCGGCGTTGGAGCCTTGATGGTATTTCTCCCAAGTTCCCTCGTACAAGGATACGCGGGCTTTTAACGCTAAGGCGGCCCCTTGCGTGGTACGGCCCAATTCCTCGGTAGTCAACTGGCTTTGCTTGGGAAGCAAAGGAATCGCCTTATCGAGATCGTCGATGATAAAATCAATGATCTCCTGCTGGGAGGAGCGAGGCGTGTAAAGCTGTTCCGAGGAGGTATTCAAGGGAATCTCTATCTTGGGAACCCCTCCGTAGAATTTGACCAGTTTCCAGTAGTTGTAGGCCCGGAAGAAATGGGCCTCAGCTTTCCAGCGTCCGATCTCGTCATCGGTCAATCCAGACTCCTCCGCTTTCTTGAGCAGATAGGAAGTGGATTGGATGAATTTCCAAGGCTCATCCCAATCATCCGAATTGACCGGTGCTAAATAAGAACCATCGCTTACGTCGTCCGCCCCCGAACCGAAAGCGATATCCGAGTTCTTATCTATATATTGGGAGGCCTCCATCAGGCTGAAGTAAAAATCATTGGCGGCCAACTCGAAATCGGAAGGCTTTTGCCAAAATACGGCGTCGGACACTTGATCCATAGGTGTCATATCCAAGTCGCAACTAGATAGCCCGAGTGTGGCCGATAGCGCTATAATTATATTAAATCGTCTCATACTGCTAATTTGTTTTTTCGTGGAACCTTAGAAAGTTAAGTCAATACCGAAAGAATAATAACGTTGGAACGGATAATTGAATCCGGCTTTGTCCGACTCGGGGTCCCATCCTCCTTTTACGTTATGTATCTCGAATAGATCCTGTCCGCTTACGTAAAAGCGTGTCCGTTCGATGCCTAGTTTCTGTAACGCACCTTTGGGGAGCGTGTAGCCTATCTGGATATTCTTTAGGCGAATGTAGGCGGCGTTGATCTTTTGCAGGGTGGATGCCTGATAATTCCAATGCCGGATCTCCCCATGCGTCAAGCGGGGATAATAGGCGTCCGGGCGATCCTCGTTCCATGTCTGGCCGTAGTAGAACTGAGGCGGGTATCTCCACCAGTCGCTCTAAGGCATGGCGAAGTCTCCTTCACGGAACAAGGTGCGCTTGGCAACTCCTTGGAAGAATACGCTGATATCGAAGTTATTCCATTTAGCGCCCAGATTCAATCCGAAGGAATAGCGGGGAGTGGTGGAGCCAACGTATTCGGCGTCGCCGTCATCCCCATCTTTATCACCGTAGGTGGAGATCTTACCGTCGCCGTTCAAATCCTTGAACTTCGCGTCTCCGATGCCGATATTGGAAGGTACGCCCTCTAGTTTCTTATAAGCGTCGAGATCCGCTTGGTCCTTGATCACGCCATCGTATACGTAAGCGAAATAGGAATTCATGGGATAACCTTCCCGGGTCTCGTTCAATCCTAGTTTATAGGTATCGGCACCTCCGTATTCAACTAATTTGTTCACGGCGTCGGTCAACTGGAATTGGGCAGAGTATTCAACGTTGCCGATCTTGTCGGTCCAGTTCAATGTCAACTCGAAGCCGTTCGTGCGTAATTTACCCGAGTTCGAGTAGGGTGCCTCCGCGCCTAACATGCTGGGATAAGTTACCGGAATTAACATATTATTATTCATCTTCACGAAATAATCAAACGAGAAGCCGAGGCGGGAATCAAGGAAAGCGGCATCGACACCCACGTTGACATTCTCCAGAATTTCCCATGTCCGGTCTACCCCGGCCAATACGTCTAAGCCCATGGCTTGGCTTTGGGAACCGTTTCCGAACGGATAGATTAATTTAGTTCCCCAGCCATCGTCCCTAAACTTTAGCAACTGGATATAGTCATACAGGCGGATACCTTCTTGGTTTCCGGTCTGTCCGTATGATGCTCTTAACTTCAGCTCATTGAATACCTTGGAGTTTTTCAAGAAGTTTTCTTGAGAGATACGCCAGCTGGCGGAGACTCCGGGAAACATCCTCCACCGGTTGCCGGGGGCGAAACGGGAACTACCGTCATAACGGAAGTTTGTCTCCAGAATGTACTTGTTCTTAAAGCTGTAGCCTAGGCGGGCGAAGGTAGAGCCGGTAGCCCAATGCTCGGCTTTGGCGTCGTTCTTCATATTTCCCGTGCCTCCGAGGTTAAGCTCCCACAGCTCATCCGAGATGAAGTTATCACGGCGTGCCATGAACATGCGGACTTCCTCCGTCTCGTAGGCCATACCTAACATGGCGTCCAGATGGTGGTCCGGGCCGAAGTTCTTATCGTAATTCAAGTAGGCCGTGTAATTTTGGTAAACGGTCTCTTCTGTCGTGCGATCCACGGCAGACTGCTCCGGACTTCCCGCTCCGGTGTAGTAGGTGATATTATTGTCCCATGTATAAAGAGGGATCGCTTTCGCTATGTCCTCATTGTTCTTGTTCTTATAATTAACACCGGCTTGGGCGGTTAAGGTCAGTCCGTCGATAATGTTGGCGATTAACCTGAAATTACCATTCATCTCCCGGGTCTTGAACGTGGCGGTCTCGCTCTCTTTGGCCAACGCTACGGCATTGCTCCAGCCTCCTTGGGTGAAGAAGTTACCATCGGCATTATAGACCGGGTGGTTAGGCATATCCAGAATCGCCTCACCGATTACCCACGCTCCGTTGCTGCCTACATCGGTACGTTTATTATTGTCCAAGGCTACTTTGGTTTCCAGCTTTAACCAATCCGTGATCCTATAATCGTAGTTCATACGTAGATTATACTTGGTGTTATTGTCGTCGGCATATTTTACGACTCCGAATTGCTTGCTATAACCGGCGGATAAATAATAATTGGATTTCTCGCCGCCACCGGAGATAGTGAGATTGTGCTTATGCTGAACGCCGTTGTTCAACAGCTCGTCCATCCAGTCCGTGTTCGTAAAGAACAATTTCCATCCTCCATACAACGGGTGATCGATCGGATTCGGGTCGTTGGACAAGATCCTATCCAGAAGCTCTTGCGTATACATAGGGGCGGAGCCGTTATGGATATTGGCCTCGTTGTCCATGATCGCCATCTCATAATTGGTTGGCGCTTTCATCATACCGGTCATCTTGGAGATCGACAAGTTTCCATTGTAAGTGATCTTAGGTGCGCCGGTCGCTCCCTTCTTGGTCGTAATCAAGACAACGCCGCCTGCGGCCCGTGCTCCGTAAATAGAGGCGGAGGCATCTTTTAAGACGGAGATGGCATCGATATCCTGCGGATTGATCATATTGATATCACCGGGAATACCATCTACTAAAACCAGCGGGGCACTGTCTCCGTTAGCGGATGAGACTCCACGTATGTTCATCTTAAAGTCCTCGTTACCCGGCTGGCCGGAGCTTCGTTGGATAACCATCCCCGGTATTTCTCCCTGCAAGGCGGATAGCACGTTGGTCACGGGCTTAGATTCGATAACCTCAGAGGTGACTTTCGAGATCGCTCCGGAAAGATTGCTTCGTTTCTGTGTTCCGTAACCAATCACGACTACCTCGTCAAGCTTTTGGGCGTCTTCCTTTAGCTGGATATTAAGGGTCTTGTTGTTGCCTACGGCCACTTCTTCCGATAAATAGCCGATGTAAGATATGAGCAGGATCGATTTACCGTTCGCCTCGATGCTATACTCACCGTTCAGGTCGGTAACTGTCCCTTTGGACGTACCTTTTACCACGACGTTCGCCCCGATGATCGGTTCGCCCCGTTCATCTGTAATGATACCGGTCACTTTCCGGTCTTGTGTCACTGGAACGGAGGCGTTGCCCGCGTTTCCGAGACTGACGGCTATCGTGTTATTCTCTCGCTTAAAATAAAGATTGGCTTGCCGGGTGATCTCGTTCAATACGCTGTTGATGGGAGCGTTCTTGAACTTTAGGTTAACTTGTACGTTCCGGTTCGCTATGGCTTCTCCATAGAAAAACTTTAATCCTGTCTGCTTCGACAAATCATCGAAGACTTTTTGTATGGGTTGGTTTTTTACTTGAATCGTTATTCTTTCTTTTTGATTTTCTTGGGCTTGCAGAGGCTTAGGGGAGCTTAACGCTAAAAAAACTAAAATAATAGAACAACACATCCAATTATACCTAGTAATAGTTGGAAAGTTCATAATTTTGTATGTTTAAAGGTTGTTTTTATACACTTTTAAAAACAGTCCGATTTCTGTAATCTCCAAGGGGGTCCAATCCAAGGGTGTACATATCGGGAAAGATAAAGGGAGATCGAAGGTCAGAGGTCGGTTTCCCTTTTTTATGTGGCTATGCTTAGGTCGTATCTTTCATGACAAATCGATTTTAAGGTTAATAACTCGTTTTGTATAACACGATCCGGTTTCCTTCCGTCCGGTATCGGATGCCGGTTGAATATTGAATCACGTTCAGTACGGCTTTCAGACTTTTATTGTCGTGCTCGCCATAGATGTAATCGTCGAATACGCTATTCGGATCGAGTACGATCGCTTGATTATACATCCGTTCCAGATCATGTACAACGCTACTAATAGGTGTCCGGTTAAAATAAAGGCCGCCTTGCAACCATGCCGTTACTTTTTGGACGTCCTCGTTCTTTTTAAGGATCTCTCCATTCGCGTTATTCACGATTACTTGCTCGTTCGGTAATAGGCGCATTACGCTTTCGGGCATATCCACCTCAACTTTTCCGGTCCGAACGCTGACGGCCATCAACTCATCCTCTTGATAGGCTTTTACGTTGAAAGAGGTTCCGAGTACTTTTACGTCGGCTTGTCGGGTACGGACGATGAAGGGCTTGCCCTCGTCTCTCATGACATTGAAAAAAGCTTCTCCTTCCATTTCTACCAAACGGATGTCAGAGGTAAATTCCGTTGGGTATCGCATGACGGTACCGGCGTTTAGATGAACGACCGTGCCATCGGGAAGGGTGACTTGCTTATGTTCGCCATGATTGACGCTTATTTCCGTTAGGAGATGGTCGCTAGCAGATGTATGCTGCTTCGCTGAATGATTTAGGTATAGTTTCGCTCCGAATCCGATGGAAACGATAATCGCTATGCTCGCCGCATACTTGATGAAAGTGGATAGGGAGATTCTTCTTTCTCTTTTACGTGTCTTATCCAACAGGTCTTGCGCCTCCTTCTTATAAAGCAGATGATTATGGGAATCGGATTGAGGTAAGTCCTGCGCTTCGTTCCAGACCCGGTCCATTTCGCTTTCTAATTCTGCTCGCTCCGTTATGGATGAGGCTAACTTCCGCAAGGTCTCTATATCGTTCCGTGTATAGAGTCCATTTACGTATCGGATTAATAAATCGCTTATATGTTTGTTTTCTTCTTCCATTATTTCTCGTGCTATATTAATAGTACAAAGAAGTCCGGGAGAACTGGGATATCATTAACTTTTATTAGTATATGATTTTATTATCTTTGCGAAACGATATGTGATGCTAAATGAAAGAGAGACAAATTATAAAGTCGTTGAAAGAAGGAGATAGGGAGGCTTTTTCGATGTTGTATAAACAATATTGGGAAAAGGTTTATCATTTCTGCGGGCTTTATTTGAATAATCGGGATGTGGCCGAGGATGTGGTACAAGAGGTGTTTATCAAGGTCTGGGAGTCGAGGGAATTCATCCGGGAGGATGATAACTTCAAGGGGCTTCTGTTTGTCATCACCCGTAACTTGATCTTTAATCAGCACCGGAAGAACGTGAACGAGGACTTTTATAAAATGACGGTCTTGTCCGCTATGGAGACCTCCTACGACTTAGAGGAAGAGATCACCGCCTATAACTTGGGGGAGTATATCGATCATTTGATAGAGGAATTGCCGGAAAGACGCCGGGTTATCTTTAATCTAAGCCGGAAGGAGCATAAAAGCTATAAAGAGATAGCCTTCCAACTCAATATTTCGGAGAAGACCGTTGAGAACCAGATCAGCGAAGCCTTGAAGTTCTTGAAGAAAAATATCATGTTACTTATCTGGTTTATCTAGCGCTTTCCTAGGTCACGTATTTATAGAGTCCGGAAGTGCCACTGCGTTCGAATACGCCTTTTTTTATCAGGCTCTCCTTCAAGAGGGCTAAGGAATGAGCGCCGAATCCCCTGTATTTTAGTAGGACTTGTAGTCCTTTATCTTTCGTGTATCGCAGCAGATCTTCCAATGTATAGATTTCCATTTTTCGTAACATGTTTATCGTTCGGGTGTCTAGGTCAAAATCGCTCACGAGAGATAAGGAGAGTACATTCATGATATCGTCCGTAATGATTAGGGGTAATTCATGGGGAAGATAGATATTAGGTGAGATTTCTTTTCCCGATAAGTCTTTTATCGTTCTCAATAACCGTAGGTTCTCTAGTTTCAGGGATCTAAGCTCTAACTCTTGTTGGCGACAGGTTCGTAAAAGAGAGGTCATTTGTAGTTCGGTCTTGGTTATAACGGCTTTTTGGCGGTCAAATTCATTAGCCATGGCGATAATATGCCGTGAATACTCTTTCAGGCTTTGTACATTAATATATATACTGTCTTTGGAGGATGTCACCTCCTGATCGGGAATTTGTTCTTTTACGTCTAGCCTTGTCATAATATATTCAAAAGTATTTTATCGTGAATAAATATGATGTAGCGACGATATCATAAAAAAGCATGGAACTGTCGCTACTACCCAACGTGTAGGGTATCCCCATACCCTTGAAATCGATAATAGACAACAGCCCATGCTTTATTATATATATTTGAGTATATACAATTAGCATGGGCATTTAGTTGCTATTATTCCGATTTCTTAATTACGGGGATAATTTACACGAAGGGAATAATATCTTAAAATGCCGTATTTATAATTAGTGCCACACAGGGATTATCGCTTTAACCCCATTATCGGTAGCACGGCAAAGATAGTCTTTCTTCTTTGATAAATAATAACGATTGTGGTTGTTTTTCGTCCTAAGTTTTAGTTTTGCTCGTCTTCTTTTTCAGGCAGCACATAAATCCGGTGTGTTCGATATCCTACGCTGGCTATTACGTTATCCTTGATAAATTGCTTGATATCCTCGCTCGCACGGTAGCGGGTACAATTGTTCAAGCCGGCGTAATCGGTGAGATTTATATATGAGTTTCTTTCTAGATAAGATAACATCTTAGCCTTCCTTCCCTCAATTCCCGTTTTGGGCAGATTTTCCCGTTTAACCAAGATGGGGGCGTTCTTTTTTACCATCTCCTTCAGTCGGGGAGAGCAGCGGAAGTTAACGCCGTGTATGCTAGCGCTTGATTTAGTATTTCCTTTCTGGTCCGTTACTTCTTTGCTTTTTACCGATGGCGAGAAATGTCCCAATCCTTCCAGTTCCACGCTGTACCCATAGGATAATTCCCTGCCGATATAGGAAGTAAGCGCCTCCAATACACCTTTTATGTCGGCGGAGGTGACGGATGAGCATTCGGAAATATACTCACATATATCGTTCATGCGTTTGGTATCTCTGGTGATGACTCGTGCGCAGGATGTTGGCCCGCGTTGTTCATTGCCCGGTGTATTATAAATACTGACTTGGATGCCACTTCTTGGTTTTCCCATGATTTTCTCGTTATTTAAATGGATAATGTATAGGATGCCTCGGAGATTTAACGTTTATCTCTTTGGCGTTTCTATTTGATGAAATCGGTTGCCGACGCCCTCGGCAATGCTGCTGACGCTGTCGGAAATATTGCTGACGGCGTCGGAAATACTGCCGACACCGTCGGCAACCAATTTCATTGAATACAAAGGACGGAAATATAAGGATGGAAAGCAAGGAAGATACTGATAAAATACAATTTCGTAAAGATAATTTTAAAGAGTACCTATAAGTAATGGACATTTAATTGTACTTGAGGCTTTAGGCATGATTATTTTTCAATCGTATTTGGGTATCTTATCTGAATTTGATTAACCTAAGCGAATTTTTTTATCTTCCAATAGGGGGGAGGGAGTCGTGGCGTGTATTTATAAATAGAACAAGAATAATAAACATGAGCGAAGATACGAGAACGATATTGAAGAAGTTGATGCGAAATGCTCTGGATGAGAAAGATCGGCAACGTTTGCTGTGTGACCCAAAAGTGGAAGAGCGTATGCGTTCCCAATGGGACGAGGCTGCGGATCGCGTGAATCCCGTGGTGGGGAATCGCATGTGGGAACGAATCATAGCCCGGACAATGGCGACAAACGGTGTCCGTAAACTCTGGGTCTATAAGATTACGGCGATAGCCGCCTCCATATTGCTACTTTTAGGTGTAGGAAGCGTAGTTTATTGGTCTCATACGAAAGAAGATCAATATATATATGTAATGGCCTCCGGTGTCCGTTGCATAGAGTCGGTTTCCTTATCGGACGGCACGACCGTGAGAATGGGGCCGAATAGCCAATTGATCTACCCAAAGAGTTTCGATGGCAAGACCCGTGATGTGGAATTAAAAGGGCAAGCCTTCTTCGACGTGGCGAAAGATCGGGAAAGACCATTTACCGTGCATACCAAGAACATGGATGTAACGGCCTTGGGCACGGCCTTCGAGGTTTTCAATTATGATTCCGAGAGCAAGTTGGAGACGATCCTGTTAAACGGTAAGGTGAAGATTGGCTTGGGAGGTCCCAATGTGAAGAACAGGCGTGAGGTGATATTGAACCCGAACGAGATGTTGGTTTTCGACAAACAAGCGAATACCGTTAGAGTTAAGACGGTTAATGCCGAGGAGTATTCGGGTTGGCGTAACGGTGTCCTCAGTTTTGAGAACGAACGCTTGAGCATGATCCTTACCCGTCTGGAGCCTTGGTTCGGGCGGAAGATAAAGTGCCCGAAGGAGATAGCGGAGAAATATCGGTTTACGTTTAAGGTACGGGATGAGTCCTTGGAGCGAATCCTGTTTATGCTGAGCAATACGTCGCCCATTAAATACAGAGAGAAAGACAATGAATATGAACTATATATAAAGGGAGATAAATGAGTGTCTAACGTTAAATTCTAGGAGATATGCTTGTTAACAGTTCTTGAGTCTAATAAAAAACAGGAGGAAAAACTAGGTTTCTCCTCCTGATCAAATGTTCTTGACGGCAGGCGTTAGGAGTTGAGAGGCCGACACACCTGCTAATTTATTCATCAGAAACATTACAAAGTTATGAAAAAAATCAGAAAAGTAAACCGAGTCATGAAGATAAGTGCGTTGTTATCCTTGGCTTTCGCATGCACTGTATCCGCTTCTACCTATGGACAGAATTATAAGCTTTCCATGAATAAACAGGATTGCAGTATATCGGAAGTGCTAAAAGAAATAGAGAAAAATAGTGAGTACACGTTCTTCTTGAATGATAATCAAGTAAATGTAAATAGGAAAACGAGTGTAAAAGCAAATAATGCTTCGTTAGAGGAGGTCTTAGAGCAAGCCTTGAAAAATACGGGATACCAATATGAGATTGTAGACCGGCAGATTATAATTAAGTCAAAGAGTGTTTCAAGTGTCTCACATCCGAATGCCTTATTCCAGTCTTCGCCACGAAAGATTACCGGGCAAGTAAAAGATGCCTTGGGAGAACCCATTATCGGGGCGAATGTTGTCGTTAAAGGCACTACGAACGGAACGATTACGGATATTGATGGAAACTTCAGTCTGGAAGTACCGGACAATGCGATCTTGGTAGTTTCTTTTATTGGTTATACGGATCGTACGGTCGAGGTTGGTAATTCTTCGAAAGTAATGGTCAGCCTGTCCGAGGATACCCAGAAGTTGGATGAGGTTGTGGTTGTAGGTTACGGAACGCAGAAGAAAGTGAATTTAACAGGAGCGATCTCCTCTTTGGATGCGGAGACGTTGGAGAATCGTCCGATCACCAACTCGACCCAAGCGTTGCAAGGTACGCAAGGTGTTTACGTAAATCAAGCGGGTGCTCAGCCGGGAGCGGACGGGGCGACGATTCGTATTCGTGGTCAGGGAACCTTGAACGATAATAATCCATTGATTTTGGTGGATGGCATCGAGTTCCCGTTGGAAGCGGTAAATCCGAATGATATTGAGAGTATTTCCGTATTGAAAGATGCGGCTTCTTCCGCTATCTACGGTTCTCGTGCGGCGAATGGCGTTGTCTTGGTAAAGACAAAGGGGGGAAAGAAAGGTAAGTTTACCGTCGATTATAATAACTATTTCGGCGTGCAGCAGGCTACCTATCTGCCTAACTTCGTATATGATCCGGTCGTGTTTATGGAAATGAGAAACCAAGCGCAACGGAACGAAGGTAAACTAACGGTGGATTATTCTGATGCGTTAATCGAGGAGTACAAACAAGGTATGTTAACAGACCCGATTATGTATCCGCAGAATAATTGGTTGGATATTATGTATAATAATGCCTTTATTATGGAGCATAACATGCGTTTCTCCGGAGGTGATGATAAATATACGTATTCCGTATCTTTAGGCTATGGTGATCAAAATGGAGTATTGCGTGGAACGGATTCCAATAAATATACCTTAGCTGTGAATACGACTGCTCAGGTAAATAGCCGTTTGAAGATCGGCGCTAATATCAATGCGCATTATCAGATCTATAATGAGCCGGTAGCGGGTGTGGCAAACTTAGTGGAGATGACTTATAAAGCGCAGGCTTTCCACCCGACTTATACGGCCGATGGTCGCTATGCGGATACCTTTATCCGTACTCCTGGGCATAATATCTATCGCCATCCGTTGGCGTTGGCCGATGAGGGCGAGAACAAGCATAAGTCCTTGCGTATGTTGGCGAATTTGTCTGCGGAATATAAGCTTCCGTTTGATATCGTTTATAACTTGAATGTCGGTTTAAACAAATATGATTATCTGCAATCTCGTTTTGCGCCTGATGTATACGAATATCAGTTGAAGACCAATGAGGAGAAACGAGTGGTTTATGACGGTCAGAATACACGCCATGCCTATAAAGGTGATAAGAATGACTTGGCAGTTACAGTATTCAATACTTTATCTTGGGGCAAGAAGTTCAATGATGCCCATGACGTAAAAGTATTGGCTGGCTATAGTTTTGAGAGCGATGATAAGACTGAGTTTTCCGCTAAGGTAGAAGGTTTCTTAGGGAACGAGTTGCACGAATTAAACGCAGGTTCTAGTAATCCGAGTGTAGCGGGTACTTCCTCGAGATCAGTCTTGATGTCTTACTTTGGTAGGGTGAATTATGGTTATAAGGATCGTTATTTATTTGAGGGTAACTTTCGCTATGATGGTTCGTCTCGTTTTGCCAAAGGAAATCGTTGGGGTATTTTCCCATCATTCTCTGCCGGATGGCGTTTGAGCGAGGAAGAGTTTATGAAAGATATTCCTTGGATATATAATCTGAAATTGAGAGCTTCTTGGGGACAATTGGGTAACGAGCGTATCGATTTGTTCCGTTACGTGGACCTAATGAACTTGAAGGTGATAAAAAATGATGGTTCAATTACGGATTATAACTACCCGTTGAATGGAGCGATGCAATCCGGAGCGGCTATTACCGCCTATAACGATCCGAACATCACATGGGAGACAACGACCATGACGAATGTCGGTATTGACGCTAGCTTGTTAAACGGAAACTTAGATTTCTCTTTCGAGTTCTTTGATAAACGTACTTCCGACATCTTGCGAAAGGTTACTTTGCCGGATCAAGTAGGTGGTCTGGATGGCCCGATCCGTAATATCGGCGAGGTGAGCAATAAAGGTTTCGAGTTGAATATGGGGTATCGGAACAATATCGGGGACTTCCGTTACGAGGTAAATGGAAATATGACCTTTATCAAGAATAAGATCGTTAGCTTGAAGGGGCAAACAATCATTGATGGAATGTTTATCTTGGAAGAAGGAAAGCCTATCGATTCTTATTATATGCTTCATGCTATCGGTATTTTCCAATCTGAGGAGGAAATCAAGAATAGTCCGTATCAAACCGCAGCTACTAAACCGGGATATCTGAAGTTTGAGGATACGAATGGAGATGGGAAAATTACCGAAGATGACCGCCAGATACGTGGTGGTGTGATTCCTAAGATAACTTATGGATTCAATATCAACTTAGGATATAAGGATTGGGATCTGGGCGCTTTCTTCCAAGGTGTAACTGATGTCTATACATATGGAGACCGCATTGGTGCTACTCCTTTATGGTTTGGTTGTGGTTTGCCGGAACAATGGTTGACGGATGCTTGGACTCCCGAGCGGGGAACCAGCGCTACATTGCCTATCTTGACTACGTATGAAGGATGCTTGAACGAGAATTTCCGTACAAATGATTTCTGGTTGAGAAATGCCTCTTATTTACGTTTGAAGAACTTGCAACTTTCTTATAACGTACCGGCCTCTTTCTTGAAAAGCGGTGTGGTTAAGAGATTAAAGGTCTTTGTCAATGCGCAAAACTTATTCACGTTCTCTCCGATGAAGGATTTTGATCCGGAGAAGAACTTGAAGGGAAGCAACTGGTATGCCTATCCGTCTGTACGGACTTATACGGCAGGTGTTAATGTCACATTTTAAATAATAAGGAATAATAATATGAGACGTAAAATATATAAGATGATATGTGTCGCTGTCGCTTGTATGAGTTTAATCGCTTGTGATAGCTGGTTGGATGTAGATCCTTCCGATCAATATTCCACGGAAACATTCTGGAAGACAAAAGAGCATGCGAGCGCCGGTATAATGGGATGTTACAACGCATTGAAACCTTGGCGTTCATTGCATACGATGGAATTCGATATGCTGACAGCGAATGCGATGCCTTATAACGAGGCGAATGGTACGCAAGCGATTGGAAAGGGTGAACATTTGTCTACTACGGCTCTAATCGGAAGTTTATGGAAGAACTGTTACGTTGGTATTGGCCGTACGAATACTTTCATCGCTAATGTCGGAGGTGTTGATATGGATGAGTCGGAGAAGGCGAAGATGGTGGGTGAAGCCAAGTTCTTACGAGCTTTCTATTATTTAAGTCTGGTCGATAAATTCGGAGGTGTGCCACTGATTATAGATGCTCCCAATGCGGATGAGCAAGCCGAATTACCTCGCAATTCCAAGGACGAGGTAGTGAATCAGATTGTCAAGGATTTGGAGGAGGCCGCTGCCGTGCTACCGGACACCTATGCTAGCTCAGACTTGGGACGTGCGACAAAAGGTGCTGCGTTAGCGTTAAAAGCCCGTACTTTATTATATAATTCTCGTTGGGCGGAGGCGGCCCAAGCTGCTAAGCAGGTAATGGAGTCTGGCGTTTATCAATTATTCAATGATTATCGTCATTTCTTTAGCGAAGATAATAAATATAATTGTGAGGTAATCTTTGATATAGAAGCGAAATTGCCGGAGTATCCAACGGATTATGATCAGAATATCTGGCGCTTGAATCGTCCGGCTCCCTTGAAGGAACTGGTTGATACATATCTCTGTATTGACGGGAAGACGATAGAAGAGTCACCGCTTTATGATCCGACTCGTCCGTATGAGAACAGAGATCCTCGTTTATTGAAATCGATCGTTTGCATCGGTTATCCGTATTTAGGAAAGACGATCACAAAAGAAGATGTGGCGACTACGGGTTTCGGTGTGAAGAAATACACTTCTTATGAGGATGATGTAACGATTCCTTTAGTAGAACGTTCGGCTTTCAATTTCATTTTAATTCGTTATGCGGAAGTTCTGTTGACGTATGCCGAGGCGCAGAATGAGGCGAGTGGTCCTGATCAGTCAGTTTATGATGCCATCAACCAATTGCGTAGGCGTCCGGATATCAATATGCCGGAAGTACCAAAAGGTTTGACGAAAGATCAGATGCGTGAGGTAATCCGCCGTGAACGCCGTATCGAGTTGACCTTTGAAGGACTCTACTATTCGGATATCTTGCGTTGGAAAACCGCCGAGAAAGAGAATAATGGTATGATGCATAATTATGATGGAATAGAAGTCGTGAAACGTTCTTTTAATCCGAAACGAGATTATTTATGGCCGATCCCTTATAACCAAACAGTCTTGAACCCTAATTTGGAGCAAAATCCGAACTGGGATTAATTCTTGGATAAATTAAAAACTGTTATCTTTGAAGTGCCAAACACAGGATGGCACTTCAAAGCCAATATATCAATAAATAATATCATGAAGAATAAACTAATGTTACTGACGGCCGCCTCAGCTTTTTCAATGGCAGGCATAGCCGCTGATTACACGAATATCGTCCTAATCAATTTGGATGATGTGGGTTACGGAGATTTTTCTTTTAATGGGGCTTATGGATATACCACTCCGAATATCGACAAAATGGCGGCGGAAGGCGTTCGTTTTACACACTTCTTGGCGGGACAGCCGATTAGTGGAGCGTCTCGTGCTGGTTTGTTGACCGGTTGCTATCCGAATCGTATCGGTTTCGCCGGCGCTCCGGGACCGGATTCGAACTACGGAATCCATCCGGATGAGATGACGATCGCAGAGGTATTGAAACAGAAAGGATATAGTACCGCTATCTTCGGTAAATGGCATTTAGGTAGCCAAAAGGAATTTCTTCCCTTGCAAAATGGCTTCGATGAGTATTATGGTTTGCCGTATTCTAACGATATGTGGCCATTCCACCCGCAACAAGGTGAGGTCTTTAATTTCCCGGATTTGCCGACTTATGACGGAAACGAGATTATCGGTTATAATACGGACCAAACACGGTTGACTACGGATTATACCACCCGTTCTGTTAATTTCATCAAGAAGAATAAGAATAAGCCTTTCTTCTTGTATCTGGCTCATAATATGCCCCATGTACCGTTGGCCGTTTCCGATAAATTCAAGGGAAAGAGCGAGCAGGGTTTATATGGCGACGTGATGATGGAGATCGACTGGAGTGTAGGTGAGATATTCAAGACATTGCGTGAGCTGGGCTTGGAAGATAATACGTTGGTGATCTTGACTTCCGATAATGGCCCTTGGACCAATTACGGGAATCATGCCGGTTCAGCCGGTGGGTTACGTGAGGCAAAGGCTACGACCTTTGATGGTGGTAACCGGGTTCCTTGTATCATGTACTGGAAAGGTAAGACGTTGCCGGGCACGACTTGTAATAAGTTAGCTTCTAATATCGACCTTCTTCCTACGTTTGCTGAGATCACGCAGGCCCCGCTGCCTACTCGCAAGATTGATGGCGTTAGTATCTTATCATTGATAGAGGGCAAGAAAGATGCGAATCCTCGTGAATCCTTTGTCTATTATTATAACAAGAATGACTTGGAGGCTGTCACGGACGGTATGTTTAAGCTGGTATTCCCTCATAAATACGTTACTTACGGGGCTTATGAGCCGGGAAACGACGGCCAGCCGGGTAAGTTGACGAATCTGGAGATCATGAAACCGGAGATGTACGACTTGCGCCGTGATCCGGGAGAGCGTTATAACGTGATCACCCAGTATCCTGAGGAAGCCGCGAAGTTGATGAAGATCGCCGACCTGAAACGTCATGAGTTAGGGGATAACCTAACGCGCGTAAAGGGAACGGAGCGTAGGGAACCGGGTCTAGTACAAGGGAAAAAACGTCATGACCTATGAAACAATCGATCATAAGTATCGGAATGACTGCCTGTTGTCTTTCGGGGAACGGGCAGTTCCTCTTTGCCGCCGATAAACCGGCGCAAGAGGAACGTCCCAATATCTTGTTTATCCTTTCGGATGATCATACTTCCCAGTCTTGGGGCATTTACGGGGGGGTGTTGGGTGATTATGCCCGGAACGAGAATATCCGTCGCTTGGCTGCGGAGGGCTGCGTGTTAGATAATTGTTTTTGTACGAACTCGATCTCTTCCCCTAGTCGTGCGGCGATCTTGACCGGAGCCTATAGTCACGTGAACGGTGTTTACACGTTAAGTGATTCCTTTGATCCGGAGCAGGATAATATCGCCAAGCAAATGCGGGCGGGAGGCTATCAGACCGCTTTGGTCGGTAAATGGCATCTGAAAACGCAACCGCAAGGTTTCGACTTCTATTCCGTGTTTCATGACCAAGGCGAGTACCGGGACCCTACTTTCATAAACTGTACGGACCCTTGGCCGGGTGAGCGTAATTTCGGGGAGCGGGTACGAGGTTTCTCCACGGATATCGTGACGGATAAGGCGATCCGTTGGATGAAAGAGGCCGATAAGGACCGGCCTTTCATGATGTGTTGTCATTTCAAGGCTACACACGAACCTTGGGATTTTCCGGAACGGATGAGGCATTTGTATGACGGCGTTGTTTTCCCGGAACCGGAGAACTTATTTGATTGGGGGCCGGAGACGAATGGACGTACCTTCTCCGGACAGCCTTTGGAGGAGTTGGCTCGTCGTTGGGACGTGGCGTCGCAAGACCCTGATAAATGGTGGTGCCGGTATCCGGAGTTGCCTTTTACGACGAAGGGCATGCATCGATCTGCCGCCCGTAGCGCCGCTTACCAGAAATTGGTGCGCGACTATCTGCGTTGCGGGGCTACGATCGACGATAATATCGGGAAGTTATTGAAAGCGCTGGACGATATGGGAATCGCCGATAATACGATCGTGGTGTACGTATCCGACCAAGGTTATTTCTTAGGAGAGCATGGTTTCTTCGATAAGCGTATGATGTATGAGGAGTCTCTACGTATGCCTTTCGTGATCCGTTACCCGAAAGAGATCCCGGCAGGGACCCGCAATAAGGATATGATCTTGAACGTGGATTTTGCCTCTTTGCTGGCGGATTACGCAGGCGTGAAGACCCCGAAAGAATCGCAGGGCCATAGTTTTCGCAATAATCTGAAAGGAAATACCCCAAGGGATTGGCGTAAGGAGATGTATTATCGTTATTGGACCCAACATTCGAACCGTCCGGCCCATATGGGTATCCGTAATGAGCGGTATAAACTGATGTTTTTCTATGGCGACCGTCTGAATATGACTGGTTCGGAGGATAAGACCACGACACCAGCATGGGAGTTTTACGACCTTCAATCCGATCCTCGTGAGAATCACAACGCTTACAACGATCCCCAATACGCCAAGATTATCCGGCAAATGAAGGAGGAGATGCTGAAGCTGCGGAAAGATGTTAAGGATGAGGACACGAATACCCCTAAAATGAAGGAGATTATGGATACCTATTATTGGTAAAAAGAAAGCGGAGGGAGACGTAGCGTGCTGCGTCGCCTATCCTTTGTAATAGAAGTCCACGCTAGCAACCGAGAGGGAGTGTGGTATGTTATAAAGCATGTATTTCTAGAAAGAAGAAGGAATTTGTTCTTTTGTGAAAAAGAAGTCTTATGTTTGTGCACGATATGAAAAACAGGGTTTATATGGCCCCGTTATCAGTAAACAACCAACCTTGACATGAATACAAACAGAGATAAGGCTGTCTCTTTTGGGCGGGACGGCGGAGATGTCCGCCGTCCCGTTTTTTTTGTCAATGAGCCAGAGCCGTACGTGACATCCGTTCCAGCTCCGGGGGAGCCAGAGCGGAATATCGCCCGCTGGCTGTGTGAATAATGACAAGCTGCGTCTCCCCGGATACCTATTTCGTTAACTCATAAGCCTCTATCACGCACTCCAAAGCGCAGGCGTTTGCTGCCGAGCTTTCCTTGTGGAAAGGGCCGTACCAATAACAACCGAAGCTTTTGGATGTGGGGTCATAATCTTTCGTGATGATGGATTCTGCGTTTTTCAAGATGAAATCTTTATAAGCCGGATTCTTTGTCACTTCATACAGGAAGGCTAAATGACGGATGAAGATACCCTTAAATTGGACACCGTCGTTGCTATCATCGATCTCGGGCTTCATTTCTCGGAGAATTCCCTCGTCGGTTACCAATCGCGTGGTAATGGTAGCGTCGGCGATCTTTTCCGCTAGCTCCAAGTAAGATTTATCGTTGGTTTGGAGATACATCTCGGCTAAGACAGCGATGGCTACGCCTTGGTTATACGTGTAGTGGGCGTTGCGGTTGGGGGTACAATCGTCTTTCGTGCCGTCCTCGATTTGGTAGATGTCCGTATTGATCATGCCGGTTCGCGTATACCAATCCACGTTCTTCTTGAACCAGTCGAGATACGCCGGATTTTGGGTCGCTTTATATAATCGGATAGCTGTCAGGGAGAACAGGTTGTTCGCTATGGAGTTCTTGTAATGCAAAGGGTTCTTTTTCCAGAAGATGCCACCTCCGCAAGCGTCGCTCCAGCCAGTTGTCATATCATCGAATATGATCTCGGCCATATCTAGGTACTTTTTCTCTCCGGTCAGTTTGGAGGCCTCGATCCATGCCAATGCCCACCAACCCTCGTCATCGTAATAATCATTGATGAAGTTGTCGCAATAACGGGGAGTACCGGTTGAGTCTACGCCTACTTGGTAATGACGGGCTTTCTCGAATACATCCTCTATGACAGATGGGATGGCCGGATCTTTGGTTACGGCGCCGTAGCGAATGGTGGCGGTCAATACGTTCGCCGAGTTCCACCAGTCGGCTGTTTCCCAGATACCGGTCGTGTCGTTTCTCCAGCTTAGGGAGGTTTGTACGCTTTCTCGCATCTTTCCCTCAAAAGGGGAAGGTTTGCTACAGGATAGCATGAAAAATACAAGCAATACGCTTGTCAGGAAATGTTTGTACATACGTATTTATGAAAATAAGATTAGATTAAGCCACAAAGATAAATGATCTTTTTGAACTTTAGTTAAACTTTGTACCTTTGTCTGACGGAATCTAAGATACTTCAATATTAATCATAAAAGAAAAACACGGTAAGATGAAAAAGCAAATCTTATTTATTTGTTGTGCGGTAATCGCATACTGCCTGAGCGCCTGTAATACGGCACCTCAGCAAGCGCCTTTGAAAGAGAAGAATCTGCCAAAGCATGTAATCTTGATCGGTTTCGACGGCTTGAGCGCCCATTGCTTGAATAATGGGGCGGATATGCCTACTTTCCGTAAGATGATGGCGGAAGGCGCCTCCACGTTAGAGAATCGTTCGATCCTGCCTTCGTCGAGTGCTTGTAATTGGGCTTCCATGTTTATGGGAGCGGGACCGGAGTTGCACGGATATACGGAGTGGGGATCTCGTACGCCAGAGCTTCCTTCCCGTGTCGTGAATAGCGACAACCGTTTCCCGAATATCTTCGGCCTGTACCGGGATAAGGCTCCCGAGGCTGAGATCGGCTATATCTATGAGTGGGAAGGCATGAATTATCTGGTGGATACCTTGGCCATGAGCTTCCGTAAGCATGCTTCGATGTCGGCTGAGAACCCGAACGGATGTACCCCGGTAGCCGTTCAGTATATCAAGGAGAAGAAGCCGAACCTTTGCGCGATCATATACGATCAGCCGGATGGTACCGGACATGGCAAGGGTTGGAGCTCCCCGGAGTATTTCGCGATGGTGAATCATTTGGACAGTTGCTTGACGCAAGTGATGGATGCCGTTCGTGAGGCGGGTATCATGGATGATACGGTGGTTATACTGACGGCCGACCACGGCGGTATCGAGACCGGTCACGGTGGCAAGACGATGAACGAGATGCAAACCCCGATCGTTTTCTATGGAAAGAACGTAAAGAAAGGCTTCAAGATCCCGGAGAGTACGATGGTATATGATATCGCCGGCACGATGGCTTACCTCTTGGACGTACCGCAGCCGCAGGTGTGGATCGCCCGTCCGATATTATCAGCTTTCGAGGATAATTAAAAACATAGATCATGAAGAAAGTTATTTATTCTTTTATTTTTCTTTTTTGCGCCGTATTAACCTTACAGGCGGAGACAATGGTGGTTGCCACCTATAATTTGCGTAACGCCAACGGCGGCGATTCCACGAACGGTAACGGTTGGGGACAACGCTATCCTTACATCGCCCAGATCGTACAATTTCACGGGTTCGATATCTTTGGTACCCAAGAGGGCAAATATCCGCAATTGCAGGACTTGAGGCAAGCCATGCCCGGATATGATTATATCGGTGTGGGACGTGACGATGGTAAGCGGGCGGGAGAGCATTCGGCTATCTTTTACCGCACGGACAAGTTCGAGGTTTTGGAGCATGGCGATTTCTGGCTATCCGAGATCACCGACCGTCCGAATAAGGGCTGGGATGCCGTCCTTCCCCGTATCTGTACGTGGGGTGAGTTCCGGGATAAGCAAACCGGTTTCACTTTCTTGTTCTTCAACCTTCACATGGACCATGTAGGCGTACAGGCACGTGCCGAGAGCGCCAAGCTGATCTTGGAGAAGATCAAGGAGTTCCCCAAGAAACTTCCCGCTATCCTTACCGGCGATTTCAACGTGGACCAAACAAGTGAGTCCTATCAGTTGTTAGATGGTTCCGGTATCATGCGTGACTCTTATGAGATCGCTGATTTCCGCTATGCCCCGAATGGTACCTTCAACGGTTTCCATCCGGACCGCAAGACCGATAGCCGTATCGACCACCTTTTTCTTACGAAAGAATTTGAGGTGAAGAAGTATGGAATCTTAACGGATACTTATCGCTCCGAGGCGAAAGAAAGCGCCCGGAAGGAGCAAAACGGTAATTTCCCGAAAGAGGTGTCATTGAGTAAATATGAGGCCCGTACCCCTTCCGACCACTTTCCCGTAATGATCGTTGTGGAAGTAAAAGACTGAGGTTTTAGAAAAATTGGTTATTATTAACCCCGTAATCTTTATCAAATTTGTTTAGATCTTGTTATATAATCAGAATATTGACTAAAACGATCTAAACAAATTTGGTATGATACGTAAATTATTGATTCGTGATTTGACTCTTCGCGATGGTCAGCAATCGGCATTCGCTACAAGAATGTCTCAAGCGCAAATAGACCGTGTACTTCCTTACTACAAAGACGCAGGCTTTTACGCCATGGAAGTATGGGGTGGGGCGGTTCCCGATTCCGTGATGCGTTATTTAGGTGAGAATCCGTGGGATCGTTTAGAGATCATCAAAGAGAAAATAGGTAATTCCTCAAAACTATCCGCTCTTTCCCGTGGGCGTAATTTATTCGGTTATAATCCTTATCCCGACGAGATTATAGAAGGCTTTTGCCGGAACTCGATTCGTTCCGGTATCGATATCATGCGTATTTTCGATGCTTTGAACGACGTGGATAACGTGAAATCCACGATCCGTTATGTGAAGAAATTCGGGGGAAAGGCCGACTGTGCCATCTGTTATACGATAGATCCTCACCATTCCCCGGTAGAACGTATAAAAGCCGCCTTGCATGGACGGCCCTTGCATAAGCCTGTTTTTACGAATGAGTATTTCTTAAACAAGGCCCTTCAACTGGAGTCGCTGGGCGCAGATATGATCACCCTGAAGGATATGAGTGGTTTGATACCTCCGGCTCGTACGGCGGAATTGGTGCGATTGTTCAAGAAGAGCTTGAAAGTACCGGTAGATTTTCATACGCATTGTACGCCCGGTTACGGATTGGCGTCGGTCGTATCCGCCATTATCAATGGGGTGGATATCGTTGATACGAATATATGGAACTTCGCCGGAGGACCAGCTGCTCCCGCAGTAGAACTGGTCTATATCTTCTGCAAGAAATTGGGTATCGAGCTGGATCTTGATATGGATGCGATCGCTAAGATCAACAAGGAATTATTGACGATCCGCAAGGAACTTTCCGCATTCGATACCGCTAAGAAATTCCCAAGGCCCTTTAATCCCGTAGAGGATAGTTTCCCCGCCGAGATCGACCGCTTCTTCAACGATGCCATCGAGGCCGCTCGGAAAGATAAGGAGGACGATTTGCTGCTTTATTGCCGTGCGATCGAGGAGTATTTTGATTTCCCCGAGCCGAACGAGTTGGTGAAAAAAGCGCAGATCCCGGGAGGTATGTACACAAATATGGTTGCCCAGTTGAAGCAATTGGGGCAGATCGACTTGTTGGAGAAGGCGATGTCGCTCATTCCGCAAGTACGGATGGATGCCGGCTTGCCTCCGTTGGTGACGCCTACGAGCCAGATTATCGGGGCGCAAGCGGTTTCCTGTGCGCTGGATGAGCTGAAAGGCCGCCCGATGTATAGTAATCCTTCCAACCAGTTTATCGCCTTGGTAAAAGGAGAGTATGGCAAGACGCCGATTCCGGTAGATCCGGCGTTCCGGTTGAAAATCGCCGGCGTACAAAATGAGGTGCCTTACGACGGTTCCCATTACGTGATGCAAGAGAATCCTGTATTGGAGGATTTGGATGTGTTATTGGCTGAGAATGAGAAAGAAATACTGTTGCTGGAGTTATTCCCGACGGTAGCCCGTACATTTTTAACTAAATGGAAAGAACAAAAAGCGAGATCGAATGTTTAATAGTAGAAAGTCTTCAAATTTGGCATCCGTCATCTATTATATGTACGTTGCCGTTTAAACGGTGATACGAAAAGGCTCTCCGAATGGTAAGCGAACCATGGGAGAGCCTTCTTTATTTTATAAAGTGACTTTTTCGCGGACTTTACAAAGGGATCTTGTCTATACGACGTTGGTGGCGACCACCCTCAAAAGGTGTATCCAAGAATATCGCAACGATTTTCTTAGCCTCTTCCTTGCTGATAAAACGACCGGGCATTGATAACACGTTCGCGTCGTTATGCTCACGTGCCAGTTTCGCGATATCCTCTTGCCAGCATAAGGCGGCACGGACACCCCGATGTTTGTTCAAGGTCATACTAATGCCATTCCCTGTACCGCAGACAGCTATTCCCGGATAAACCTCGCCAGCTTCTACGGCCTTGCCCATCAGATGGGCGAAATCCGGATAATCGCAACTGTCAGAGGAATAAGTTCCAAAATCTTTATAAGACAATCCCCTTTCATTGAGGATTGTCTTTATATATTCTTTTAACTCAAAACCAGCGTGATCGCTACACAAACCTACTATACCCATCTTTATGCTAATAATTCTTTTACTTGGTTATAAACGTTCTTAGCCGTGAAACCTAATTTCTCGTCCAATACTTTGTAAGGGGCGGAGAAACCGAAGGATTCAAGTCCCCATACCTTGCCGTTAGGACCTACCAACCCTTCCAGATTAACCGGAAGACCAGCGGTTAAGCCGAAAATCTTGCTTCCTGCGGGAAGAATGGATTCTTGGTACTCTTTGCTTTGTGAACGGAATAGACCTTCGGAAGGTACGGAAACGATACGAACCTTTATGCCATCGGCACGAAGCAGGGCGGCGCCCTCGACCAAAGTCGATACCTCGGAACCGGAAGCCAAAAGAATTACATCCGCGTTTGCGTCTTCATTGACGATATAGGCACCCTTCTCTGCTTGCAAAGCCTCTTGATAGCGATTTTCCTTAGCGGGAAGATCTGTGATATTCTGACGGGAAAGAATCAATGCGGTAGGAGTGTAAACGTTCTCCATCGCTAGTTTCCATGCGACTGTTGTCTCCACAACGTCTGCCGGACGAAGTACCAACATGGAGTTGTGTCCCTTATGATTCTTCAATTTCTCTAATAAACGAACTTGAGCTTCTTGCTCTACCGGCTCGTGTGTAGGTCCGTCTTCTCCAACACGGAAAGCGTCGTGTGTCCAGATGAACTTAACGGGCTGCTCCATCAATGCGGCCATACGTAACGCAGGCTTCATGTAATCGGAGAATACGAAGAAAGTACCGCAAGCGGCGATCACGCCACCATGTAAAGACATACCGATACAGATACAAGCCATAGAAAGCTCGGCTACACCCGCTTGGAAGAAAGCTCCGCTAAAGTCGCCTTTCACGAAAGCATGGGTCTTTTTCAAGAAGCCGTCTGTCTTATCGGAATTGGAAAGGTCGGCGGAAGCTACGATCATGTTTTCTACATGGGTAGCAAGCACACCTAATACGGTAGCGGAAGCGGCACGGGTCGCTTGGTTCGCTTTCTGCTCGATTGCGGCCCAGTCGATTTTAGGAGCCTTACCGGAGAACCATTGCTCCATCTTAGCCGCTAAGTCCGGGTGAGCTTTCGCCCAGACGTCTTTCACGGCGTAACGCTCGGCGACGATTACTTCCAGTTCTTTCGCACGTTTGGCATATAATTCGGCTACCTCAGGAAGGATTGCGAACGGATGTTCCGGATCGCCTCCTAGGTTCTTGATCGTATCTGCGATGGAAGCTCCTGCTGCGGATAAAGGTTGTCCGTGAGTAGATACCTTATTCTCGTAACAGCTGTTATCAGCGCCGACAGCACCTTTCCCCATAACGGTGTTACCGATGATCAAAGTCGGTTTGGAGATCTCTGCCTTAGCCTCTTTTAAAGCCTTGCGGATCTCGTTTACGTCGTTACCGTTTATTTGAATGACTTTCCAGCCCCAAGCCTCGTATTTCATGGCTACGTTCTCCGCGTCGACGTCTTCTACCTTGGTAGATAGCTGCACGTTGTTAGCGTCGTAGAACATGATCAAGTTATCCAGTCCTAAAGTTCCGGCGATACGTCCGGCACCTTGGGAGATTTCCTCTTGGATACCTCCATCGGAAATATATGCGTAAATAGTCTGGTTCATTACTTCCTCACCCAGACGTGCTTTCAAGAATTTAGCCGCGATAGCCGCACCTACCGCATAAGTATGTCCTTGTCCCAGCGGGCCGGACGTGTTTTCGATACCACGCATAACGTCTACCTCAGGATGTCCCGGAGTAACGCTTCCCCATTGGCGGAACTGTTGAAGTTCATCCAATGTGAATTTGCCGCTTAAAGCCAGTACGGAATAAAGCATCGGAGACATATGCCCCGGGTCAAGGAAGAAACGATCGCGTCCTTCCCATTTGGGATTCTTGGGATCGTATATTAAGAACTCTGAGAACAGTACGTTAACAAAGTCTGCACCACCCATAGCGCCACCCGGGTGCCCGGAGTTCGCTTTCTCCACCATTGACGCAGCCAGTATACGGATGTTATCAGCTGCTTTGTTCATTACTTGAATATCGTTCATTTTATCAGATGAATTATTTATTTGACTGCAAAGATAATCAAACTCTTTGTAAGAGCCGTTATATCAATCAAACAATTCCTTTTCGGTAAAGGTTCCTATCTTCTTATATTTTTGATAAATTGAGAGATATTTAAGATAGCCCGCTGAGCGCCTTATTCTTGCGGGTATACATCATTCGGATTAGAGCGAGAAGTCGAAACCCTGTTCAACCCATTTGTTGTATTTTTTCTCGTTGAATTTGTAGAGGAAAGCTCCTCGTTTAGAACTTTTCTTGTCTTTGATATCCAGTTTTTCCAGAATATCCATGGCGTTTAGCTTTTTGCGGAAGTTTCGTTTGTCTAAAAGGGTTTGGTAGATGGCCTCATACAATGTCTGTAGTTGGGGCAAGGTAAATTGCTCGGGAAGCAAATTGAAACCGATAGGGCGGCTTGCCGCTTTCTTTTTAAGGACGGACAACGTATCGTTTATCATTTGGTTATGGTCGAAAATCAAGTCAGGAAGCTCGGATATCTTGGTCCAAGTAGCGTTATGGTTTTCCAAGATCTCGGGACTAAAATCATTCATATTCACCAAGGAATAGTAAGCTACGGAGATAACCCGTTCCCCTAAGTCACGTGATACATCTCCGTAAGCCCCTATTTGTTCCATAAAAAGATGCTCGATGCCCGTGCAATCGGTTAATACCCGTGATGCTGCTTCATCCACGCTTTCCCCGGATTTCACGAAGCCTCCCATAAGAGACCACTGTCCTTTCATCGGCTCGAACGAACGTTTGTATAATAAAACATTCAACTCCTTATTGTTAAACCCTAGAATGATACAATCTACGGCAACATAGAATTTTACTTCGTCTTGATAAAAAGCTGCTGACATCGTTTTATGGATTTTAAAGATTAACAGAGCTTGCGTGCTCCGTCGCTGATTACTACATTATATAATTTAGGTTCACGGCCAAACTTCTCTTTATAAGCGGAGAAGGCTTTCTTCACGAAATCGTCGTACAACTCATCCTTAACCAAGTTGATCGTACAACCGCCGAATCCTCCACCCATGACACGAGAACCCGTTACACCACATTCCTTGGCGATATCGTTCAAGAAATCCAGTTCCTCGCAGCTAACTTCATAAAGCTTGCTCATACCTTGATGCGTGCCGTACATCTTTTCGCCGACAGTCTCATAGTCGCCTTTCTCCAAAGCGGCACATACGTCGAGTACACGTTGGATTTCCTCGATAACATATTCGGCACGCATGTAATCCTCTGCGCTGACATCCGCTTTTACCTCGTTCAGCATCTCCATCGTAGCGTCACGTAAGAACTCTACTTTCGGATGGTTGCGGCGAATGGCGGCTACCACGTTCTCGCAGGATTTACGGCGTTTGTTGTAGGCTGAGGACGCCAACTCATGCTTAACGACCGAATCCAATAACACGAGTTTGTAACCAACCGGATTAAACGGATAATATTTATATTCCAAAGAACGGCAATCCAAGCGGATCAAACTTCCGGCCTTGCCGAATACGGAAGCGAATTGGTCCATGATACCGCAATTCACGCCACAATAATTATGTTCTGTAGCTTGACCGATCTTAGCCAACTCGAATTTATCGATATTCAATGAGAATAAGTCATTCAATGCGAAAGCATAAGTACTTTCCAATGCGGCGGAAGAAGACATTCCAGCGCCCAGAGGCACGTCTCCAGCGAATACGGTATCGAAACCTTGGATATTACCACCTCGTTTAATAATCTCCCGGCATACGCCAAAGATATATCTTGCCCAGCTTGCGGAAGGAGCGTCCTCCTCGGTCAAGCCAAATTCAGCGTAATCATTTAAGTCGATGGAGAACGCCCGGACTTTGCCCGTCCCATTCGGTTTGATCTCGGCGATCATCCCTTTATCTACAGCACCCGGAAAAACGAAACCTCCATTATAATCAGTGTGTTCACCGATCAAGTTAATACGTCCCGGGGATGTGTATAAGCTACCTTCGGTATTAAATAACTCTTTAAATTTAGTTCTGATTTTTTGTTGCATGATACTTAATTTGATTAAGGTAAATAATTGAATAAACAAGAAGAAATTACCCATTCAGATAACTCTGCCGGATAATTTCTTCTTTATCATATTATGTCCTGTCCTTATTATTCAACAGGAATGTCTTTGTTTACGTTCTTGCTACCGATCAAAGCGTAATATAGCAAATATGCCAATCCTAGGAATACCACCCAGAAGCTAGTAATGAAACCGCCAGCGTCGGCTACAGCTCCTTGGATCAACGGAAGAATACCTCCACCGCAAACCATCACCATGAAGATACCGGAAGCGGCTGCCGTATATTTACCTAAACCTTCTACTGCCAAGTTGAAGATACCACCCCACATGATGGAAGTACATAAACCACAAAGAGCCATGAACATGATTCCAACCGGAACCTCAACCATACCGAAAGAGATATCAGACAAGAATACAGGCATACTAACTTTTGTCGTAGCAGGGGCGAAGATAGCGATCAAGATAAAGATCATACCTACCGTGGCGGCTGATGACAACATCGCCTTACTAGAGATCTTAGCTCCGAAAGAGGCACCGAACAGACGTCCGATCATCATCAAGAACCAATATGTACCCACGATAGAACCGGCTACTGTAGGATCGATACCGATCTCAGGAGAAGTAGCGAACAAGTTCATGAAGTTAGGAATACCTACTTCGACACCCACATACAAGAAGATTGCGATGGCACCTAAAATGAAGTGACGGAAAGAAAGCGCGCTGTGCTTGTCCGGAGTCTTGGCTTCATTTTCCTTAACCATATGCGGTTCCGGAATTTGCATGCAGAACAATACGATAAATACGATGGCAAAGATACCCATAGCCAAGAACAATGCCGGGTTAGCGTCACTGATCTGAGCCTTAGCAGCGTCACCGATCAAATAACCAACCAATACCGGAACGATCGTAGCGCCGATAGAGTTCACGGAACCGGCAACCTGAATTAATTGGTTACCTTTGTTTCCACCACCACCTAGCGTGTTCAACATCGGGTTTACTACGGTATTCAACATACACATAGAGAAACCGGACACGAAAGCACCTGTCAAATAAACAGCGTAGCTACCAGCCACACCGGAAAGATAAGAAATACCTACACCACAGAAACCTACGATGATCGCTAACAAAGCGGTTTTCTTGTAACCGATCTTCTGCAATAGCATACCGGCCGGAATACCCATGAAGGCATAGGCGATAAAGTTAGCCGCGTTACCCAGCTGCGACATGAAGTTGCTGGCAGCGAACTGGTTCTTAACGATGATACCGAATGGGTTCTGTAGACCCGTCACGAAAGATATCATGAAGAAGAGAGCCACCATCATGATAATAGGCAATGTGTAATTCTTTTTTGCTGTTGATTCCATTTCTTTTTTGTTGTTTTAGATTATTAGATTACTTAAATTATTCTCTTATTCTACACTGAATTTATAAATAGTAGTACTTTGGAAAACCTCGCCCGGGCGGAGTTCCGTTGTCGGATATTCCGGTTTGTTGGGGCTATCGGGGAAATGCTGGGTTTCCAGACATAAAGCGGCCCGCTCCGGGTAGCGTTGTCCGTTCTTACCTTCGAAATTCCCAGTCATCCAGTTACCTGTGTATAATTGCACGCCCGGTTGAGTCGTATAAGTTTCCATTACGATACCGGTCTTGGGGGAGGAGCAGCGAGCGCAGTAAGAAAGTTCGTTGTCCTCTTTATTTAATATGTACGTGTGGTCATATCCCTTACCGAATATAAGCTGTTCGAAATTGTCATTGATTCGTTCGCCTACCTCATGAGGAGTCCGGAAGTCCATCGGTGTACCTTCTACCTTCTCTTTAGGTCCGTACGGGATTGCCGTATTGTCTGTAGGCAGATAATAGTCGGCGTTGATCGTGAGAATATGGTCTCCTATATAAGGGTCTCCCGCACCGGATAGGTTAAAATAAGAATGATTGGTTAGATTCAAGACCGTAGGTTTGTCCGTAGAGGCTTGATAGGAGATAACGACCTCATTCTCATTTGTCAGATGATAAGTTACGGTTGTCTTTAGTTCTCCGGGGAAACCTTCCTCGCCATCGGCGGAGGTATATTTCAACTCAATGGTTTGCTCGTCTATTTGTTTGGCGTCCCATACGACCGCATTGAATCCCTTGATTCCGCCATGCAAGCTATTGGGGCCATTATTTATGGCTAATTTGTCATAAGTAATACCGTCGATCGTGAATTTTCCAGCGGCGATACGATTTCCATAACGACCGCAAATGGCACCGAAATAAGGTTCTTCTGATGTTAAGTACTCTTCAATCGAATTATGGCCAGTAACGACATCGGTCATTTTTCCGTTTTTATCCGGAACCATCAGCGAGACGATTTTCGCTCCATAATTCGTGATCGCTAGCTCTGCTCCAACCTTGTTACACAGGGTATAAAGCGCCGTTTCTTTCCCGTCAATTTGCTTGCTGAAGTTAGCAACAGACAAGCCCGACAGTGTATTTATGTTCTTCATGCGTATCAATATTATTGAAATTGCGTGTAAAAGTAACTTTCTTCTTTGTATTTATAACCTTTCTGAATAATGTTTTATAGCATGATTTTAGATTTGTCTACCAAAAATATATAATTATCGCTTGTTTATACGTCAAGTCCTTGATTCTTCTCTTAGGCTAAAAAACAAAACAACTCTTGTCTTACCCCTGTTATTAGTAAAACAGAGATAGAAAGAAATTGTCCATGCGGTCGTCCTATAAATATATCATACTCATACTCTTTGTGCTTATGCCCGGCTTGCTTTATTCCCAATCTCAAGATTGGGTACGTAAGTCCATTTATCCGCAAGCGGATAGTGGTAAAAGCAAGATCTATAATTGGATGTGGGGGAGGCATTATCGTCACCTTTATACGATCCCGATCAGGGTTCCTTCGGCTACGATAGAAACGTTGGGGGGTGGGATGGATATCGTCGGGCAAGCGGAAGGGTTTCACGGATTATTGTTGGAGAATAAGCGTAAGCAATTGTATTTGCTAAAGCCCTTGGGTGGCTCTACAAGTTTCTTGGAGTCGAAGTTTTTCCGGGAAATATATAATAAGACTGATTTTAAGAATACATATTTGGATGAGTTCTTAGGAGATGCTTATACGATTATCAATCCCTATACCTTTTTGGTCGCAGATTATTTAGCGAAGTCCGCGGGATTGAGTTTTTCTCCCTCCCGTATTTACTATATTCCTTCCCACATACGGAAAGACACAGTTGCGGACGGCAGCGATATACAAGATAGGCTGGTCAATCTAATCAATGTTCCGGATATTAATTTAAGGTCTAATTTGTATACCACGGAAGACTTTCTAGACAGCCTTCAAGTGAGTAAAAACTATATGGCGGATCAAAATCTATACATTCGGGAACGTATTTTCGATATGTGGACCGGAGATTGGAATAAGACGAACGAAAACTGGGAGTGGCAGTCACATACCGTCAATGATAGCGTAATTTATACCCCGATCGTGATCGATAGGAATCATGCTTTCACGAAGGTGGACGGAGTATTGTTCAAGCAAATGTTGAAGATGTTATCGTTGGATTTTATCTGTAATTATGATAGCTTGATTTTAAAAGATACAAAGAAAATCAATAAGCTAGCTTTTGCGCTGGATATGGCGGTAGCAGGCCGCAGTGATGAGTCGGTTTGGATACGCCAAGCCCAAGAAATTCAGAGACAGATGACCGACTCTTTGATCGATAGCGCTTTTACTTATTTGCCGGAAGGTGTAAAACATGATGAGATAGAACTGATTAAACGAAAGTTGAAACGAAGGAGGCTAGAGCTGGAAGCGGTTGCCAGCCAATATTATCGCTTATTGCAACGTACTCCAGTGGTTGCCGGAACCAATCAATCCGATTATTTCTTGATCGAGCGGCAAGCGCCGGACCGGACTGTTTTACGGATTTATGATCCCGAGACCGGAGACTGTAGGTTGGAACAACAATTCTCCGGCAAGGAAACCAAGGAACTGTGGTTATATGGGCTTGCGGGAAACGATACGTTTGAAGTGAAGGGAAATACACGGAAAGATTTTCCGATATACTTGATCTCCGGAGAGGGGGAGAGCCAATACCAATTGAATCATAACCGGAAAATACATGTCTATGATAAAGATTATAAATATGATTACCAGAAGATAAAATACCATAAGATATCTTTTACCCCGTGGGGAATATATGATTCGGATAAAGGTATTAGTTTGGGTACGTTCTTTACATATACGATGTATGGCTTTAAACGAGCCCCATTCACCTATCAGCATCGGGTCGGGTATAATTATTTGAAAGGGTTCATGTATGCAGGTATCTTCCCTAATTATGACGGCCGGAGACGTTTATACCTAAATGCCTCCATCTCTTCACCCCGTAACTTCGAGAACTTCTTCGGATTTGGAAATAATACGGCGGGCTATAAAGAGGAGAAAAAGAATTATAACCGGGTGAAGCTCCGGACGTATATGTTTAATCCATCCTTCGAGATGGATTTGAGGAAAGAAGAGGTGATGACATTCTTTGGCTCTTTGGATATGTACAAGGCTAAACGTACGGATGATCGATATATTTATACGGTTTATGGAGAAGATCATCCTATTTTCCGCACGAATTATTTCGTAGGTCTTGGTGCTACTTACCGGATAACGAAACAGCCTTATTCGTGGCTTCCCCTATTGGAAACCGAATGGACGGCCGGATGGAAAATGAATTTGAAAAAGCCGGAACGCAATTTACCCTATGCGCAGGGAAGCCTTTCATGGAACGTACGGTTCTCGGATCGTTTTACTTGGGCCTCCTTGATGAAGGGAACGGTATTATTCGATAATGACTATGAGTTCTATCAAGCCGCTACGATTGATTTAAGGGGATTCCGTGAGAACCGTTTTATCGGAAAGCAATCCTTTTACCAATACTCGGATTTACGCTTGGACATGGGAAAACTAAAGAATCCGTTCACTCCCTTAAAATATGGTCTATTCGCGGGCTTTGATTATGGTAGGGTCTGGTTTCCCGGTGAGCGTTCCCATAGTTGGCATACTTCCTATGGTGGCGGGATTTGGCTTACTTTCTTGAATAAGTTCACCACTAAATATTCTTGGTTTGGCTCGACGGATAGTTTCCGGTTCGCCTTTGAGTTGGGGCTTGGGTTTTGATATAGCCTCAAACCTACACGGGACTGATGAGGGAAATTCTCATCATGATAAGGAGGGTTATTGTCTATTTCTATATTTGTTCTTGTCTTCTGTCGTATGATCCGGTAAAAACGTGTACGTGTTTTCCGAAAAACATGTACGCCTTTTTTGGAAAACATGTACGTGTTTTTTCAGAAATATAATCATGTTTTTAAGGATGATGATAATCAATGATTTACATATTCTTGTTATTTGCATGCTTATTGTTTGGATTTATTGAGTGAAAATCCATACATTTGCCTTTGATCAATTTTGTTCTTGTTATGAAGTGGTTAAAGGCAATGTTTTTGTGCATGGTCGTTTTTGCCGCATTGACTGTGGTCGCCAACGATTCTTTCTCCCAAAAGGAGGTACGGGTGTGTGCTTCTACATCTTTATTTTCAATAGCGAATAAAGAGCCGGCTGCTTTCATCTCTTTTCAAGAAATCATAACTCCTTTGACGTCTTTCTCCGCTTTTGGGGAGAAACTTTTGTACCTTATTGCCTCATTGACTTTTTTCCTCGCTTTGTTTACCCTGTCGGTAGCTTTGTTGTTTTACGAACGGAGGGTAAGTTATGTTCGATTAAAATCCGTCTTTTGGCAAGAACGATACTCTTGCTATGTGCTTTGTCGTATGCTGAATTAGACATGATTATGCCCTGTCTTCAAGGGCATAGAGGAGAGTTGTGTCAATTTATTTTATACGAAAAACAAGCGTATCATGAACTCTATATATCGAAATTTTATTATCACGTTGAAGGCAAATAAAATGGCGGCAACACTAAATATATGCGGCCTCGTAATCGCCTTTACTTTATTTAATAGCGTAGCTATCCGTACGGAATCCGAACGAACTTTTGATAAAATACACTCGAAAGCCGAGGCTATTTATCGATTGGATTGTGTAACGAGTAAAAGTCAATGGCCTACGCAAATCCTGCCTTTCGCCCAAGCATTTGCCTTGTCTTCTCCACATATATTGGTAAGTACGATCATAAATCCTTACATAGGGGAAGTTTATTTTACGATCGGGAGGGACGAGATTCTCAAAGGTTATAAGGAACCGGTGATAACCTGTACTCCGGGGATCGTTTCTATATTTGACTTCCAATTGGTGGAAGGTTCACTGGATTGCTTAGATGATCCGGAGAAATGCCTTTTGCCGGAAAGTATGGTCCGGAAGATATTTGGCGAGTCATCGGCTATTGGTAAGGAGTTGCTTGCGGAAGAAGAGATTTGGAGCAAGGAACGAAAATCACTAGTCGTAGGAGGAGTTTATAAAGATTTCCCGGAAAACACACAATTGAATAATGCCATTTATACTTCTTTATCGTCGACTTATTGTATGGATGATTGGGATAACTGGATTTTCCTTTGTTATGTCCTTTTAGATGATCCGTCACAAAAAGATCTCATTTGCTCCCAGTTTAACCAAGCATTTCCCTTCAAGCAATACGAGAGGCTCCAAGAGGTACAGACCCGTTTGGTGAATTTATGCGATATTTATTATATGAATGATATGAATAGTGTTACTTACATAAAATCAGGGAATAAAAGACAAACGGATTTGTTGTTTAGCGCCTCGTTTTTAGTGGTATTGATAGCAGTGATTAATTTTATAAACTTTACAATGGCATTGGTTCCGGCAAGAATAAAAAGTATTAACATCCGCAAAATTCTAGGGGACTCGGTATGGCGGTTGCGTGGATTTCTTTGGTTAGAGTCTTTTCTTTTTGCGCTATTGTCTTATGCTATATCCTTGTTGCTGTTATTGGTTTATGAAGGTTGCATTGGAGGAGGGTTTCATATGAAGGGAATAGTTTTTTTGGGTGGATTATTTATGACTTTGTGTGCGGGACTATTGGCCGGTGCATATCCGGCTATTTATGCGACTTCTATTCCTCAGCGAATCGTGCTGAATGGTTCTTTCGGTTTGTCTCCAAAGGGAAAAAGAATGCGGGAATGTCTGGTTGGTTTTCAGTATACGGTTTCAATTATATTGATCGTCCTGTCACTGTTTATTTATAAGCAGATAGAGACAATGCGGAGTCATTCCTTTGGTTTCGGGAATGATAATGTAGTTGTCGTAGAATTGAATAAGGAGATAACCGAGAAATATAAAGAGAATTTTACCAACCGTTTGCGTGGTTATGCAGGAATTGAGGATGTGGCTTTCGCCGCTAGTAAGATAGGAGCGACCAATGAGAATCGTGGCGGGGCCGCAGAGTTTAATGGAGAGACTATTTATTTTTATTATTTGAATGTATCACCCAATTTTTTGTCCCTTATGGATATCATCGCAAACGAGGGACGTGTCTCAAGGATGGAAGATGGGAGGAATAAAGAGTTGCTTTTGGTTTTTGACCAAAAAGCGAAAAGGCAATTAAACCTTCATGTGGGTGACCGTATGAAAACCTTTTGGGGGAATGATGCCCGAGTATTAGGATTTACGGATGAGGTGGTGATCGCTTCCACACATAAAGCATCGGAGTTGCTAGCTACTTATCCTGTCTCTTTTGTGACGAATGAGGAATTATATATGCCTTACGCTTATATAAAGTTGATGCCGGGGGCTGATAAAGGGAATGTTTTACTTTATATTAGGAATATGCTCAACGAACTTTCCCCTTCATGTTTACCCGATTTTGAGTTTTGCGATACATTCTCCCGGCATCTGTATGAAAAAGAAATCCAGTTTGGTGACCGGGTTATTTTATCCAGTGTTTTATCTATCTGGATGGCATTGGCAGGTATTTTAAGTCTGGTATTGTTTGATGTCCACTATCAGCGGCGAGAAATTGGTATAAGGCGGGTGTATGGATCTTCCGTGAGCGAGATACTATATCGTTTGAATAAAGTCTATTTAAAGGTCTTGCTCATTAGTTTTGTTATCGCGATTCCGGTTTCCTATTATTTTATGGAGAGATGGGCCAGTAATTTTATGGAGAAAACCCCTGTCGGTTATTTGATTTATTTTGTCGCATTGCTAGGGATCAGTATCCTGACGGTAGGAGTGGTCACGTTCCAAAGTTGGAGGGCGGCGAATGAGAATCCGGTGGATATGTTATAGACAACTTACATCGGCAACGAAGTTAACTTCATCGGCAAAGTAACTTAACATACTTTGCCGACGAACCTAAGATACTTTGCTGATGAAGCTAAGATACTTTGGAAGTACAGATAAGGTATTGGATTGTAACCGATTTTTCTAACTAACTTGAAATTTGTAAGGGAGGATTTATGCGAATAGTCCATCCCTTACATTTTGTCTTGTTCAAATAGTTGGCTTTATTTGTCCTAGAACTTATTTCTTCAAGGCCTCCAATACTTGAGGCATCATAGTACAGATATAATGTTCTTCTTTCGCTGTAAAGAAATTGCCATCGACTACGGAATCCTCATCTGTAGCTTGTCCTTTGCTAATGGCAGGTTTAGCCAACGGATGTACCGCGAGCTTCTTTCCTTCCGTGATTCCGGTGAAGTCGAAGAGCATAGCAGCAGCGCAATGTCCAATCATAATCTTACCCTTTTCCCCGAAATTCTTAATCACATCCATTAGATCGATATTGTATTGTTTGCTAGCGTTCTGCTGGAAAACAGGAACCGCATCGCCACAAGCGAATACCATTGCGTCGTATTCATCTTCATGCCCTTTTAAATTAGCGATCACATCGTCTACTGTCAAAGCTATGCCAGAGTTCGTTTTGATCTCTTTTGAATCGGCTACCGCATATACTTTATAAGTAATGCCATTCTCGAAAAATGATTCCAAATATTGGAACAAACCAAATCCATTTACTGGATTTACCGCTAAAACTGCTACTTTCTTTGCCATAATCGTAAATTATTAAGTGATACAATAGTTATTTTTCGTAAGTTTATTACTTTTGTGGTGTAAAAGTAAGTCCCTTTTTTAGAGAAAACAAGAAGGCACTTATAAATAAGGAACTTACATGGATGTAACCATTGTTGAGATTCAAGTAAATAGAAAAGGTTAAAAAATGAAAAACTTTCATCCGACAGGGAATTGCCCCGTAAGAGACGTATTGAGCCGGCTAGGAGATAAATGGTCTATGTTAGTGCTTATCACTTTAAGCGCCAATGGTACCATGCGTTTTAGTGATATCCATAAAACCATCGCGGATGTATCGCAACGTATGCTGACCGTAACTTTGCGCACGTTGGAATCGGATGGTCTGATCGAACGAAAGATCTATGCGGAAGTTCCTCCCCGAGTAGAATACTGCTTAACGGAAAGAGGATTAAGTCTTATTCCCCATATCCAAGGATTGGTGGATTGGGCGTTGCAGCAGATGAGTGGTATTATGGAAAGCCGGGTTTTACATACGTCATGACTTGCTCTGGCATTAATCTATCAGTGAGCTTTTTCTGCAAGAATATCTGCCAGCGACCGTTGGGTTAATTTACTCTCAATCCAAGCAAGGACATCAAATGTCTTTAAAAGTTGGCGTTCATATTTATCTTGTTCGATTTTTTGAATGTCTTTTTGGTATTGTAGCCAGCGTTTATTTCTAGCTTTCTCGTATGATGGAAGCGGATAGCCCTGTATAAACTTGAATATTAACTTTTCTGTGATATAAGTCTGTTTCTCGAAGCGGATGTTTCTTTTGATGGAAATAATTTCGTTCTCAAAGAAATCATAATTGCCTAATTCTGCTTGGAGTAAAAGATTTACCAATCTTGCTATCTTGTAAGAAGGAAATGCGCAAAATAACTTTCCCAAACTAAATATCTTTTTCATGTATTTGCGAGCTTGTACATAATCTTTCGTATACATGCCTAATACAGCGAAGCTTAGATATAACCGTAATTGAGACTCAAGTCCTAATGATGTTACTTTTTTTAGTAATTCATTTTCTTGCTTATCCCTTAGCTCTAAGGCCTGTTCAAAGTTTCCGGCTTGTAACAAGCTATTGGATTTGTAGATATATATCAAGGTTTTCAGATGTAAGATGAATTCAGTGGAGTACTCATTTTGTGTTAATTCTTCTAGTTTAGAAAGGAAAAAGGGAGTTTCATGATATAATCCGGCAATACATAAACTGTCTAAAATACCTTGTATGGCACTTAAATAGTAGATAGGAGGATTTAATATTAAATGTTGGTTGTCGTTAAATAAGTTGATAAGCTCTTGGTAATATCGGATAGCCGATTTATAATTGCCGGAGTTAAGATAATAAGTGGCTTGGAATAGCAAATGTAACTTTTGCGCTTCGAATCCTTGGTAGGAATTGTTTGCGATTAAATGGAGTTCGCTCAATACGAGATCGTTTAAATCCTCTTTTTGTTTGTCGGAACGGATATAGCCTTTGTTAATTAAACGGTGTTTAAGAATATCGTATAGCTGTGTATGTTGATTAAGGGTTCTTGCGTATTTTAATACTTCATTGATTTTCATTTGCTTGTTTACCAGCTGCTTTTCTGAGATTGTTTTAAAATCAAGAGCGCTTAAGTATTTCAGTTCCGTTCTCCGAATCAATAAAAGCAAGGAATCATTTTCATAAGTGATCGCTAATTTTTTTGCTTTATCTAATTCAATGAAAGCTTCATCAAATATTTCTCGTTCGAATAATACGCCAGCCTTTGATATATAATTGAAAATTCTTGTTTGGACATCCTGTTTTTCTCTTAGTCTAACTAAACATTCTAGAAGTACCCGATATAAATGTTTGACTGCGGTCTCGAAACTCTTCCCGTCTTGAATCTGACAAAAGCGTGTATACAGCTGTTCGGGAGACGTATTAGCGTCTATTAGATTAAAAAGGGTGAGGTATACCTTATCACCGTTTTGAAGGTTTGCGCAAAGATGGAAATATCTTTTCTCAGCTTTTGTCAAGGTGTTGACAAGCATTAATAATATGTATGTGTTATTCATGGACTTTTGATGTTATCAAGTGTTTGATATATAGTGAATATGAGAAATTGTATGATGCAAATATATCGATTTGGGTTTATCTACGATGAAGATTAATTGATGATTTTTATATTTTGGATCTTTTTATATTTGCGACATCGGTGAATGAATTTAAATTAACATGAAATCTGGTGTACCAAGCGGAATATATGATATTTTTGTTAAACGAATGATTAATAAGAGAAAAGCATGAAAGACTTACGGAATCATAATATATTGGTTGTTGGAAGTAGCAATACCGATATGGTCATAAAGACGAATCATCTCCCTCGTCCGGGAGAGACGGTATTAGGCGGAACATTTTTTATGAACCCGGGTGGGAAAGGAGCGAATCAAGCGGTTGCTGTTGCGCGGTTAGGGGGACAGGTTTCATTTATTTGTAAAACAGGTAGTGACATATTTGGACATCAGTCTCAGCAATTATTTGAAGAAGAAGGCATAGATACTTCTTATATTTTCTCAGATTCAAAGAATCCTTCCGGTGTAGCGTTGATTACGGTAGATGCCCATGCTGAGAATTGTATTGTTGTGGCTTCTGGGGCAAATGCGAATTTACTGCCAACAGATTTAGCGAAGGCAGAGGAAGCTATAGAACAAGCCGAGTTGATATTAATGCAGTTAGAAATACCGATGGATACTGTTGAGTTTGTCGCAAAGACAGCTTGGGAGAAAAATAAGCTAGTAATACTAAATCCGGCTCCAGCTCAACCATTGTCGGCTGCGTTACTCCGCCATCTGTATATGATTACCCCGAATGAGACAGAGGCGGAGATGATCTCCGGCGTGAAGATCACGGATGAGGTTTCCGCGGAGAAGGCTGCGCGAGTTATAATGGAGATGGGGGTACAGAACGTAATCATTACTTTAGGTTCAAAAGGAGCTTTGATTTACTGTGATTCCATGGTAGATATGGTTCCTGCGATAAAAGTGGAAGCCGTTGATACTACTGCGGCCGGGGATATTTTCAACGGTGCTTTAACGGTTGCTTTGGCCGAGGGGCGGGATTTAAGGGAAGCCGTGAGATTCGCTTGCAAAGCTTCCGCCATTTCCGTGACTCGTGTGGGAGCGCAATCTTCCGCTCCTTATCGAAATGAGGTAGATATCTTTGATTAATCTAAAAAACAATCTAATATTATGAAACAAACAGTATTTGCGATGATAGCGGCTGCCTCTTTATTTATAGGGGCGATCTCATGTTCCCAACAACCCTCGGCAAAGGATCAAACGACGGTTCCCGCTGAGTTTACGATTAGTAAAGAAAAGTTGATGGATAAGATTAAGGGAGGTTGGGCCGGACAAACCATAGGCTGTACGTATGGCGGTCCGACGGAGTTCAAATATAACGGAACGATGATTCAGGAATACGTACCGATCGTATGGCCGGACGGGTATATCAAATGGTGGTACGAGAATGTTCCCGGATTATACGATGATGTTTATATGGACCTTACGTTCGTGGATGTCTTTGACCGGTTGGGATTGGATGCTCCTGTAGACTCATTCGCCATGGCGTTCGCTACGGCTGGATATACGTTGTGGCATGCTAACCAGTCGGCACGTTATAATATTTTACAAGGGATCATGCCGCCGGCATCCGGTCATTGGCTGAATAACCCGCATGCGGATGATCTTGATTATCAGATCGAGGCGGACTATGCCGGACTGATGTCGCCGGGTATGCCGAATACGGCTTCCGAGATTTCTGATAAGATCGGGCATATCATGAATTATGGAGATGGTTGGTACGGCGGTGTGTATGTCGGGGCGATGTATTCGTTATCGTTTATCTCGGATGATATCGAGTTTATCGTGACTGAGGCATTGAAGACGATACCGGAGCAAAGTATCTATTATAAATGTATGAGCGATGTGATCCGCTGGCATAAGGAATATCCGGACGATTGGAAACGCACTTGGTTTGAATGTGAGAAGAAATGGAGCTCGGATATTGGTTGTCCGGATGGTGTTTTTGTTCCGTTCAATATTGATGCCGTGATCAATAGCGCATACATTCTTATCGGCTTGCTTTATGGTGAGGGAGATTTCTATAAAACATTGGATATCTCTACCCGTTGCGGACAAGACTCGGATTGCAACCCAGCCTCCGCGGGTGGTATCTTAGGAACAATCCTTGGTTATAGCCATATACCGGATTATTGGATGAAGAACTTGAGAGAAGTGGAAAATATGGATTTTGCCTATACGACCATCTCATTGAATAAGACTTACCAAATGGGCTTCGATCAAGCGTTGCAAGTGATAGAGCGCAACGGCGGTTCCGTTTCAGGTGACGAGGTGACGATCAAATGCCAGCAACCTGTAGCCGTTCGTTACGAGAAGGCTTTCGAGGGTATGTATCCGATAGAGAAAGTGGCGGTTAATAAGAATTTGCCCGATGTAGGAGAACTGCCTTTTGAGGGAACAGGCGCCGTATTCAAAGGCTTTGTGAACGCTAAAGATGATAAATACGTAGCGAGAGTAGAGATGTACCTAGATGGGGAGCTGGTTGAGACGGCGAACCTTCCGGCATCCTATACGACTCGTAGGAACGACCTGTTCTGGAAGTATCAGCTGCCCAAGGGAAAACATACGGCTACGTTTAAATGGCTAAATCCACGTAATGATGTCTCCGTTCATTTCAGCGAGATACTGATTTACTCGGATGCTCCGAAAGAGATTGTTCACCAATAAATTATAAAGATTATGAAGAAATCATTGTTTCTGATGGGCTTATTTGCCTTGTTGATTTCCTGTAAGGGAAATGTGTCGAAAAATATTCCTCAAACCGATAAGCCTCAACCGGTAAATCTTATTCTAGATACTGATTTAGGTCCGGACTATGATGATGTGGGCGCTATGGCCTTGATGCATGCCTTGGCGGATAGCGGTCAGGTAAATATCCTTGCGACTCTTTCCTCCAACTATGATGAGCGGGTGGTACCTTGCATTGAGGTGTTGAATACTTATTTCAACCGTCCGGACATACCGGTAGGGGCACCAAAGAGCGAACCGGGGGCCTCCTTGACTACTTGGCATAAAACGAAGTGGACAGACGAGTTACCCGCTAACTATCCGCATCATACGGCGAAGACTTCCGACGCTCCGGATGCTCTGAAGGTGTACCGTAAGATTCTGAGCGAACAACCGGATACCAGCGTTGTTATTTGTACGATTGGTTTCTTCTCTAATTTAAGGGACTTGCTTCAATCGGGAGCTGATGAATATAGCGATCTCTCCGGAAAGGAATTAGTCGCCAAGAAAGTGAAACGTTTGGTTTCTATGGCGGGCCTGTTTCCGGAAGGAAAAGAATTTAATGTGTATTGCGATGTCCCTGCCTCGAAAGTCGTAGCGGATGAATGGCCTACAGAGATTGTCTTTAGCGGTTTTGAGATCGGGAACGTAATCTTGACCGGAAAGAAACTGGTGCAAATGAACGTGGAGAACAGTCCTGTAAAAGATGCATATGCCCTTTGTTTCGCCGAGGGAGACCCGGAAGGGCGCATGAGCTGGGATCATACGGCGGTATTGATCGCTATAAAAGGTTATGAGCCTTATTTCGATGTAGAGCGAGGAACCTTTCATGTCGTAGATGATGAGGGGACTAACAATTGGGTGGCAAATCCCAATGGCCGTGATCTTCGTTTGATCGAGAAGATGCCGCCTACGGAGGTCGCTTCCTTGATAGAGAATTATATGATGCATCAACCATCTATTAAATAGTATTTTATGTATATCGTACAAGATTATTCTTTAGCTGTCATATTCTGTGTCGTTACGATGCTTTGTTGGGGATCGTGGGGGAATACGCAGAAATTAGCCTCCAAGACTTGGAGATATGAGTTCTTCTATTGGGACTACGTGATTGGTGTCTTGCTCCTTTCTCTGATTTCCGGCTTTACCTTGGGCAGCATCGGGACGGAAGGACGCAGTTTCCTGCCGGATTTGGCGCAAGCGAATCTCGCTAGTTTAGGGAGTGCCTTTTTGGGCGGTATTATTTTTAATGCTGCCAATATCTTGTTGTCTGCGGCGATCGCCATTTGCGGATTGTCGGTCGCTTTTCCGGTAGGGATCGGATTGGCCTTGGTGCTAGGCGTATTGGTTAACTATTTCGGGGCGGCGAAGGGGGAACCGACTTATATCTTTATCGGTGTAGCCTTAATCACGGTCGCCATCATCTTGAATGGCCTGGCTTATAAGAAAGCCTTGGTCGGTACCAAGAAAGTATCGGGGAAGGGGATCCTTATATCGGTTGTGGCCGGCGTGATCATGGCCTTTTTCTATCGTTTTGTCGCCGCTTCCATGGACATGGAGAATTTCGCTTCTCCGGCACCCGGGAAGTTGACGCCTTATACCGCCGTATTTGTTTTTGCCATAGGAGTATTTGTTAGTAATTTCTTATTTAACACATTGGCAATGAAACATCCGGTGGAAGGTAAGCCTGTCTCCATATCCGGTTATTTTAAAGGAGATATGAGTACGCATCTCGTGGGTGTATTGGGGGGTGTTATCTGGTGTATCGGTCAATCTTTCAGTATGATAGCGTCAGAGAAGGCGGGAGCGGCTATATCTTACGGATTGGGGCAAGGAGCCACGCTAGTCTCCGCTTTATGGGGCATCCTTATCTGGAAAGAGTTCAAGGGAGCGCCAGCCATTTCCAATCGTCTGAATGTCGGGATGTTTATTTTATTCGTGATCGGACTTGGGTTCTTAATTTATGCGGGAGCTTAAATAACGTTATTTTTATTTATTCCGGAAAAAACATTACCTTTGTTCTTGTTTCTTGTTTATGGGAGTTTAATAACGAAAAAAGACGATCTATGAAAGAAGAAGGTGATGTATTCAAAAAGTTCCGTGATTCCTTCAGCAGGATGGAGGGACATTTCCATATACTAGAACAGCGTGTGCCGGTTGAACTTCAGATGGAGTATTTCAAATACTCGGAAAACGTACGGAAGGAAAACCGGCCTCCCCGTCCCTTATCGGAGGATGAGTGCGAGACCCTGTACAACACTTTGTTGACGGAGGAAACCACGGACAAGACCGAGAAGAGATATTTGTTATCTCAATTGGCTACCTCGAAATCCGTCCGTGCGTACCGATTGTTGGAGGAATACACCCAGCATCCGGACCCGGAAGTGACAGATTGGGCCTACATGGCTTTGATGGAGTCTCGTATCTCTTTAGAGTCCGATTTCTCCGACGAGAAACAAATTTATATCTCGACCGGCTTGGGAGGAAAAGGGGAGAAGCTGCGTTTCTATGTCTTGATGACGTCTAAAGGCAAGAAACCTTTCCAAGAATATCAGCGGCAGACAATCGAGCGGGAGTTCGCTTATTATCTGCCGAAAACGGACTGCGAGATCGAGCGTTTGACGATCGGTGAGCAGTATGTGGAGCTGGTGTTCTTGATCCCGGTGCGTACGGATATAAAAGCCACGTTGGACCGGGTGATCAATGAATGTAACCAATACGGCGATTTCCTCTCGAATGTTTTCACGATCACGAATGTCAAGGAATTGACACCCGAGGAGATTTCCGAGATTATAAGTAAGAATGGAGACGATTAAGCAAGCTATTAAGTATGGTGTAGTCGGGTTGAGCAATACCTTGATAACGATGATTGTTATCTGGGTGATGATGAAACTCTTCGGATGCCGGGAAGGTTTATCTAACTTAACGGGATATGTGGCAGGCATATTAAACAGTTTCATCTGGAACAAGCAATGGACTTTCAAGGGAAGTTCCACCGGATGGACGAAAGGGGCAGTTCGGTTCACGATCGCTTTCATTATTTGTTATGCCTTACAGTACGGATTGGTACTGATCTTGAATTCCCGACTTACGATCGATCATTACTACAACCACTTGATTGGAATGGCTTTCTATACGGTGATTAATTTTTTAGTAAATAAGTTTTATACCTTTAAAGCTTAAAAGGCATGAAGAAGTTAGCGGTTATAGTCCCGTGTTATAACGAGGAAGCCGTGATCGAGGAATCGTATCGGCGTACGAAAGAGGTCTTGGTAAAGTTGCCGAACCCTACGGAGATTATCTATATAAATGATGGCAGTCAGGATAAGACACGTTCTTTGTTGGATCATATAGCCGCAACCGATCCTCATGTGAAGGTGATTCACTTCTCCCGGAATTTCGGTCATCAACCGGCGGTAACGGCGGGTATCAATAACTGTGACGCTGATTTGGCGATTATCATCGACGCCGATATGCAGGATCCGCCGGAATTGATTCCGGATCTGCTGGAAGTGCAGGAGAGAGAGGATGCCAACGTGGTTTATTGCGTCCGTAAGTCACGGGAAGGGGAGAGTCTTTTCAAGCTGTTCACCTCCAAGGCTTTTTACCGGGTGATGAATTATATGAGCGAGGTCCATTTCCCGCTGGATACAGGAGATTTCCGTTTAGTGGACCGGAAGGTGATGAATGAGTTCGACCGTTTTAAGGAACGGGGAAAATATATCCGTGGCTTGATAAGCTGGGTGGGCTTCCACCAAGTGCCGTTTTATTATGAGCGTGAGGCGCGTATCGCCGGCGAGACGAAATATCCGATTAGTAAGATGCTGAAATTCGCGTCGACGGCAATGCTTTATTTCTCGAAGAAGCCGTTGCGTTTGGCGACGAGTCTCGGGTTTATATCCGTATTGGTCGGTATAATCTTGGCGGTTTGGTTCACGTTGGGCAAGATCTATGGTTTTAGTAACGCCGAGGTTGGCTGGACTTCTATCATGACTTCCATTATCTTCTTTGGAGGTGTACAGTTATTGACGGTCGGCGTGTTAGGGCAATATGTCGGTATCCTCTTTGACGAGATCAAGGCCCGTCCCGAATACATTATTGACGAGAAGAAAAACTATTAAAAAACATCGGAGGCGAAATAAGCCGTTTTTCTATGATCTGAATTCTGTTCCATGATAAATGTCTTTTCATGATATACTTGTGATATGTAACATAAACAATTCGATATCCGGATAGTTTATACATAGAAGAGATTAATAAAACTTATGTGTCATGAAGTATAGAATAGAGAAAGATACCTTAGGTGAGGTGGAAGTGCCGGTGGACGTTTATTATGGGCCGCAAACACAACGGAGCGTGAATAATTTCAAGATCGCCACCGATATTAGCCGGATGCCCAAAGAGGTGATAGAGGCGTTCGCTTACTTGAAAAAAGGAGCGGCTTTGGCTAATAAAGACGCCGGCGTCTTGTCTCCGGAGAAATGCGAGTTGATCGGTAAGGTATGCGACGAGATCTTGGCGGGTAAATTAAATGACTCCTTCCCCTTGATCGTATGGCAAACGGGGAGCGGGACCCAGACGAATATGAATGTCAATGAGGTGATCGCCAACCGGGCACATGTGCTGAGCGGAGGAAAGCTAACGGATAAGGAGAAAGTGCTGCTTCCGAACGATGACGTGAATAAATCGCAATCCTCCAATGATACGTTTCCTTCCGCTATGCATATTGCCGCCTATAAGGTGACTGCGGAGGTGACGATACCGGGATTGGAGAGTCTGTATCGTGCCTTGGCGCTAAAAAGTGAGGAGTTCATGAAGATCGTGAAGATCGGGAGGACTCATTTTATGGATGCCACTCCATTGACATTGGGGCAAGAGTTCAGTGGCTATGCGGCTCAATTGGAATATGGTATACGGAAAGTAAAGGATTCCCTGTCGCATATCTCCGAGTTGGCTTTAGGAGGTACGGCGGTTGGGACTGGTATTAACGCCCCAGTCAATTATGACGAGTGTGTCGCTAAGAAGATATCAGAGTTGACTGGGCTTCCTTTTGTAACCGCTCCGAATAAATTCGAGGCCCTAGCTACCCATGATGCCTTGGTTGAGGCGCATGGAGCCTTGAAATCCGTAGCGGTCAGCTTAATGAAGATCGCGAACGATATACGAATGTTGGGCTCAGGTCCTCGTGCCGGTATCGGTGAGATCCATTTGCCGGAGAACGAGCCGGGTTCCTCCATCATGCCGGGAAAGGTGAATCCTACGCAATGCGAGTCATTGACGATGCTCGCCGCTCAAGTAATGGGTAACGACGTGACAATCTCGATAGCCGGCTCCAACGGGCAGTTCGAGTTGAACGTATTTAAGCCGGTGATTATCTCGAACTTCTTGCAAAGCGCCCGCTTGATTGGTGACGGTTGCCTGAATTTCAGTGAACGTTGCGTAAAAGGCATTACCCCGGTGAACGAAAACATCAAACGCCATCTGGATAGCTCCTTAATGCTGGTTACCGCCTTGAATCCGAAAATAGGATATTACAAGGCCGCCGCTATCGCCCAGAAAGCCTATCAAGAAAATAAGACTTTGCGGGAGGCGGCTATCGAGTCCGGTTATGTGACCGCCGAGGAGTTTGATCGTTGGGTAGACCCGTCCAAGATGGTAGGAAAGATTGAGTAGTGTCAAAACTGCTACATCTTCTCCCAAAAATGAAACAAAGAGTTAAGATAATAATGGATATTTTTGTACCGTTATCATTTTAATTCTTTGTATTATGAAGAGCACACGATGTATTTTGTCTATAATCTTAGGGTTGCTGGCCGGATGGTTACCTCTGGGTGCGGTTACCGTATTGAAGAACCTACAGGTTGAGTATCAAACCAATCCACTGGGAATTGATGTCAGTCAGCCACGTTTTAACTGGCAGATGGAGTCCGATCGCTATGGGGCCTGTGGGCAGGCTTATCGGTTATGGGTGGCCGATAGTCCGGAGCAATTAGCTGCCGGGCGTTATATCTATGATTCGGGAAAGGTTCTTTCCGGGGAATCGGTCGGCGTAGTTTATCAAGGAAAAGCATTACAACCTTCCACTCGCTATTATTGGAAAGTTTCCGTATGGGATGAATCGGGAACGGAAATTACCTCCACCGAGCCTGCGTGGTTCGAGACCGGTCTTCTGGGTTCCGGATGGAGTGGCGCCCGTTGGATCGGCTCGTCGGAGACACAACTCTCCAAATATCGCTCGCATTATGTGATCGACTATGATGTGCGGGTGGCCGAGGGTAATGATAAAGCCGCATTTGTCTTTGGGGCGAGGGACGCTGATAATTATGTGTCTGCTGAACTGGACTTGAATGGTTCGGGGGACGCCCGTTTCATTCTACGCCATACCACGGATGGAAAAACGACGCAAGACGCCTCGGAGAGTCTGGCCTCCATCATCCCAGCCTCGGATAAGCATAAGGCGCATCATATCCGGTTGAAGGTGACGACGGCCCAATATGCCTTGAAATATTTCGTGGATATAGAGATCGATGGAAAGACCTTGGTGAATTCCTCTTTGACTCCCGAGGAGAAAGAACGGAAGAGCCGTGGTGATTTCTGGGGAGGCAAGGAAGGGGCTTTCACCGTGTATCCTTATCCGGATGGAGAGTTGGCTTATCATTGCCGTTTGTACGCGATCGGTTTCCTGCAACCTAAAGGGCAGACCGCTACATTCTCCAACTTGCGTATCAGCGAGGATACGTGGAATACGCTTCTGTACAATCCTGCCGAGACTTATGTGGAGAAAGGGGAGGGAAAGCTCAATGTCTGGTATCCGGGCGAGAACGTATCCGCTCCCATGCTCCGGAAAGCGATAAAGATAGAGAAACCGGTCAAGAGCGCCCGTTTATACGCTACCGCTAGGGGTGTCTACGAGTTCTCGGTGAACGGGCAGAAGGTTGGAAAGGATTATCTGAATCCGGGTTGGACGGATTACCGTTACCGTATCATGTATAATACGTATGATATAACGGATTTGCTACGACCGGGCGATAATGGTATCGGGGCGATGTTGGGCGCCGGATGGTGGAGCGAGCATAGCGGTTTCCTTACCGGTTGGCAGGATCAATACGGAACCCGCCAGTCCTTATTGGGAAAGATCGTGATCGAGTATGCCGACGGTACTCGTGAGACGATCGTTACGAATGATAGCTGGAAATGTTATGACCGGGGACCGATCACTTTTAACGGCCTTCAGAATGGAGAGGAATATGATGCCCGGAAAGAGGTGAACGGCTGGGATGCTCCGGGTTTTGATGACTCGTCATGGAAACCGGCGACCTTATTCGCCGCTCCTCCGGTAAATGTGGAGATCCAAGGATATGTAGGCAGCCCGATACAAAATAATGTGACCCTGACCGCTCAGTCCGTGGTAGAGCCTATCCCCGGCGTCTATGTCTATGATATGGGGCAGAATATGGTCGGTGTTCCCCGTCTGACTTTCAAGGGAAAGGCCGGACAGGAAATCACGATCCGTTTCGGGGAGATGAATTATCCGGAAACGATCCCTACCGAACCTGTCGCCCCGTACACGATCGCGATGTATAAGGAGAAGAAAGGGCAAGTCTATACGGATAATTACCGGAGCGCCCTTTCCACGGATCGTTATATCTTGAAAGGGGATGCGGCGGGTGAGACGTATGAGCCTCGCTTTACGTTCCATGGTTTCCGTTACGTGGAGATTCACGGGTTGGACAAGCCGTTACCCTTGGAGGCGGTGAAAGGGATCGTGCTGGAATCTATCGGTGCGCGGACGAGCGGTTATGAGACATCGGACGAGCGTGTCAACCGTTTGTTTAATAACATCATTTGGGGCCAACGGGGTAATTTCCTGTCGGTTCCGACAGATTGTCCGCAACGGGATGAGCGTATGGGCTGGACAGGGGATGCGCAGGTATTCGCTCGTACGGCTACTTATAATATGAATGTCGATCCGTTTTACACCCGTTGGCTCTACTCGGTCCGGGATAATCAAGGAGATGACGGTAGTTACGCGAACTATATACCCGTAGTCGGTTTCCCGCCTCACGGCGCGGAGGATGGCGGAGGTGCCATGGGATGGATGGAAGCCGGCGTGATCGTACCGTGGCAAATGTATCAACAATACGGAGACGTGCGTATTCTGGAACAGCATTACGCTTCCATGGTCGCTTATATGGATTATTTGGAGCGTCGTGCCATACGCTATGTACAGCCCTTCGGTGGTTTCGGCGATTGGCTGGCTATCGAGCCGACGAATTCCATGTTGACGAACACCGCTTACTCCGCCTACGACGCTTTGATTATGGAGCAGGTAGCGAAACGTTTAGGGAAGGACGCGGACCAAAGGCGTTTCCGTACTTTCTACGAGAACGTGAAGAGGTCTTTTAACGACCTGTTCGTAAACGAGGAAGGACGCACGTTCGCCCCGACGGTGGAATCTATCTTTGGCAAGGATTCGCAAGTAGGTATGTGGCCCGGAACGGCGGCTACCGAGGCGAAAATCGTAGATACGCAGACCTCATACGTGGTTCCTCTCCAGTTCGATCTGTTCAATGAGAAAAACAAACCCTTGGCGATCCGGCATCTGGTAGAGAATATCAAGAAACATAATTATACGCTTACGACTGGCTTTATCGGTACGCCTTACCTGAATTTGGTATTATCCGACAATGGTTATGACGATGTCGCCTATAAATTATTTGAGCAAACCGCCTATCCTTCATGGCTATACCCTGTCCTGCAAGGCGCTACCACGATTTGGGAACGTTGGAATTCCTACACGTTGGTAAATGGCTTCGGCCCTGTGGATATGAACTCTTTCAACCATTATTCGTATGGCGCTATCGAGGAGTGGATGATAGCTTATACCTTGGGTATCCAGCGGGATGAGGAACAACCCGCCTATAAGCACATCATCCTTCAACCCCGTATCGGCGGAACCTTCTCGTTCATCCGGGGTCATTACGATTCCGCCTATGGCCGTATCGAGAGTGGATGGCAAATCCAAAAGAGGGGCTATATATACGAGGCAACCATCCCCGCTAATACGACGGCTATTTTATATCTGCCCGCTAAATCGGAGAAGTCCGTTCGTATGGAGAAAGGGCAGGAGGGTATCACGTCCGTGGGGTTGAAGGATGGGAAGGCTGTGTACCGATTGAGATCGGGGAGCTACCGGATATGTGTGGATTGAATATTTAGAAAATATTTGGCCTTGCATCGGGTGCGCAGTCGAATCTGTGAGAAATGCGGGGCTTACATCGGGCGCGGGGTCGAATCTTGGAGAAATATTTGACCTTGCGCTGGGTGCGCGGTCGAATCTCGGAGAAATGCGGGGTTTACACCGGGTGCGCGGTCGAATCTTGGAGAAATGCGGTGCTTCTCACCCGGTGTAAGGTCAGATTTTGTAAAAACGATAGTGCCCGGCCTTATTAAAATCTGTACATTCGCGCAAAAATAAATAAGAACATTGTTCATGATTGTTTAATTCTAATTAGATCAAGCGAGAATGTCAATACGAAAATCGGATCGCATTATCAGCGTGGAGCACGTATCGAAGTATTTTGGCGAGAAGGCCGTGCTGAATGATGTAAATTTACAGGTCCGCAAGGGCGAGTTTGTAACCATTTTGGGGCCTTCCGGTTGCGGAAAGACTACCCTGTTGCGTTTGATAGCCGGCTTCCAGACGGCCTCCGAGGGCGTTATCACGATGTCCGGGAAGGAGATTACGCAGACGCCGCCGCATAAACGTCCCGTAAATACGGTATTTCAGAAATATGCTTTATTTCCACATCTGAATGTGTACAATAATATCGCCTTTGGCCTGAAGCTGAAGAAACTTCCTTCCGCCACGATCGAGAAGAAAGTGAAACAGGCGTTGAAAATGGTAGGGTTGACAGACTATGAGGATCGGGATGTCGATTCCCTTTCCGGTGGCCAGCAGCAACGTGTGGCGATCGCTCGCGCTATCGTGAATGAGCCGGAGGTGTTATTGCTGGATGAGCCGTTGGCGGCCTTGGACTTGAAGATGCGCAAGGACATGCAAATGGAATTGAAAGAGATGCATAAGTCCTTAGGCATTACGTTCGTGTACGTGACCCACGACCAAGAGGAAGCGCTGACGCTGAGCGACACGATCGTTGTCATGAGCGAGGGAAAGATCCAGCAAATCGGTACCCCGATCGATATTTATAACGAGCCGGTCAATTCGTTCGTCGCTGATTTCATCGGTGAGAGTAACATCTTGAACGGAACGATGATCAAGGATAAGCAAGTCTCTTTCGCCGGTCATGAGTTCGAGTGCGTGGATGAGGGATTCGGGGAGCAAATGCCGGTAGATGTCGTGTTGCGCCCCGAGGATATTTACATCTTCGAGCCGTCGGAGGCGGCGATGCTGACGGGTACGGTAACCTCCTCCATCTTTAAGGGCGTGCATTATGAGATGATGGTGCAAACCCCGAACGGATACGAGTTCATGGTACAGGATTACCACCCGTTCGAGGCGGGTAGCGAGGTCGGGCTTCTTATCAAGCCTTTCGATATCCATGTAATGAAGAAAGAGCGTATTTGCAATACCTTCGAGGGAAAGCTCATCGACGCTACGCATGTGGAATTCCTAGGCTGTACGTTCGAATGCAAGGAGGTAACCGATATAGAGCCAAATACGCCTGTGAAAGTCGAGATCGATTTTAAAGATGTGATCTTGGAGGATAACGAGGAAGACGGTCGCCTGACCGGAGAGGTGAAATTTATCCTCTACAAAGGCAACCATTATCATCTGACCGTGTTTACGGATTGGGACGAGGACATCTTTGTCGATACCAACGATGTTTGGGATGATGGAGACCATGTCGGCATAACGATCGCCCCGGATAAAATTCGAATTATTCATGCTTAAAAAGGGAAGGAAGTGATCAATACGTTTTCTGCATTTTTTATGAGACGAAGGAACTGGACCATTCCTTATGTCCTGTTCTTGGCCATCTTTGTCGTGATACCGCTCCTCCTGATCGTGTATTACGCCTTTACGAATGACGAGGGGATGTTTACCTTCGCCAATTTCCGTAAGTTTATGATCCATCCCGAGGCGATAAACACCTTCGTGTATTCAGTCGGGATCGCTTTGATAACGACCATTCTTTGTCTGCTGCTGGGATATCCGGCCGCTTGGATATTGAGCCAAGCCCGGTTTAATACTTCCCGTACGATGGTCGTTTTGTTTATCCTTCCGATGTGGGTCAATATCTTGATCCGTACGTTGGCTACCGTGGCTTTGTTCGATTTCTTGAATTTCCCGCTGGGAGAGGGGGCCTTGATCTTTGGTATGGTGTACAACTTCCTGCCCTTTATGATCTACCCGATTTATAATACGCTCCAGAAAATGGATCACAGCTTGATAGAGGCGGCGCAAGACTTGGGGGCGAATCCGTCGCAGGTATTTATCAAGGCCGTATTCCCACTATCGATGCCGGGAGTGATGAGCGGTATCATGATGGTGTTTATGCCGACCATCTCTACGTTTGCCATCGCCGAGTTGTTGACGATGAACAATATCAAGCTCTTCGGTACGACCATACAGGAGAATATCAATAACGGTATGTGGAACTACGGGGCGGCGCTTTCTCTTATCATGTTGTTATTAATCGGAATCACGGGATTGTTCAGCAATGAGAGCAGTGATTCGGCGAATGAGGGAGGGCTTATCTGATGGTGAAATATTTAGCTAAGGGATATCTATGGGCTTTGTTATTATTGCTCTACTCGCCAATCTTGATTATCATGATCTTCTCGTTTACGGAGGCGAAAGTACTGGGTAACTGGACCGGGTTCTCCACGAAATTATATAGCTCTCTTTTTGCCGGCAACGTACAACATTCGTTGGTCAGCGCCCTTTGGAATACGTTCGCTATCGCCATGATAGCCGCTACGGTATCTACCTTGTTGGGGAGCGTAGCCGCTATCGGGATCTTTAATTTGAAGGCAAGGGCCCGTAATGCCGTGAGTTTTGTCAATAACATCCCGATGTTGAATCCGGATATCATTACCGGTATTTCCTTGTTCCTGTTGTTTGTCAGCTTAGGGATCTCTCAAGGTTTGACGACGGTCGTGCTGGCGCATATCACGTTCTGTACGCCGTATGTGGTATTAAGCGTCATGCCTCGCTTGAAACAAATGAACCAGAATATCTACGAGGCGGCGTTGGATTTGGGGGCGACTCCGTTTCAGGCCTTGCGGAAGGTGATCTTCCCGGAAATCCGTCCGGGTATGATCAGTGGCTTTATCCTTGCCTTCACGCTGTCTATCGACGATTTCGCCGTGACCATATTTACGATTGGTAATGAGGGCTTGGAAACCCTTTCCACCTTTATCTACGCGGATGCCCGGAAAGGAGGTTTGACCCCGGAGTTGCGTCCCCTCTCAACGATTATATTCGTAACCGTGTTAGTATTGTTGATTGTTATAAATAAACGTGCTGAGAAAGCGAAGCGAGCGTAAATGAAAATGAAGAAATTTATATCGATTCTGTCTGTTTTGGCCCTGCTTATGGGGCTGTTCACTTCTTGCGGGCGCTCGGACGAGGAGAGAAGCAAGATATTGAAGATTTATAACTGGGGAGATTATATCGACGAGGACGTCCTGACGGATTTCCCGAAATGGTATAAGGAACAGACGGGTGAGGAAGTCCGGATTATCTATCAGGTCTTTGATATCAACGAGATCATGTTGACCAAGATCGAGCGGGGACATGAGGATTTTGACTTGATTTGCCCTTCGGAGTATATCCTTGAGCGCATGCTGCGGAAAAATCTCTTGCTACCGATCGACCGTAATTTCGGGAAGACACCGGATTATATCGACAATGTCTCCCCCTATATCCAAAAGGAACTGAATAAGTTAAGTCAGCCGGGCCGTAAGACTACCGACTACGTGGTTCCTTATATGTGGGGAACCGCCGGCCTGTTGTATAATAAAGCCGATGTCTCGAGGGACGAGGTAATGTCGTGGAAATGCCTTTGGGACCCTCGTTTCAGGAATAAGATCTTGATGAAGGATAGTTATCGTGACGCTTATGGAACCGCTATCATATACGCCCATGCGAGGGAATTGGCGAATGGTACGATCACGGTGGAGCAATTGATGAACGATAGCTCCCCGGAAATGATCGCTATCGCCGAGGAATACTTAAAGAAAATGAAACCGAATATCGCCGGTTGGGAGGCCGATTTCGGTAAGGAGATGATGACGAAAGGAAAGGCGTGGCTGAATTTCACTTGGAGCGGCGACGCGGTCTGGGCCATGGAAGAGGCGAGTGCCGTAGGCGTAGATCTGGGGTATGAGGTTCCTTTGGAGGGTAGTAATATCTGGTACGATGGTTGGGCGATCCCTAAATACGCTCGCAACGTGAAGGCCGCCAGTTATTTTATGAACTATCTATGCCGTCCGGACATCGTCAGCCGTAATATGGAAGTGACCGGATATGTCAGCACCGTGGCTACCCCGGAAATATTGGCGGAAAAGATCGATACGACGCTGACCGAGTTCTCGGACGTAAGTTATTTCTTCGGACCGGGAGCGGAGCGTATCCAGATAGACCCGGCTCAATATCCGGACCGGAAGATCGTGGAACGTTGTGCCATGATCCGTGATTTCGGGAACGAGACGGAGGTGGTTCTGGAAATGTGGAGCCGGGTAAAAGGTGACAATCTTAACTCTTGGATTGTTATATTGATATTCGCTGTTTTCGGCTTGTTGTTTGTCTGGGTCGTTTACAAGCGGATCAATCGTTATCAACAGAAAAGACGACATCGCAGACGTCGTAGCTGGTATAAAAAGAAATGATATGGAAGGCATAAAGAACTTGATTATAGACTTGGGCGGTGTGCTTATTAACTTGACTCGCAACCGTTGTATCGAGGCTTTCGAGAATCTGGGCATGGAGAATATCCGGGAACAGATCACGAATAACTATCAACATAAGGACTTGTTTGAGCGATTAGAGTTGGGAACGATTTCGGTGGAACAGTTTCGCGATGATATTCGTGCCTTATCGGGAAAGCCCCTGACGGACGAACAAATCGACACGGCATGGATCGCCATGTTGGGAGACGTCCCGGAAAATAAGTTGCGTCTGCTATTGGAGCTTCGTGAACGCTATAATACGATGCTTCTGAGCAATACGAACGAGCTTCATTGGAAATGGTCCGAAGATACCTATTTCTCTTATCAAGGTCTTTGTGCCCAAGATTTCTTCCATAAGATTTACCTCTCTTACGAATTGCATATGCTGAAGCCGAACGTGGATATTTTTGAGTACGTACTGAAGGACTCGAATCTTTTAGCCGAGGAGACTATGCTGATTGATGACGCTTCCGTGAATTGCCGGGCGGCTGAATTATTGGGAATGAAGTCCTATATGCCGCAGCAAAGGGAGGATTGGTCGCATCTATTCAAATGAAGGCCGGTCATTGTTTGGTCCCGGCCTAAATGTCTTTAACCTTTAGGATATTATACGAGGTACCAAGATCATACACATCATTCCCGTCTACTTTCTTGATGTACTTTACGACACGGATGGTGACGGGAAGGATGATAACCTCGTACAAGGATTTAAGTACCGCCTGCGTCCCGATCATGATAAGCAATTCTCCGGCCGGGATCAATCCGGCGAAGGCGATCGGGAAAAAGATCAGGGAATCGGCGCTCTCACCGATAAGGGTAGATACGATCGCTCGTAACGAGAAATTCTTTCCGTTGGAGGCGATTTTCATTTTGCTCATCACATAGGCGTTCAGGAAAGAACCGGCCAAAAACGCTATCAAGCTGGCGACCGCTATACGTGGGGCCATCCCGAAGACGAAATTGAAACCTTCCTCCCCCTCCCAGAAAGGGGCGGCCGGTAATAATACCGCCAATTGCGCGAAAGCGATCACTAGGAAATTAGAGGCGAAGCCACTCCAGATAATTAGCCGTGCCTTCTTGAATCCCCACACTTCCGCTATACAATCATTGATGATATACGAGATCGGGAATACGATCAAACCTGCGGTAGCCGTTATACCGCCTACTTGCACTACTTTTGTCTCTAAAAGATTGGACGCTACAAGGCATATATTAAAAAGTATACCTAGCAGCATGAAAGGTACTGTAACTGTTTTTTGCATGTCTTCTTGTTTTTAACGAGGTTTATCAAGCACTCGGGGCGCAAAGGTACGAAAATTCTCATTAAAAACGATGGGTATAGCAGATACCGATCGCATGGCGGTAATTCACGGGATCGTCTACATTAAATATATGGTAGCGATAATAGAGTTGGAGGTTATTGTTCGGGTTTAGTTGGTAATTACTTCCTGTGGAGAAACGGATCTTATCGGACCGCATCTTATTTCGCGTATCATTGAAGACCTCGGTGTAGGCAAAAGGACAGAAACCACTCTTGCCGATCTTATAGGAGAGGGTCAGCATCGAACGCAGATAATTCTTGGGATGTTCGGCGTGAACCTTATAGGTACTTTGAAAACGTTCCCGGACAGAGAGGGTAAAACGTCCGGCCGAATAAGTCCCCGTAGCGTAGAGATAATATCGGTTTCGTAACTCGTCGGATGCCTTGTATCGTGCTAGAGACATATATCCGCTTCCTGCCAGAAGATATTTATTAAACTTGTAGTTTACCTCAACGGTGGTGAGGAACCATTCCGCTTCCTTAAAGTCATCTCTCGGACGGATGTCCTCTTCTACAAGAAAGGATAAATGCTTATAGATTTTTCCGCATAGGCTCGCCTTGAAATACACACCTGCGCCTTCCATTCCGTATAGGGATGAAGTGCATCCTATTATAAAGAATAGGATCAGATAAATAGATCGTTTTGTATATGATGTGTTTTTCATGTAGAGTGACTTCCGATGCAAAAGTAGTGTTTTTGGATGTAATACCAACGCCTCAGGATATTATATCCGATTTTTCTTATATTTGTCTCCTATTAACTATCAAATTCGAATACATGGAAAACATATCAAGAAGAACGGCTATCAAGACATTTTTAGCTGGAGGCGTGGCTTTGGCGACTACAGGTATCGAGGCGGCAGCCGCCGCAAAAAAGAAAACAGACGTGAAGGAAACCTTGAAAGGAAATGTCCGCCATTCCGTAAGTAAATGGTGTTTCGGCGATTATAAGCTGGACGAGTTCTGTGAGATCTGCAAGCATATAGGGATTGAATCCGTTGAGTTGCTGGACCCGGTAGATTGGCCGATCGTACAAAAACATGGCCTGACGGTGGCGATGGCGCAAGGGGCCGGGCTTGGAATAGATCGAGGTTTCAATGATCCGGCCTTGCATGACGAGTTGGTCGCCAGTTATGAGAAGGTGATCCCGATGGTGGCGGACGCTGGATTGACAAACTTGATTTGCTTCTCCGGCAGACGTAATGGCGTAACGGACTTGCAAGGCTGGGAGAACTGCGAGAAGGGGTTGAAGCGCCTTATCCCGTTAGCGGAGAAACACAAGGTCGTCTTGACCATGGAGCTTTTGAACAGTGTCGGCCATAAGGATTATCTGTGCGATCATACGGTTTGGGGGGCGGAGCTTTGTCGCCGTATCGGTTCCCCTAATTTTAAGTTACTATACGATATTTATCATATGCAGATCATGGAGGGGAATATCATCGAGAATATCCGGAAATATAATCAATACTTCTCCCATGTCCATACCGGAGGTAGCCCGGGGCGCGCGGAAATCGACGAGACGCAGGAACTTTATTATCCGGCTATCATCAAGGCTCTTATGGAGACAGGCTATAAAGGCTTCGTTGGGCAGGAGTTCGTCCCCGCCCAAGAAGACAAGATCGCTTCCTTGGAGAAGTGTATCCGTATCTGTGATGTATAGGGCTATTTAGTAATAACTTACAGTGCCAAGCCAGTGCCGTTATAGTGGCACGGCTGTGCCACCAGCGTGGCATCGTTGTGCCATCGCTATGGCATCATCGTGCCATCGCCGTGGCATTATCGTGCCATAAGGGTGGCACGACTATAATACTAGAATGACAAAGACCTTGAATTTATTTTCTCCAGCCATGTTACGTTTTCTTTTCTCGATTGTCATTAAGATAGAATGGAACAAGAACAGTTTAAAAAAGAGATATTGCCTTTGCGGGAGAAACTATTCCTTTACGCGAGAAGGCTGCTTGATAACCCGGAGGATGCCGAGGATATCATGCAGGAAGTCTTTTTGAAACTATGGTATATGCGTGGCGAGTTAGACTATTATAATTTAGACTATTTTTTTATGTCGAGATATTGGATAGTAGTGTCTAAATTTTGTACACCACTGTCAAATAATTGGACAGTCTGTTTTGGAAAGTAAAATACTACTTGTTTGAGAATTAAATATTTAGTTAGTTTGGCACACTATTTGAATTAGATATGGTAAATTAAATAGTTAGATAACAATTAAAACAAATACAGTCATGATTAAGATCGAAGGTTTAAGTAAGTTTTTCCGTACGGAAGAGGTTGAGACAATTGCGTTGAATAAGGTTTCTTTGGAGGTAAAAGATGGCGAGTTCGTCGCTGTCATGGGACCTTCCGGTTGCGGTAAGTCTACGTTGTTGAATATTCTGGGTTTGCTGGATAACCCTTCCGAGGGAAATTATTACTTGGGCGACCAAGAGGTAGGACATTTGAAAGAGAAAGAGCGTACGCAGGTCCGTAAGGGAAACATCGGTTTCGTGTTCCAGAGCTTCAACTTGATAGACGAGTTGAACGTTTTTGAGAACGTGGAGCTGCCGTTGACTTATCTAAAGATCAAGGCGTCGGAGCGTAAGCAGATGGTAACGGATATCTTGAAGCGGATGAATATCAGCCACCGTGCGGCTCACTTCCCTCAGCAACTCTCCGGAGGTCAGCAACAGCGTGTGGCGATCGCCCGTGCGGTAGTTTCCAACCCGAAGATAATCTTGGCCGATGAGCCAACGGGTAACTTGGATTCCAAGAACGGTGCCGAGGTTATGCAGCTGCTCACCGAGCTGAATAAGGAGGGAACGACGATCGTAATGGTGACGCACTCCAAGCACGACGCGGGTTTCGCTCACCGTGTGATCAATTTATTCGACGGTAGCGTTGTTTCTTCCGTTAGTGAATTTATTTAGTCAACATGACATAAACACATACACACAAGAGTTTTTTATAAGCTAATTGGCCTGTGAAGGTCGGTTAGCTTTCAATTTAACTTAAATACAAATCGATGAGACAGCTATATTATACAATCCGTTATTTACTTCGAGGCCGAGGGGGAAATGTGATCAAGGTTCTGTCCTTGACACTAGGACTTGGAGTGGGATTGATCCTGTTCGCTAGGGTCGCTTTTGAATTGAGCTTCGATACATTCTTTGACCAAGTGGAAGATTTGTATAGCGTGCATGTGCGATACAATGATGATAAAACGGGAGAGGAAGATGGGTCTCGTATCCTATTTGCCCCGATCCCGGAGGCTTTGCGGCAAGAGTTCCCCGAGATACAGTATGCGACGGTTTGCCGGAGAAGATACGGAGCCGTATTGTATCATGGTGAGGATCGGTTCAAGCCCCGTTTGATGATGGCGGATTCCCTCTTTTTCCGTACGATGGGAATCAAGGTGCTAAGAGGGGATGACCGTTTGTTGGGAATCGAAGATCAAGTTTTCTTATCGGAAAAAATGGCTGAACGTATATTTGGCAAGGAAGATCCGATCGGGAAACAACTGCTGTACGGAAAAAACTATCCTTATACGGTGGCCGGGATATTCCGTGACATACCGGAAAATAGTCATTTACGTTTTGACGCTGTCGCTTCTTTCATTAATATGAAAACCCAGTTCGGTGCCTATGCCGGTTGGGGTGCCGACGATAGTTATCTGGGCTATATCCGCCTGAAACCGGGTGTGTTCCCGGAACAAATCAATCAGAAAATACCGGCTTTATTGCCTAAATATATAGATGTAGAAAGAGAGAGGAAACAAGGTTTTGATATGGAGCTTTATATCAAGCCGGTCTCGGAGATATATACGCAAAGTACCGAGGTGAAGCGGATGGTGGTGATCATGAGCGTACTGGCTTTCGCTTTGTTATTCGTGGCGGCGATGAATTATATCTTGAACTCGGTATCTTCTCTGCCGATCCGGGCGAGATCCGTAGGAGTACATAAATGTAATGGAGCTTCCAGCAAGGACATTTTCAATATGTTCTTGTTTGAGACGGCGGCTTTATTTGTTGTGGCTCTTGTATGTATGGCATTGCTTTTATTCGCTTTCCGGGAATATGTAGCGGATATGGCGGCTGTTCCTACTTTGGGCACTTTATTGAATGCGCAGACTATATGGCTTCCTGCGATCATGATCTTGGCTATATTCATTTTGTCCGCCTTGCTACCGGCCCGTTTGTTCAGCGTTATCCCGGTTACCCAAGTATTCCGGGTATCTACTTCGGGTAAGCAGGGATGGAAGCGGAGTTTGCTCTTTATCCAGTTTGGGGGAATTGCGTTTGTCATTACATTATTGGTGATCGTGTTATTGCAATATGATCGGCTAATGAATAATGATTTAGGATATGATCCGGAAAATATAGTGTATGCCCCCTTGAATAATATGGATGATCCGGAAACGGCCAAACTTACCGCCGAGTTCAAGAAGTTACCTTATGTCACGGCTACGGGGCTTTCGTCAATGGACATTCTAAGTGGTTATGGTGGTTTCCCTATTCTGGATAATGAGAAAAACTGGCTGTTCACGGCCCGACAGGTAAACTATGATGCCGATTATCTCTCTCTGATGAAAATCCCCTTGCTTGAGGGGCAACCACTAAAAGGTGACGGGGATATTTTAGTGAATGAGTCATTCGTGAGTAAACGTGGGTGGACGGATGCTGCGATCGGTAAATATATTTATGATGATGAGGGTAATTTAAAAGGAAAAATAGTGGGTGTAACCCGTGATTTCATGGTGAATTCCTTCTTCACTCCCCAGTTACCGGTCATCATGTTTGGTAGTGACCGGATGAGTTATTGTAACTTTACGGTTCGTGTCTCCGAGCTAACTCCGGAATATTTACGGGAAATGAATGATAAGATCGCGGAACTATTTCCGAATGAGGATGTCGGTTTTACGGTGCTGAAAACGATCATAGAGTCTCAGTATGAGGGAACCCGTCATTTCCGTGACGGCGTCTTTGTTGCCTCGATCGCTATCTTGCTGATCACCTTAATGGGATTATTCGGATATATTACGGACGAGATGCACCGTAGGAGCAAGGAGATAGCGATTCGCAAGGTGAATGGAGCGACGGCCCCGAATATTTTACGTCTTTTATCTAAGGATGTTTTGATCACGGCTTTCCCGGCTATCCTTTTAGGAGTGATAGCCTCACGAGTCGTGGGAGAGAGCTGGTTGAGGCAATTCGCGGATAAGATACCGCTGACTGTTTTTATTTTCATATCTACGGCTCTACTGGTTCTAGCGATCATTTGGGGATGCGTGATCCTGAAATCTTGGAATATCGCCAATGAGAATCCGGTCCGTAGCATTAAGAACGAATAATATAACAGGTAATATAAAATTACGTATGAAAACTATTTTGAGGAATCTCTTGAGTGTATTGTGCCGTTTCAAGATGGCGACACTTTTAAATGTATTAGGACTATCTGTGGCTTTTTCTGCTTTCATCTTGATTATGATGCAAGTGGACTATGACCGGAATTTTGACCGAGGCATAAAGGATGTGGATCGGATATTCCGGGTAGAGGTGGCTTATGAAAGTGGTACGAAACAGGCTATTATAAACCGTCCGTTAGCGGAAGCTTTTATCCGATCATCACCGCATATTCTGGCCGGTTCGTTATTGGATCCTTGGGGAGAGGGCGCTTTCTTTTATACGGAGGAGAACGGTGTTCGGAATAATTTCAAGGAGCGATGGATGCGTGTATTTCCTGAGTATGCGGATATATTTACGTTTGATATGTTGGACGGCAGCGCCGATAAATTGAAAGAACCCAATATGGTATTACTTCCGCTAAGTCTATCGAACAAGCTTTTCGGCAATCAATCCGCGGTGGGTAAGCAGTTGCATATGGTTAATTCGAAAGGTGTTTTCACCATTGGAGGAGTGTATCGGGATTTCCCGGATAACTCATCTGTGGGGAATAGTATCTATTACCAATTAAATCCGAAAGAGAATTTCCAGAACTTTGGCAATTGGAATTATATGTTCTACGTCCGTTTGGATGATCCAGCGAACGCTTCCGGCTTGTTCGAGAATTTCAAAGCGCATTTCGATGTATCTACCTTATCGAAAGATTTCTCTTGGGAAGGAGGTGGAATGTCTTTGGTTCTGAACCCTCTGACGGAGGTGCATTTCGACTCCGGGGTCACTTACGATAATGCTCCGAAGGCAAGTAAATCTACTATGCTTGTCTTATTTGCGATCGCCATCGTGATCGTAGTGATTGCCGGTATTAATTTCACGAACTTCAGTACGGCGCTTACGCCCATGCGTATCAAGAGCATAAATACGCAAAAAGTATTGGGTGGCGAGGTCTCGGTGATCCGTATGTCTCTGATTTTGGAGGCTATCGTTATCAGTGTTATCTCTTTCCTGTTGGCGTTGCTTTGGGTCTCTTTGTTTTCCAGCACAACCTTATCCGCGCTTATCGACGCTCGGATTGCCTTGATGGATTATCCGTTGTTGTTGGGGGCTACGGCATTGATCGCGATTGCTACCGGTTTGTGCGCCGGGTTGTATCCCGCTTATTATATGACATCTTTTTCTCCGGCCTTGGTATTGAAAGGAAGTTTCGGTCTGTCACCAAAAGGCCGCCAGATGCGTAATGTCTTGATTGGCGTGCAGTATGTGGCTTCATTTGGGTTGATTATTGGGGCGGTATTCATGTATTTGCAGAATTATTATATGCAGCACGCCCCGTTAGGCTATGATAAGGATGAGATTATCGTTACCGATCTGAACTCTAAACTCTGGAAAAGCCATGAGGCTTTCGTGAGCCAGGTGAAATCTTTCTCGGGCATCGATGACGTGACGTTCGCCGAGCCTCTTCTCTCCAGCAGTGACCAGTACATGGGGTGGGGACGTGAGTATCAAGGCAGAGAGATCAGTTTTCAATGCCTGCCGGTAGATCCTTCTTTCCTAAAGGTGTTAGGGATACAAGTAAATGAAGGCCGCGACTTTCGGGAGGAAGACGCTAATAATCCTTATGGGGCTTATATTTTTAATGAGCGTGCGCGTGCCGCCTATGAAATGGAGGTAGATGCGATGATTGACAGCACAAAAATCGTCGGTTTCATACCGGACGTGAAATTCGCCTCTTTCCGTACGGAGATAGCGCCCATGGCGTTTTTCGTATGGGGAACACGTAATTGGGGGAGTCGTCCTAACTGGGCATATATCAAGGTAAAGGCGGGATCAGACTTGCGGGCAGCCATGGATCATGTGCGATCGGCCGTGCGAACATTCGATCCGGAGTATCCCTTCAATATCCGTTTTTTCAATCAGGTGTTGAATGATTTGTATAAGAAAGAGGGGAATCTGAGTTCCTTGATTACCTTGTTCGGGCTATGCGCTATTTTCATCTCTATCGTAGGAGTCTTTGGTTTGGTAGTATTCGATAGCGAGTATCGGAAGAAAGAAATTGGTGTTCGTAAGGTGCTGGGTTCTACCACGGGCGAGATTATCGTGATGTTCAACAAGACGTATATACGTATTTTATGTGTTTGTTTCGTATTGGGCGCTCCGGTTGCGGGTTATGCGGTGAGCCGCTGGTTGGAGAATTTCGCTTATAAGACACCGATGTATTGGTGGGTGTATTTGATCGCTTTTGCTATCATAGCGGTTATCACAATATTGACTGTCACTTTCCAAAACTGGCATGCGGCGAATGAGAATCCAGTACATAGTATTAAGAATGAGTAGAAGATTTTTGTAGAATCATATTGCTGTTTTCATAGAAAAGTATGTGTCCAATAATTGTACAATGGTGTCCAATTATTGGACACTTCTGTTTTATGAATTGAGAATTAATTTATTGAATATTAGTTTGATATGTAGTTTGGCACGTTATTTGAATATTATTAGATGGATTTGAGTATAATAAATTAAAACAAATACAGCCATGATTAAGATCAAAGGTTTAAGTAAGTTTTTCCGTACGGAAGAGGTTGAGACAATTGCGTTGAACAAGGTTTCTTTGAATATCTTGAAACGAATGAATATCAGCCATCTTATTTAAGGAATACTCTTTTTGGGTCGATTTTAGTATCAATAAAATAGAGCAAGTTATGAAAACAATCATACGCAATTTCATCAATGTATTAATACGTTTCAAGGTAGCTACCTTTTTGAATGTAGCGGGATTAGCGGTTGCTTTCGCCGCTTTTATCGTGATTTTGATACAGATTAATTTTGAGCGGACTTTTGACCGTTGCCATCCTACGTCCGGGCGGATTTTTAGGGTGGACTTGACCATTCCGGGTACTTTCGGGACAATATTACCCCGTGCCTTTGTGGAGGCTGTCATCCAATCTTCCCCGCATATAGAGGCGGGTACATTGTTGACTCCTTCTTTTGGCCAGAATGGTGTTTATCTCTCGGTGGATAGAAACGGGCAACCGTTTGGGTTTAAGGAAATCGTGACAACCTGCCACGCTAGTTTACCGAAGATATTCGCGTTCCCGATCGTGGAAGGCGATATCGATTGCTTGAAAGATCCCGAGAAAGTAATGGTACCCCGAAGCTTGGCTGACAAGTTGTTTGGGGAAGATATCTCTGCGGTTGGTAAGACGTTGCGAGCGGAAGAAAATATCTGGACTAAATCGGCTAAGCTCTTTACGATTGGCGCGGTTTATAAGGATTTCCCGGAGAACACGCAGCTTCGGAACGTGGTCTATACGGCGATCGATCCGGATTATAATATCAATAATTTTAGCTCAAGTAACTGGGTTTGTTATTTATTGCTTGATAATCCTGCCATGGCAGATGAGGTTGCCGATAATTTCAACCGTAATTTTGATTTCAAGAAGATTTACCATGAAGGAGAACAGATCCGGCTCGTTCCGCTGACTGATATTTATTATATGAATGAGACGCAAGACGGTGGTACATTCCGGAGCGGAAACAAGGAAGTCACGGCCTTATTGTTCGGTATAGCTCTTCTGATCGTCATTGTCGCGGCTATTAACTTCACGAACTTTAGCACTTCTCTGACTCCGTTGCGAATCAAAAGTATCAATACGCAGAAGGTATTGGGTAGTTCGGATACTTTGTTGCGCAGATCTTTATTGATAGAGGCAGCCCTTATTAGTTTTATAGCATGGCTGGTAAGTCTCGTTATCGTTTGGGGATTGGATTGGGCGGAAGCGCTACCTTTTATCGAGGCTGATTTGAGTTTGGTCTCAAATCTTCCGATCGTTTTCTTGTGTGGCATCGTAGCGTTGGTTATCGGTTGGCTGGCGGGTATTTATCCTGCTTATTATATAACTTCTTTTCCTCCGGCCTTGGTGCTGAAGGGCAGCTTCGGGTTATCTCCTTCCGGGCGTAAGTTACGTACGACATTGATTTGTGTCCAGTTCGTTGTTTCGATCGTGTTGATTATCGGGGCTTGCTTTGTACAAATCCAGAATAGTTATATGCGGAATTTCTCTTTAGGATTCGATAAGGATCAGGTAGCTATCGTGGAGCTGAATGAGACAATGTACAATAAGCATCACGATACATATGTGAATCGCTTAAAAGAGAATCCGGGGATCGAGGATGTAGCTTTCGCTATGGAGAAAGTGGGCTCTAAGGACGGGTATAACACGAATGGCGGTAATTATAAGGGTAAGGACTTTCAGTATTTCATAATTATAGCATCTTCCAATTTCTTGCGGGTGATGGGGATTCCGGTTATAGAAGGGAGAGATTTCTCAAAGGCGGACGAACTTTCGGATCATGTGTCTTATATATTCAATCGTACGGCGATGGAGGGGTTGGATATGCAAGTGGGTGACGCGTTCGATAGCTATTCTTCCGGTCATCTTATCGGTTTCTCCGACGATGTGAAATTCACCTCGCTTCGTGGTGGAGAGGATAATATCGCTTTCTTGGTCGGAAACTTTGGTTATTCTTTGCCAATCTCTTATATCCGCTTGAAAGCCGGATCGGACATTCATGCCGTAGTAGGACACATCCAGGAGACGATGAGAGAATTAGACCCTTCCTATCCGTTCAATATCGAGTTCTATGATGAGATCTTTAATCATCTTTACCGGAAAGAGGAGAACCTGCGCGATCTGGTTACGGTCTTTAGTTTACTGGCGATTATTATCTCTTTGGTCGGGGTATTTGGCTTAGTGGTGTTCGAGACTCAATACCGCCGTAAGGAAATAGGTATCCGCAAGGTACATGGAGCTACGGTAGGGGAGATCCTGCTGATGTTTAATAAGGCCTATCTGAGGATTGTAGGTATTTGCTTCGTGATAGCGGCGCCGATCGCTTGGCAGGGCGCGAAGATGTGGCTCGAGGGTTTCGCTTATAAGACTCCGCTTCATTGGTGGGTATTCTTAATCGCCTTATTGATCGTAACCGTAATCACGTTATTGACCGTGAGTTTCCAGAACTGGAAAGCGGCGAACGAGAACCCGGTAAATAGTATCAAGAGCGAGTAATCCACCATCCCATCTTCCACGCCAGCAGCAAGATAAGTAGGGAAAGGACCAAGCAGGCTAATAGCAACCAAACTCCCAATCCGTTTACGAAAAGGATGGGGACGAAGGTGATCAATAAGATCTCTATGGGAGCGATAGGCAGGTAAGCCATCGCATAATCATCCATCGCTTTGCTGGAAAGTTTCGGATCGACGATCCGCAGCAAGGCGATGCCCATGGCCATCGTGCCGGTCCACCATCCCCAAGCGAAAATCATGCGCTCGAACCAAAAGGTCTTGGCTAATCTTCTTCCTAAGAAGAATGTTATGCACCAGACGATCGCCACGCCCGCTATGATGAGTACGATAAGCGGCAAGGCATATTTTACGATCACCCCTAGCTTGATAGACGCTACACCGCAAGCTACCAGCATATCCGTGAAGGAACTGCTCAGCCTCTGGGTCGTCTGCGGACAGATATATCTGGATATGGTTGTTGCGTCGAAGAATTTCTTTAATACTAATCCAATGATAAAGGCACAACTGAAAACAGGTAACTCCAATACCGGATAATACACCTTTACGGTTTGGCTAACCATATATCCCAAAAAAGCCACGACAAACACCAAGGCCACATGGAAAGTCAGCGTATCGATGGATATGGAGGAAGTCGTAGCCTCTCCGATGGAATCCCGCTTATCCTCCGGCAGCAACCCGCTTCTCAACTCATCCGGGAGATCGTCGAAATCCGAGATAAAAGCGGTTTGTTTATGCTTGGCCGCCCATTTGACCATCAGTAAACCTCCGATGATCGAGCAAATAACCCCCACGGTAGCGGTTGTCATGCCTAAACTGCGAGCCTCGTCCCAGCCCAATCCCTCGAACGCAGACCCGATAGCAGCGGCCGTGCCGTGTCCGCCATAAAAGCCTGTCGGCAACATAATGCCGAAAGCGTCATTCAGGTCCGGCCAGATCAGTTTGATCACGTACAATCCGAAAAGGCCTACCAATGCCCATTGCAATAACATACCCACCTGAGCGTACGCCCACATCGGCCCGACTCGTTTCGCTACTTCTTTCATGGAGACGTTCGGGGAAGATAAAGGCAACGCGCCGAACACCAAGGCGATAAGGATAGCCGCATAAGTACCTAAGTCATTGGAAAGCGGAATCCACCCCAGTCCATTAGGTCCGAACGCCAGTCCTAGCAAGCCTGCGATCAAGCTGGGTGGGATGAATAATTGTTGTATCAGTTTTACCTTGACTCGTATGAATTTGCCAACCAATAGAAGTATCGAAATGAATCCAAGATCCGTAAAGAGAGTCCAAGGGGTGAACTGTGTTAGGTCTATCATAGTAACTACTTACTTTATGTTCGTTTAAATATCTATTGTACAAATATATTTTATTCTCATGAGAAATACTAGAAATCCAAACGAATTCTATATCTCCATCTCCTTTTTACGATAAACGGAAGGAGAGCAACCCATAACTTTCGTAAACGTACGCGAGAAGTAGGCGGCATCCTCGAATCCCAGATGCGTGGCGATCTCATTCAACTTCATATTCGTTAGCTCGATATATTCACAAGCCTTCTGTATTTTCAAGCGTATGAAGTAATTCATGGGCGAGACCCCGGTCTCGCCAAAGAAGAGAGCCGAGAAGTGAGAAGGGGAATATTTGAAATAAGACGCTAATTCCTTCAAGGTAAGATTCTGCTGGATGTTCTCACGCATATAATGAATAACCCGTGCCGTGAATGGATATTCTTTTTGCGAGGGAATCATGATATGGCGGAATTGCTCCAGATAGATGAAAGAGGCCAGAAAATTGTAAAGGCACATGGAGGAATAAATCATATATTCTTTAATATATCCCATGGAGAAACTGCTATATATCTCCTCAAACAGCCGTAACCGATCTTGTAAACGGGAATATTCATTCGGCGAAATAGTGACCGGAACCGGATGCGACGGCAGGAATTGATCGCGAAGCTTCCCTTGGAAGTGTAACCAGTAAATAGTCCATGGATCTCCCTCGTCTGCCCCGAATGAGTAGGGGATACCGGGAGGGATGATGATATATTGGTATTTCTCCACGGTATATTGTTTACCGAGGATACGATACCATCCTTTTCCCTCCGTACAATAAATAAGCATGGCGTAGTCACAGCCATGTTCTTTTTGGAGAAAATGATATTTAACACGTGGGAAGAAACCGATCTTGCGTACATATAAATTATTGATGAGCGGTTCCCTCCGGTAGCTTGCCAATAGTTCCTCGGGTAAAGAAACGAGCCGTTCTCCCTTAAATCCTTCTTTTATCTTGACCATGATCTATAAATCATAAGATTGTACAAGTAAATCGGAACAAATGTAGTATTCCTTTCTGGATTATTGAAATAATTTTGCCGACATAAATCATAACATAATGCCATGAATAAAATTCTAGTTGTAGTTTCTTTTGTATTTGTATCTTTTTTGTCTTGTACGGGATTAACCGATAGACAGCGATTGGCCAATCAGATATTGTCTGATACGAATTTGTTGAAGGTCGATAGTATGGCTCGTGCTACCATCCGCAATGGTTTTAACGCGGGCAGCGGTTATTCCCAGATATGGGCTCGTGATATGAATACGTTTATAGAGATCGCTTGCGAGGAGAGTGATCCACACGAACTGCGGGAAGCTATCTTATTGTTTTTCGCTCTTCAACAGCCGAATGATGAGATGATCGATGGTTATGTGCTGAAAGAAGATTTTACATGGTATGATGATACGCCTTATTATTCGAATGCCGCCCCGAAACATGTCGCTTTTAAGAATACGGTAGAGACGGACCAAGAGTCTTCCTTGATTCAGATCGTAGGTAAATACATTCGTAAGACGGGTGACCGGGGTATTCTGGATGAGGTGGTGGCCGGAAAGACCGTCTTGGAGCGAATGAACTTGATGGTAGATTACTTGATGCGAGAACGATATAATAAGGAATATGGATTGCTATACGGGGCGATGACGGCGGACTGGGGAGACGTGCAGCCGAACGATGATTTCGGATGTGACATGAATGAGCTATCCGATCCGGCCATTGACGTATATGATAACGCTATGTTTCTTATCGCTTTAGATTATTTATTGGAGATGGCTCCCGATTCCCCGCAAGCTCCCCGTTGGAGAAGTTTACGGGAGGGAATCGCCAAGAACGTACGGACTCATTTATGGGACGAGAAGCGCCAGAAGTTCATTCCTCATATTTATCCGGAGAAATCTCCGATTCCGGAAGGTTTTGATGAACTTGCCATTCATTATCATGGTGGGACGGCTATCGCTATAGAGGCCGGCTTGTTGTCGGAAGATGAGATACGTACCGTAAATGCCCAGATGCTTGAGAATGTTCGCCTGTCGGGTATGCCAAGCATTGGTCTTACCTTATATCCCGTGTATCCGGATGGTTTTTTCCATGGAGGAATGTCAAAGGCTTATCTGTATCAGAATGGCGGGGATTGGACTTGGTTTGGCGGTCGGATGATCCAGCAGCTTGTCGTTAATGGAATGGTTGAGGAGGCTTATGCGGAGATTCATCCGATGATCGAGCGTGTGATCCAAAATGACGGATTCTACGAATGGTATGGCAAAGGCGGTGTCCCCAGTGGCTCTGGTAATTTCAAGGGGTCGGCCGGAGTGCTATCTAAGGCGATTGAATTATTAAGGGATTGGGCAGAGAAAAATAAGAGTTAAATACAAGCGTGCAATATTAAATATCAAAAGAGATGAGAAAAAGTAATTATGATAAAATGCCGGCCACCGTTGTAGACGGTACCTTGTGGAAAGGCTGGGAATCGATACGGAAGCGATTGGCGGAGGTCCATGCGGAAACGAATGGATCACAAGTTTGGGTGGTGGAATGCTACCAAGGGGTTCATCACGAGGAGTTGATGCGTGAACTGCAAGCGCTCGCGCCCGATCGTTTTATCAATACGCGAGATTTATTTAAATCGGCAGAAGATATAGAGGCGATGACCTATCCTTATCTGACGGATGACCGGTTGTTTGGCCGCCGGGCTCATTTCTCTTATACGTATTTCTTGGATGAGGAGAAGGTGAACGCCTGCCGGGAGTCCTTGCGTGATGGAAAAGGCTGGACAATCGTTTATGGCCACGCCGCCGCCGAGATCGTTCCCGCTCCGGACAAATTGATCTACGCGGATATGGCTCGTTGGGAGATCCAGATGCGTTCCCGTAGAAAAGAGGTGAACGGGCTAGGTGTGGAAAACCGGGAGGAAGCCCCGTCGTACCATTATAAGCGAGGATATTTTATTGATTGGATTGTTTGCGATAATCTGAAGAAGAAAGTCCTTCCCAAGGTCGATTATTGGTTGGATACCCATATCGTCGGAACACCTAAGATGATTTCCGGGGAGATCTTGAAAGAAGGGTTGGAGAAAACGGCGCATACTCCGTTCCGGGTAGTACCTTTCTTCGATCCGGCTCCTTGGGGCGGCCAATGGATGAAAGAGGTCTGTGATCTGGATAAAAAGCAAGATAACTTCGGCTGGTGTTTTGATTGCGTGCCCGAGGAAAATAGTTTATACCTGAAAGTTGCCGGAGAGCTGTTTGAGATCCCTTCCAATGACTTGGTATTCTATAAGACGAGAGACTTGCTGGGCGGGCCGGTCGAGGCTCGTTTCGGACAAGATTTCCCGATCCGTTTCGACTTCTTGGATACGATGGGAGGAGGAAACCTAAGTTTGCAAGTGCATCCGGTCACCCAATATATCCGGGATACGTTCGGGATTTATTATACGCAGGACGAGAGCTACTACCTGCTGGATGCCGAGGAGGACGCTACCGTTTATCTGGGATTGAAAACCGGTGTCAACCCGGACGAGATGATCGCTGCCCTAAACGAGTCCCAACAGACCGGAAAGCCTTTCGATACGGAGAAATATGTCAACAAATGGCCTGCCAAACGCCATGATCATTATCTGATCCCCGCCGGAACGGTCCATTGTTCGGGAGCCGGTGCCATGGTGCTGGAGATTAGCGCTACCCCAAGTATCTTTACCTTTAAGCTTTGGGACTGGGGCCGCTTGGGATTGGACGGACTGCCTCGACCGATTAATATCGGCCACGGCTCGAAAGTGATCCAATGGGAGCGGCAAACGGAGTTTGTCCGTCATAACTTGATCAACCAAGTGGAGATGATCGCCGAGGGAGACGGTTGGCGGGAGGAGCGGACCGGCTTGCATGAGAACGAGTTCATCGAGACCCGCCGTCATTGGTTCACGGATATCGTGCCTCACAATACGAATGGAGGGGTGCAAGTGCTGAATGTAATCAAGGGAGATGAGTTGATCGTGGAGAGTCCGACAAACGCTTTTGAACCATTCATCGTTCATTATGCGGAGACTTTTATCATTCCGGCTTGCGTGGGTGAATATACGATCCGCCCGTATGGATCGTCCGTAGGTAAATACTGCGGTACTATAAAAGCTTACGTACGATTTAGGCAATAATCACCGTGCCATAGGCATCGCACAACTGTGCCACCCTTGATGGCACGGTAGTGCCACTGCGATGGCACGCCAATGCCAACCCTATGGCACGGCTGTGCCACCACGGTGGCACTGGCGGAACATGGGTAAATAAAGAAAAGGAATATATGATGTATACAAATGACAATAGAATAGTAATGACATTGGATGCGGGAGGAACGAATTTTGTTTTCTCTGCCATCCAAGGAGGAAAAGAGATAGCCGATCCGGTAGTTCTTCCGGCATGCGCGGATTGTTTAGATAAGTGTTTAGGCAATTTGGTAGAGGGTTTTAAGGCAATTCAGGCAGGCTTGCCGGAAACTCCGGTCGCTATCAGTTTCGCTTTTCCCGGTCCGGCAGACTATCAAGCCGGTATCATAGGCGATTTACCCAACTTCCCCTCTTTCCGGGGTGGAGTAGCGTTAGGCCCGTTTCTGGAAGATATATTCGGGATACCGGTATTTATCAATAACGATGGGAATTTATTCGCATATGGAGAAGCGTTAACCGGAGCCCTTCCGGATATAAACCGCCGTTTGCGGGAGGCAGGAAGCATGAAGCAATATAAGAACCTGCTGGGAGTCACCTTGGGTACCGGTTTTGGTGCCGGGGTTGTCATTAATCAAGAGCTTCTATTGGGAGATAATGCGGCAGGAGGAGATATCTGGTGTTTTCGGAATAAGAAATATCCGGAGTATATCGTAGAGGAGAGTGTCAGCATACGTGCGGTCATGCGAGTATATGCGGAACGATCCGGTGATACGGGAGTGCATACTCCGAAAGAGATCTTTGAGATTGCCGAGGGTATTTGCCCGGGTAACCGGGAGGCTGCTATTACGGCTTTCTCCGAATTAGGGGAGCTAGCGGGGGATGCGTTGGCGTCTGCCATTACTTTAATCGATGGCATCATCGTGATCGGTGGTGGACTATCGGGGGCTTCTAAATATATTCTCCCTGCTTTGTTGAAAGAATTGAACTCATCTACCGGTATGATGGATGGAAGTCGTTTCGGCCGATTGCAAATGAAAGCTTATCTTTTGGAGGATGCGGAGAGTTTCGCTGATTTCGCTAAAGGAGGAGCTGTCGAGGTACCCATTCCGGGTACCAATCGCAAGGTAGGGTATGATCCTTGTAAACGGATAGGGGTGACCGTAAGTAAACAAGGTGCTAATCGCTCGATCGCTATGGGAGCTTATGTTTTTGCGTTAAACCATCTATCTAAAGGAATATGAGACAAAAATATAGTATAGGACCTGTATGGTTCCTGATGTTTGCGTGTGCTTTCTTCACATCCTGTGTGACACAAGGCAAGAAAGTTCAGCAAGAAGAGCTTAGCCAATATGTAGAACCTCGGATTGGTACGGCGCATTGCCGTTGGTTTCATTTTACCCCGGGAGCGATGCCTTTCGGTATGGCCAAGCCGGCTCCTTCTACGAACGGGCATATCGGGAATAAATCCGGTTGGGAGGCGACCGGTTACGATTATCGGGATCAATCGATCGAGGGTTTCCCCTGCTTGCATGAGTTTCAGATCGGTGGAATCGTACTGATGCCTACGACGGGTCCATTGAAAACAATTCCCGGGGCGGTAGACGACTCGACAGGTATAGGATACCGTTCCCGTTTTGACCGTACGGACGAGATCGCTACCGCCGGTTATTATTCCGTTCTCCTAAAAGATTACTCGATTTGTGCGGAGCTTACCGCTACCCCTCGTGTCGCTATTCAGCGTTATACATTTCCGGCCGGGGAGGATAGCCATATCTTGTTCGATATAGGAAACCGTCAAGGAGAGAGCGGAGCTGTACGGGATGCTGAAATTACTTTTACGGAAGACGGGCATATCGAGGGCTGGGTGATTACCGAGCCTGAATATGTGAGGAAATATCAACCCGGGGCATCGGTTCCTTTGTATTTCTCGGCGGTGCTGGACAAGGTTCCCGTTGGATTTGGCGCTTTCAACGGAGCGGATATCTGTCCGGATGAACGGAAAGCGACGGGCGTGGGGGCCGGACTTTATCTGATATTCCGTACCCAAGATCAAGAGTCGGTAACCGCTAAAGTAGGTCTTTCCTATACATCCGTGGAGAATGCCCGGTTAAATAGGGAGACTGAGGCCGCTACCCTTACGTTTGACGAGGCAAGGGAAATATCTCGCCAAACATGGGAAGAATATTTGGGACGTATCCGGGTAGAGACTCCAGCGCGAGAGGATAAGGTGAAATTCTATACCGGTTTGTATCACGCTTTATTGGGGCGTGGGTTAGCTAGCGATGTGAATGGCGCTTATCCGAGAAATGATGGCTCGGTAGGACAAATCCCTTTGAAAGACGGGAAACCGGTACATAACTTATACAATACCGATGCCGCTTGGGGAGCGCAATGGAATCTGACACAGGTTTGGGCTTTGGCCTATCCGGAATATTATTCGGATTATATAAGTAGCCATTTGTTGGTGTACAAGGACGCCGGCTGGCTGGCGGATGGAATCGCTAATAGCCGTTATGTCTCCGGGGTTGGTACGAATTTATTAAGTACGATTATCGCTGGCGCTTATCAATGTGGCATCCGGGATTTCGATGTGAATACGGCTTATGAGGCTTGCTTGAAGAATGAGTTGGATGGGGAGAATCGTCCGTTGGGCGCGGGAAAGATCGATACCCGTTATTTCGTGGAATATGGTTATGTACCTCATTTGGATAAAGGGGACGGGCCGGACGAGGCTTTCATGTTTTCCGCTTCCCATACCTTGGAATATGCTTATAGTGCGTGGGCCGTGGCCCAATGGGCGAAGCAACTGGGTAAGACGGACGATTATAACCGTTTGATGGACTTATCGAAAGGCTGGGAGCGTATCTATGACCCTTCCTGTAATTTTGTCCGTCCTAAAAAGAAGGATGGTACGTTTATCGAGGACTTCAATCCGATGCAAGTATGGCGCGGATTCCAAGAAGGTAACGCTTGGCAATATACATTCTATGTACCGCACGACGCGAAAGGCTTGGTCGCAAAAGTAGGTGCGGACGTGTTTAACCATCGGTTGGATAGCATCTTCACGGTGTCTCGTAAATTAATCTTTAGCGGAGGCACGGAAGTAGGGGCTTTCGCCGGTTTGCAAACCTTGTATAACCAAGGAAATCAACCTTGTTTGCACATCTCTTGGATGTTCAACGAGGCCGGTCGTCCCTCGCTTACGCAAAAATGGGTGCGGGCGATCTTGAATGAGTTCTATGGTACGGATGGCATCCACGGTTATGGCTACGGACAAGATGAGGATCAAGGCCAGCTCGGGGCTTGGTACGTGATCTCTTCCTTAGGCTTATTCGATATGAAAGGCTTGACGGATCAAGCGCCTTCTTTCGCTTTGGGTAGTCCTTTGTTCGATAAGATTACGATCCGGCTGAATGACCGCTATTATAAAGGGAAGGAATTCGTGATCGAGACTCGTAATAATAGTAAGCAAAATGATTACGTGCAATCCATGGACTTAAACGGGAAACCATTGACGGATACTCGTATTCCTTTCTCGGAGATTGTTCAAGGTGGACATTTGGTTTTAGAAATGGGTAACCAACCAAAAGATCGATATGAGAACTAAAAGTACGAACTCCGCTATATTCCCGATCCTTTTCGGCTTTTTCGTGATGGGATTCGTGGATGTCGTGGGAATTGCCACGAATTATGTGAAGATGGACTTTGGTTTGTCCGATACGTTGGCGAACCTATTGCCCATGATGGTCTTTCTTTGGTTCGCCCTGTTCTCTGTCCCTACCGGTATCTGGATGGGACGGCACGGGCGTAGGAATACGGTGGTCGTAGCCTTGGCTATCACAACCTTGGCGATGCTGATACCTCTATTCTTCTATGACTTTGCTTGTATCTTGTTTGCGTTCGCTTTGCTGGGAATTGGAAATACGATCTTGCAAGTGTCCTTGAATCCGATGGTAGCGCGGGTGGTAAATCCGGATAAAGTAACGAGCGTGCTTACTTTAGGGCAGTTTATTAAGGCGGTATCTTCCTTCTTAGGGCCGATTATTGCAGGTATAGCTTCTTCTTTCTGGGGAGATTGGAAGTTGATATTCATTGTCTATTCGGTGACTACCTTGTCATCTATCATCTGGTTGATAACGACTATTCCGGGTAAAGAGGAAGGAGAGGGGCAAGAAGCCTCGTTCGCCTCTACGTTAGCTTTATGTAAAGATGCTAGGATACGGATGCTTTTCTTGGGGATTCTGTGTATTGTCGGGATCGATGTCGGTCTGAATACGACGATCCCTAAGCTATTGATGGAAAAGTTATCCATGCCGTTGCAAGAGGCTGGATTAGGGAGTAGCCTTTATTTCGCCGCTCGTACCGGAGGTTCTTTCCTGGGGGCTATATTGCTGGCGAGGATCTCGTCACGACCCTTCTTAAGGGGAAGCATGCTTATCGCTATCCTTGCTTTCGTAGGATTGCTTATCTCGGATAGCTTGTGGGGCATGGGCGTTATGATCGTACTGGTTGGCTTGGCTTGCTCGAATGTGTTTTCGATCCTGTTCTCTTTTGCGTTGGAACATCGGCCGGAGCAATCGAACGAGGTCTCGGCCTTGATGATTATGGGTGTATCAGGAGGCGCTTTGATTACGCCTTGTATGGGAGGCATAGCCGATATGTTCGGACAGGTAGCCGGCTTGATGCTATTATTAATATGTATGTTGTATATAGGACTTATATCAATAAAAACACGATAAGATGAAAAAAAGAACTTATTTATCAGCAGGATTGGCTTTGTTGATCGGGACATTGTCGGTTCATGCGTCTCCGGGATTATCGGATGTCAAGAGCCGTGTATTACCGGCGGTTTATAAATCGAAAAACGGACTGACCCAAAAGGTCGAGATCTCCGTAAAACATGAAGGAGAACCTTCTACAGTGACGATCCATTTAGGCGAGCAAAGCCATAAAGAGAAACTGGTGTCCGGGGATAATGTATTCCGAATCGAGATACCCGAGGTTAGCACGACTCGCCAATTACCGTTGACGTTGACAAGTGGGAAAGAGAAAGAGGAAACTACGGTGACCGTAAAACCGGTTCGACATTGGCAGATGAATATGGTGCAACACACCCATACGGATATCGGTTATACCCGTTCCCAAATGGAAATCTTGGCAGAACAGCTTCGATACATTGATTATGCGTTGGATTATTGTGACGCTACGGATAATTATCCGGATTTCGCTAAGTTCCGTTGGACTTGCGAGATCGCTTGGGCGGTTAGCGAATATTTGAAATGTCGTCCTGTGGAACAGATCGCTCGCCTGAAGCAACGGGTAAAAGAGGGCCGTATTGAATTAGCTACGATGTTCTTGAATTTTGACGAATTACCGGATGAGCAGACACTTGCCGCTTCTCTTTATCCGATCAAGCAATTCAGGGAAAATGGGATGCGTGCCGAGGTAGCTATGCAAGACGACGTGAATGGTATCGGTTGGTGTTTCAGCGAGTATTTCGCAGATGCCGGCGTGAAATATGTGAATATGGGAACCCATGGTCATCGAGCGTTGATCTGCTTTGATAAACCTACGGTGTTTTGGTGGGAATCACCTTCTGGGAAGAAGGTCTTGACTTATCGTGCGGAGCATTATCACTATGGTAATTTTTTCGGGATTCATACAGATAACTTTGACCAGTTTGAGGAGCGTGTTTTAACTTATTTAGGTGAAATGGAAGCGAAAAATTATCCGTATGATATATTAGCGGTGCAGCATTCGGGATATCTTACGGATAATGCGCCCCCTTCGACTAAAAGTTGCGAGATGTTACAGAAATGGAATGAGAAGTATGAATGGCCGAAATTACGCACGGCGGTAGCCAGTGAGTTTTTTAAGACGGTAGAGAGCCAATATGCGGATCATATTCAGACTATTCGTGGAGCTTGGCCGGATTGGTGGACGGATGGTTTCGCTTCCGGTGCCCGTGAAGCCGCCATATCTCGTGTGACTCATTCGGATATTATCGCGAATCAAGCCGGATTGTCATTTGCTAAAATGCTAGGCGCTCAATTGCCGAAAGACATCAATGATCGGATTCAGGACATCAACAAAGCTCTTTTGTTCTATGATGAGCATACTTTCGGGCATAGCGAGAGCGTACGTAACGCTTATGGACTGGAAACTTGGGAACAACGCTCCTTGAAACAATCGTATGCGTGGGAAGCCTATCGCCATTCCGGTTTGCTGGGAGAGGCTACTATGGGTATATTACAATCATTCGTGCCTAAAAGCGACGTTCCGTCTATCGCTGTATTCAATACGCTCAACTGGAGTTATAGCGGTATCGCTAAAGCTTATGTCGATCATCAGATTCTTCCGAAAGACAAGGCTTTCGAGATCGTGGATGCGGCTGGCAACGTAATTCCCGCACAAGCTGGCGAAAGCCGTTCCGACGGTACCTATTGGAGCTTTTACGTGAAAGATGTCCCGGCCTTGGGATATGCGCAGTATTATATAAAAGTAAAGGATGCGCCACGTCCGGAAATACAGGGCGCAACGGAATTAAAAGAGACACATGTGGAGAATCCTTGGTATGCCATCGACTTCAATACCCGTAAAGGTACGATTCGTAAATTATATGATAAGGATTTGAACAAACAATTGGTTACGCCGGATGCGGAATGGGAGATGGGAGAGTTTATTTATGAGATTATCGATAGCCGTCATCCGATGGAACAATATCGTGCTCCCCAATTCCTCCGCTGTCGTCCCGAGAAGATGCGTTTCGAGAAATATGAGAAAGGCGATGTTTGGGATACATATCGTTTCCGGGGAGAGACAGTAGCGGGACGTGAGCCGAATAATTTGATGGTGGAATTCCGTGTATTTAACGTAACAAAGAAAATCGAGGTAGTTTATCGCTTGCGTAAAAAAGCGGTAACAGATCCGGAAGCGGTTTATATCGCTTTCCCGTTTGAGGTTGAAGGTGGAAAGATCCATTTGGATGTACCCGGTGGATCGATCGAGGCGGGTGTAGACCAAATCCCGGGTTCCTCTAACGATTGGTACACGGTGCAAAACTTCGCTACGGCTCGTAACGCAGAGTCGCAAGTCGTGATGGGTAGCCAAGAAATACCATTAATGCAATTTGGGGCGATCAATACGGGGCGGTATAAGGCCGGAGCCGTACCTCAGTCCACGAATATGTATTCATGGCCGATGAACAACTATTGGGTAACCAATTTCAATGCGGACCAAATGGGAGAGATGCAATGGAGTTACTTCATCAACTCTTCGAAAGACAACTCTATTGAGTATGCGACTAAGTTCGCTTGGGAAAACCGGATTCCGTTCTTGACCCGTGTTTTGCCTGCCGGAGATAAAAAGGTGGAGCCTCTCCAATCGGCTTCCATTTTCAAGATCGTACCGGAGAATTTGTTGTTGGTAAACATGAGGCCTGTGGAAGGCGAGAATGCTGTTATGCTTCAATTGCGTGAGATAGGCGGGAAGCCAGCTACTTTCTCCGTAACTTCAGATAAAATTAATTTTGTGAAAACTACGGTTTGTGATGTCGTAGGAGACCCAGTTTCGGGGAATCCGTTGAGTTTCGCTCCGTGGGAGAATAAGTTTATAAAATTATCTTGGTAGCATGGTAGGGGCGGGGTTTGCCCGCCCTTATCCAGTTTGTCTTATGTTTGTATATTGAATGTTTTGATAGGATTTAATCCCAAATAAATCGGTATTATTCTAAGCAGAAGACTTGTTTGTGTTAGAGTGATGGGTGGAGAGTGTTATGAGAGACTCTGTTTCGGATAATTCCTTATTGGATTTCAAGCCTTGTGGGAATAAGTCCATGGCGCTTTCTTGGTAGAAAGATTGTAGATAATGTGGTTCTTCTTTTATTTATAAAGGGGGCTAAGTTTTTTCATATTATCCAGTCTCTGAATATATTATCTGTTTTTTTCATAGAAGCCATGCTAGTGCCATTTTCGCCTAGCCTTGAATCTCAATAAATTTAACATTTGTTTGTTGTAACCAATTTAAAGTGTTTTTACTGCTAATATTTGATAGTTAATTATTTATGTGATAGAAAGACGATGATACTATTGTAAGTCCGTACGGAACAATATATTTTTAGTACATTTAAGGGTTGATATTCTTGGTTTCAAGGGATGATTTGTGATAAATGTGTCATTTTTATTAAAAAAATACTATAGATTTAAGTCTGGTTTACAAAAAAGTTATACATTTGCCCAGTTTTTCATGATATAGACCATGAATGGCGCACTAGTTCCGTACGAACTATGTCTATTCTAGAATATAATATTACATATAAATGTAATCAATCTAAACTTAATTTAAAACAAGAGCAAAATGACAAAGAATGAATCTAAGCTATTATCCATTCAGGGGATAGCTAAAGCCTCAGCGTTCTGTTTGCTGCTTTCTGCCTTCTCTGTAAACGCCGCTATGGCCGCTCCCGCTCCCGCAGGCACGGTTGATGAAGTAATGGCAGTGCAGCAAGGCAAGAAAGTAACAGGTGTGGTTGTTGACGGTACAGGTGAGCCTGTTATTGGCGCTAACGTGGTGGTGAAAGGCACTACAAACGGTACGATCACTGATTTTGATGGAAATTATACGATCGAGGGTGTGCCCGCCGACGGAATATTGGTATTTTCCTATATCGGTTACTTGTCGCAAGAGATCCCCGTAGGAAACCAGTCTGCTATCAATGTGACCTTGAAAGAGGACACGCAGACATTGGATGAGGTCGTGGTAGTAGGTTACGGTACGATGAAGAAATCTGACGTGACAGGTTCTATCTCTACGGCTAAAGGAGAGGATATGCTGAAGGCGCAGAACTTTAGCGCATTGGACAACTTGCGCGGTAAGGCTGCCGGTGTAAACATCTTCTCTAACTCTAGCCAGCCGGGTGCTTATGGTAGCCGTGTTGTTATCCGTGGTCAAGCTACGATTAACGCTTCATCCGACCCGTTGTACGTTGTGGACGGTGTCGTAATGGAGAACTTTTATTTGATGAACCCGAATGATATCGAGTCAATGGAGGTATTGAAAGACGCTTCCGCAACCGCTATCTATGGTGCTCGTGGCGCGAACGGTGTCGTAATGGTAACTACCAAACGTGGAAATAAGAAAGGGGAAGGAACGCTTATTAGCTATGCAGGATCCGTGAGTGTAGCGAGTCGTTCTCGTAAAATGGATCTAATGAACTCACAGGAGTGGTGTGACGCATTCATGACAGGTATAGAGAATGAAAATAAATGGGGATCGCATACCGTAAATGGAGTTGAGGTTCCGTTTAATTGGTCTACGGATCGTTCATATTGGTTTTCTGACAGTCGTTTCTTTGATTCCAATGGTAATCCCTTGTATGATACGGATTGGCAAGATGAGGCTATGCGTACAGCTATCTCCCATAATCATCAGTTGAATATCCAACAGGGAGGAGAGAAGTCTTCTGTGGGAGCGTTCTTGAACTACACGGATAATCAAGGCATCTTGAGGAATACTTATTCCAAACGTTTGAATGGAAAACTTACTTATGATGCGGATCCTACGAAATGGTTGTCTACATCAGTGAATTTAGCGGTTAACCATACATGGGGCAACTCTACGAAAGAGGAAGGTGGTGCCCAAGACGCTCGTCGTACGATGGTTGAGATGCTGCCTTGGCTGCCTGTATCTTATGATGGGAAATATACAAATTCCAATACGCCGAACATGCCTATGAACTTTGAGTCCATGGCGAATCCATATCATATTCTGACAACACAAAAGAATATGAACTACAACACGAAGATTTTTGGAAATGCCGCCTTGACTTTCCATATTATCGAAGGTTTGGATTTGAAGACCCAATTTGGTGTTGATGCGAACTTCCAGTCTTTACATGCTTACACTCCAAGCGACTTGAATAACTTGGGTAAAGACCAACAAGGTGTAGCGGAAAGAAGACAAGCGAATACCCTATACTGGCAGGAAGAGACTTATTTGACTTATAATAAGACTTTTGGAGAACATAGGATTAACGCTATGGCTGGTTTGTCTTGGCAGGAACGTAAGTACGACTACTCAAGAATGTATACGAAGACATTCAGTAGCGACCGTTATGAGGATTTCAATATGGGTGCCGGAACAGTTCCAGACTCTCCTACGACGTATTGGGAACGTTGGGCCATGAACTCCTATTTCTTGCGTTTCGCCTATACTTTCAAGGATCGCTACTCCGCGACGGTAACAGGTCGTTATGATGGTTCATCCAAGTTTGGTGATAATAATAAATATGCCTTCTTCCCATCCGCAGGTTTAGCTTGGAACATCACACAAGAAGATTTCATGGGTGACCAGAACACGATCAGCAATTTGAAATTACATACAAGTTATGGTTTGACCGGTAACTCTGAGATCGGTGTTTACAAATCGCTGGCTACGGTCTCTAGCGGTACATTATTGTTGAATGGGGTACGTAACGGATATTCCTATTTAGGTACTTTGCCTAACTCGGATTTGAAATGGGAGAAAACAGCTCAGTTTGATATAGGTTTTGACTTAGGATTGTTCCATAACCGTATCTCATTAGACGCTTCTTACTATAATAAGAAGACTAGCGATTTGCTGTTAGACTCTCCGGTTCCTCATACAACCGGCTTCAAGACCGTTTACCGGAATATCGGCTCTATCCGTAACCAAGGTTTGGACTTGATGGTAACCACTCGTAACATAGATACGAAGGATTTCTCTTGGACAACGTCTATCAATGCCAACTACAATAAGAACGAGGTACTTTCCTTGGGTGAGAACGATGAGGATATCCTACAGAATGGCTTCTTAAATGGTTATTCACTTTTGCGTGTAGGAGAGAGCGTCGGTAGTTTCTATGGTTTCAGACGCTTGGGCGTTTATACGACTGAGGATTTTGAGGCAGGCAAATGCGAGAAAAAGCAGATTGGTCGTGCCAAACGCTCTGAAGAAAGAGAGATCTTGGGTAAAGGTACACCGGACTGGACCGGATCAATGATCAATACTTTACGCTGGAAGAACTGGGACTTCACATTGGATTTGCAATTTGTGGCTGGCGTTCAGACAGTGCAAGAGTTCTACCACTCTACCTATGACCGTTTTGGACAAACGAATGGTTTGAGTAATATTTTGTATGATGCGTATAATGGAACGAATCCGGGAAGTATGCAGCAGGCTGTGTATTTGTTCAATACAGGTCATGCGGACCAAGATACCCAATTCGACTCTCAATGGGTAGCCAATGGCTCTTACTTGCGTGCGAACTTGATTCAGCTGGGTTATAACTTTGATTCTAACCAACTGAAGAAAACTCCATTCAGCAGTTTACGTGTTTATTTCAACGTAAACAATGCGTTCTGCATTACCTCGAAAGAGTTTAATGGATACGATCCAGAGAGTACCTCACAGATTGATAATAGCAGTGAAAGAGGTACTGTCTCAGCTGGTCAATTTGGTCAGAACATGACTTTCTTCTCATATCCAAGAGCGAGAACTTTCACTTTGGGTATAAATGTGGCATTTTAATTAAATTAAATTATCAAGAGAACAACGATGAAAAAAATATTAACAACAGCGATCTTATGCGCGGGATTGGTAGGTTTTACCTCCTGTGATAGTTTCTTGGAAGAGACTCCTAAGTCTGCATTGACCTTGGAAACTTATTACAAGACAGGCGCAGATATTATCGAGAACGTCAATTATTTATATCGTACAGGCGCTCCAGAGAAAATGGGTAGCATGACGGGTGCCTACCGTGGCTCCAGCTTGTCGGTAATGAATATGGTGACAGGGTATTTCACAAATGACTTTGAAGGCCAAGAGGTGGATTGCGCATATGCGCGTAAATTGACGCGGCAGAACTTTACGCAGTCTGTTTGTAACTATCAAACCAATGGTGTCTGGACGGATTGCTATAAAGTGATCAATATCGCTAACGCTGTATTGAAGTATGTTGATGGCGTGGAGATGGAGAACAAAGCGCAATATAAGGCTGAGGCTCGTTTCTTCCGTGCGTTGAACTATTTCTATTTGGTGAAGATGTTTGGTGATGTCCCAATGATGACAGAACCGACCGAGGACGCTACTTTGATCGAATATCCTACCCGTACGGCTAAGGCTACTATTTACGAGCAGATCATTGTTCCGGACTTAAAGGAAGCTGCAGAGAATTTACCTTCCGCTACATTCTCCGGTAATGGACACCGTGTAACAAAGTATGCGGCAGATATGTTATTGGCCAACGTCTATATGATGCTAGGTGATCATAGTAACGCCATCGCTCCGTTACGTGATGTGATCAATAGTGGGCTTTTCTCATTGACCGCTAATGAGGATTTGGCTTTAAATAGTGCGTTTAACAAGCTACGGGCTACCGACGATCTTCCCGAGGTTATCTACGCTCGCGAATTTGATGCGTCTATCTCCAATACTGGAAACTTGCCTGTCCATGCTTTTAATGGTGACGCTGAGGCATTCTTTACTGCGTCTTCTACTAAAAACAAATATTCCTTATGGGTGAACGTTTATGGCATAAGCAACCAATATTTGAATGTTTATGAAGGCAATGACTTACGTGTTCAACCGAACCAATTCTTCCAATGGGAATATACACATCCTATCGACGGAACAAAGATTACTTTTGGTACGGCCAATAATCCTGTAGCATGTAACTGGTATTGGTACGATGAGACCGCTATTTTGGAAACAGGTATCGGTACAAAGGACTGGAACTTTTACCGTTACGCAGAAACTTTATTGTCAGCGGCTGAATGTATCGCGCAATCCGGAAGTGTAACTTCTGAAGCTGCCAATTATTTAGCACAGGTAAAAGCCCGTGCGAATACTGAGGGTAAAACTGCTGCGGACATTGCTTCATCTTTACAGACTATGGGTAAACAAGCCTTCATCGAAGAGTGTTGGAAAGAGCGTTTGCGTGAATTTCCATTGGAGATGAAGATGTGGGATGACTGTCTTCGTACAAATAAATTCCCTGTGATTTCAACAACCAATAAAGGCCAAGTTACATTTGTTGACTTAGTAGGTGCTACTAATGGTAGTGGCGCTACGTTCAAGGCTACAGACTTGGTATGGCCGATCCCTGTTGAAGAGATCCAACGTAACCCGAATTTGACTCAAAACGAAGGTTATTCCGCTCAATAATATTTAAGAGGGTGCTAAATTTAAAATGCACCCTCTCTAAATAGATTTATCTATAATAAGCTTTTTTGTTACATTATTCTTAAACTTTAAATTTATACATTTATGAAAAAGTTATTCAAGATTGTATTTGTATTAGGAGCTATTTTTTTTTCATCTTACTGCATAGCAAGTGACAATTATGTAGAGGCTAACAAGATAAATAGTGTAGAGACTGTAAGTTTTCCTTCCATAAAAGGAGAGACCTATATCCCTGTCGAGTTTACTTCATACTATGAGGTTGACTTAGGTGGAACAGTAAAATGGATGGTATCACCTTCTGAAAATGCTTATTTTAACAATCGTAAAGATACAGGTAATCCTATTGGTATCCGGTTTACGAGACCGGGTGAATACACTTTATCTTGTTCAAATGGGGAAAGAGGGGCGATGATCTCAATAACAGTACATAAATAATAAATAAAGAGATCATAAATCAATTTTTGAAAAATAAAGAATAAAACTAGATATATTTTAGTTTTTTTTATAACTGATGGCGTTTAAAGGGAGGGATGATTTATCATTCTTCCCTTTTTTATAGTATTCGGCTAACCCGTAAGTTGTCATAAAATACAAACTAACCTTCTAAGAACCGATCCAAAAGACTAGATAGTGTTTTTGCTGATAGAAAAGATTCTATTCAGTATGGATTTTTCCTTAATATAAAAAAACCATCATCCACAACGGAATCTTATTGCCAAACCCTATTTCTATATCATCCGCAACGATAAAACCGTTCGGTATTCCCTCTATTTGTGAGTACCCTTTTCGCTTGCCACCGATCTCGAACGTATAAATTCCATCCACCAAAAAATCGCTGGCTTCGCTCATTGTTACTTGGTGAGACTTTTTCAATTGGTTTGCGAAGAACGTCTCTCGTATGTTGCCGATATTCGCTTCTGAAGGCGAGAGGACATACATCAGATTCGTATTTTCCAAGTAGATTTTGTCTGGTTTTTGCAGGCGGGAGATGCCAAAAGCAGATTTCAGTAGATTGTAGGTCAGCTTGCTTTCCGCTAATACGCTTAGATAAGTCAATAAAGCGTTTCTCGTGATACCAATCCTTTCGCTGAGCTTACTGATATTCGGGATAAAAGGAGCCGACTCGGATATGATTAATAATAATTGCTTTATCTTGGGCAAATAGGAGATATCCACTCCTCTCAATTGTGGTAGCTCCACCTCCAGTGGGGGTATTTATGTACCTCATCCAAGTATAAGCGTGTTCCTCCTCGTTTCACGAAACGATCCGCAAAGTCATATAATCTATTGTCAGAGAAATAGATATTATCTAGGCTGACATATAAGGTTCGTTCGTCTTGCGGAAAATTTCGCTTGATATGTTGTAGCAACAACGTAGTCTTGCCCACTCCCCGAGTACCTCTTATGCCGATCAACCGGGCATCCCAATTAATTTCGTACATCGTGCTTTTAATAAAGGCGGTAGAGGTAAATCGCAACTTCTTTCGATACATCTCTATCAATCGATCCATAATCGTACTTATATATATGCAAATATATATGAATTGTTTATAGCAGAAAGCAATTTTAGGCGTTTTTTGTTTACAGGAGAAAGCAATTGCTTATCCCCTAGCCTGTGTCAAAGTAAAAGATGCTTATGAAGTACTAGTGACTTGGCAAAGTAATATATACTGCATGGGCAAAATAAGTATATATCCTTTGAGCAAGTCAGTAGTATTGCTCAGAAAATCATTTTTTTTCTTCACCTTCCAATCGTCCTTCTAACTTAGCGGAATCTAGTACGTTATTTCTTGCTCTTTTGTTTTCATAGTTGAAAGTGAATAATAAGACAACCAAACCAAAATTCTGTATATTATACATTGTTTCATGCAACTTGCTGACTAATCAAGCTACCAAAAAGAGAGGGAAGGATGATCGCTCATTCCCTCCCTCTCTAGCCATCAGTTATTGAAATTTATTATTGAACGGCATAACCCTCATTTTGAGTCAAACTCGGGTTACGTTGCATCTCGTTCAAAGAGATCGGCCATAACAAGTCGGAAGACTTGAAGGTCGCGCCGGAAGCGTTCTTTGCGCCAACTAAGTCAACGTATGTAACCTTACCCTTCTCTGTAGAAGAGATTACAGGGAACTTACCTGTACGCAAACAGTCATCCCAAATCTTGAATTCCAACGGGAACTCACGCAAACGCTCTGTCCAGCATTCCTCGATAAAGGCCTGCTTACCTAATTTCTGAAGATCGGCAGTAATTGCGGCTACCGTCTTACCTTCCATGTTTGCACGAGCCTTAACTTGTGCCAAATAGCCGGCAGCCTCAGCTGTTACACCTTGAGACTGAGCGATAGATTCAGCAGCGTCAAGCAAAGCCTCTGCGTAACGGAAGATATCACGGTCTTTCGTAGAACGTCCTGTGTTCAACAAAGCGTCCTCATCATACCAGAACCAGCAACCACAAGCATTCTCAGGAGCCGTCCAAGTCTTGCCATTATCCGGATTTGTATAATTCCAATGGAAGAATTGATTTGGCTGGATACGTAAGTCGTTTGCCGCATACACGTTCAAGAATTGATTCGTTGGCCCATATGTACGCTCAAAGATAGAATACGTACCAAATATAGCTGTAGCCGCTGAGTTGAATGCATAAGTAGGCCACCAACCACCGTTACTGATCGTTGCGTTGTACTCATAAGAATAGATAGACTCAGCCAAACCGTCTGTCGTACGGATCTTATTATAGGCAGAACCCAATGCTAAATCATCGTTGGTTGCCAAAGCATGCGGAGAATCGATCACCGTCTTTACCGCAGAAGCAGCGTCGGCATACTTACCTTGTTGCATATAAACGGAAGTCAAAACCATAGCGGCAGCATACTTCGTGATACGGTTACTATTGTTGTAGAAAGTAGCAGCCGGCAAAGCATTAACGGCATCCTTCAAGTCGGATTCGACCTGAGCATATACTTGCTCTACAGAAGCACGCTCCAAATACATGTTCTCCATAGATTCGTACGGCTCTACTGTCAATGGAACACCACCAAAGATCTTCACCAAGTTGAAGTAGTTCCAAGCTCTAAAGAACTTTGCCTCACCGATCAAACGATTTGCCAAAGACTGATCCATTGAGATCTCGGGGATATACTTGATAGCGCCATTAGCTACGTTGATAGCCTTGTAGCAATCATCCCATATACCGTCAATAGTTACGGAAACAGTCATCGTATTCTGCTGACGAGTCAACTCGCGAGAATATTTACAAGTCAGCTCCTGACCTTCATAACTGTTTGTAAAGTAACCGGTCAATTGTCCTGTGATAGAGGCAAACGGACCTACGTAAGCACTACCCGCACCTGTGAGCTTACTTGAAGCTCCCGTACGATACAAATAGTTCACGTTAGCCTGAGCTTGAGCCTCTGTCTGGTAATAATCCGGGGCTGTCAACGATGACTTCGGTTTCTCTTCCAAGAAATCATTACATGCGCTGAACCCGGTTAAACAAGCGCATGCAATCGCTACTGTCAATATTTTTTTCATTTCTAAAAATTCTACTGATTAAATGAATTAAAATGTTACATTAACACCGAACGTGAAAGTTCTCGCTCTTGGATAAGAGAAGAATACCATGTTCTGACCGAACTTATTACTATCACCCTGCGATGTACCCTCAGGATCGTAACCTGTGAAATCGCTAGCAGTAATCAAGAATAAGTTATTCGCACTTGCGTACAAACGCAAAGCAGACAAACCGATCTTGCTAATCACGTTTGAGTCAAAAGTATAACCCAATTGCAACATGTTACAACGCAAGTAAGAACCATTGGCGATCCATTGAGAATCTACTGTCGTATCCTGACCTGCATGGCCTGAGTTACACAAGTAAACAGCCTGTTGCATCGTGTTCGGGTTCGATCCGTTATATGCGTCATATAAAATATTGCTCAAACCATTCGTGATACCGAAACGGTCGTAAGTAGAGTGGTAGAACTGTTGCATGGTCTCAACACCCCATACGAACTGCAAGTCCATCGTCAAATCGAAGTTTTTGTAAGAGAAGTTGTTGATCCAGCTTCCAGTCCAGTCCGGCATACCTTTGCCGATGATCTCTTTCTTATCCGTACGTTTCGCACGACCGATCTGGTTCTTCTCGCACAAGCCGTTATTGAAATCTTCCTCCGTATAAACACCCAAACGTCTGTAGCCATAGAAAGAACTCATGTTCTCACCTACACGCAAGATACTTTCAGAACCACCTACCCAGCTGTTCATCTCGATATCCTCATTATTGTCGCCCAACTGAAGGATCTTGTTCTTGTTGAAGTTTAAGTTAATCGTAGAACTCCAATTGAAGTCTTGTGTCTGAACTGGGCGTGCGCTGATCATTAAGTCCATACCTTGGTTTCTTACAGAACCGATATTCTTATACACTGTCGTGAAACCTGTAGTGTGAGGAATCGGGCAATCCAACAATAAGTCGGTTGTCTTCTTGTTATAGTAAGCTACATCGAAAGACAAGCGGTTCTGCCAGAATCCAATCTCGAAACCAACATCAAACTGACCAGTCTTCTCCCATTTCAAATCCGGGTTCGCCATAGAGCTGATGTAAGAATACGGAGCGCGAATATCGTTGATCAAAAGCGTACCAGAAGAAACACGAGCCAATGACCGATAAGTGTCAATCTCGGAGTTACCAGTCAAACCGTAGCTAGTGTGCAACTTCAAATTGCTGATCGTGCTTTGATCTTGCATGAAATCCTCTTGAGAGATATTCCAAGCCAAACCTGCAGATGGGAAGAACGCATACTTGTTGTTTTCACCAAACTTAGAGGAACCATCGACACGACCTGTTACGGTTGCGGAGTAACGATCTTTATATGTATAAGCGAAACGCAAGAAATAAGAGTTCATCGCCCACCGATCGTAAGAAGACTCAGGAGATGCCGGAGTTGTACCTGCGGACATATTATTGTCCTCAAAGAAATCATCCGAGAAACCTTCTGTTCGTGCCTTATTCCACTTTTGCACACGCTCTTGCCAAGACAAACCAGCCATAGCGTTGATACGATGATCACCGAATACCTTATTGTAAGTCAAGTAAGTCTCCTCCTGCCAATAAAGTGTATTCCAATTTTGGTACTCAGCCCAACCATTCGGCATGGAGATGTTGTTCAAATCGATAGAAGAATAACCTCTATACGTTTTATTATGATGGTCAAGACCTAGTTGAGTCTTCAAATCCAAACCTTCAGCCAAGTGGAATGTCAAAGCGGCGTTACCAAACACCTGCGTGTTGTAGCGCATACGTTTTTGCATATCCAAGATCATGACTGGGTTAGACATACCCTCAAAGCCTAATACATCACCAATGGAAGAAGAGGTAGAAGTGGTATATTTACCATTCTTATCGCGAATCGGCATCCAAGGAACCATCTCGATCATGGTACGACGAGCCTCTTGGCCACCACCATCCTCAGGCGTATAACGCCCCCATGTATGGTTAACCAATACATTGACTGCCGTAGACAACCACTTCGTAGGATTTGCGTCGTATGCCAACTTCGCATTAATACGCTTATTATACGTATTGTTTACAATACCCTGTTGATCCGTATAGTTCAAGAAAGCACCCATTGAAGAGCTCTTACCCGCTTGTTGGATATTCAACTGATGGTTGTGAGAAACCGCAGTACGAGTAGCCTCATCTTGCCAATTCGTATCATACAGAGGATTACCGTTTGCATCAAAGAAATCTGAATCATTAAACCAATCAGCACGGTTCAAAGACCAATTTTTACCTTGCCACTTATTCTCGTTTTCCAGACCAATCATGAATGCGTCACACCACTCTTGGGCGTTCATCGTATCCATCTTACGAGCGATATGGCTTGCGCTGACAGATCCTTGATAGCTAACCTGTACACCTTCACCATCTTTCTTACCACGCTTCGTAGTTACCATGATAACACCATTGGCACCACGAGCACCGTAGATAGCGGCAGCGGAAGCATCTTTCAAGACCTCCATAGACTCGATATCATTCGGGTTCACCAAGTCGAAGTTCTCCATAACAACACCGTCTACCACATATAGAGGGTTTGAAGAAGCGTTGATAGTAGCCATACCACGGATAACGACACGGTTAGAATAAGCACCCGGCTGGCTGGAGTTTGAGAAGATGTTTACACCAGATACCTTACCGCGCAAGTTGTCTAGCGCACTAAAGTTTTGATTCTTTGTCAAGTCGTCTCCTTTAGCCACACCGATAGAACCGGTCACGTCTGACTTACGCATCGTACCATAACCTACAACTACAACCTCGTCCAAAGTTTGAGTGTCCTCTTTTAAAGTTACTTTTATTGAAGATTGATTTCCCACCGGGATCTCTTGGGACAAATAACCGATATAGGATACCACCAAGATGTCATTTGCGGACACGCCTTCCAACGAGTAATTACCGTCGAAGTCCGTGATCGTACCATTTGTAGTGCCTTTCACCACCACGTTAGCGCCAATAACAGGCTCACCTGTACCGTCAACAACCACACCTGTTACTTTCTTGCCTTGCTGCACTGCCATTACTTCATCAACCGTGCCTGCGGGAGCGGGAGCGGCCATAGCGGCGTTTACAGAGAAGGCAGAAAGCAGCAAACAGAACGCTGAGGCTTTAGCTATCCCCTGAATGGATAATAGCTTAGATTCATTCTTTGTCATTTTGCTCTTGTTTTAAATTAAGTTTAGATTGATTACATTTATATGTAATATTATATTCTAGAATAGACATAGTTCGTACGGAACTCGCATGTGATATTTAATCTTTTTCGGGAATGATAAAAGTGCGATGAATAGGGCATGATCTAGCTCATTGGATTTCTTTTTTCTAATTCTTTTTGTTAGATTTGCACCTAGATTCGTATAATGCCAGAAATTCATAAGAAAGAAAGGGATATTTCTAAATAAATGACACGAGAATCACTTTCTATTCATGTTAATTAAATGGATATTTGTAGTCCAACTATGAATATAAAACACAAAAACGGATAAATTATATTATTAATTAAATAGCTATATCATGAAGAAAAAAAGCGTTTGGGCTTTAGCTTTAGCGGCGATGTTGATGTGGGTGGGAAAACCTGCGGTAGCGGCTGTGAATGAGGCTTTTGATCCAGTAGAGTATGTAAACCCGCTAATGGGTACGCAATCTTCTTTTGAGTTGTCTACAGGAAATACCTATCCGGCGATCGCTCGTCCGTGGGGTATGAATTTCTGGACTCCTCAGACAGGAAAGATGGGAGATGGATGGCAATATGTATATACGGCTAACAAGATCCGTGGCTTTAAACAGACCCATCAGCCAAGCCCGTGGATCAATGATTACGGACAATTTGCAATCATGCCGGTGGTTGGTAAACCGGAATTCGACCAAGATAAACGTGCGAGCTGGTTCTCGCATAAAGGAGAGATCGCCAAGGCTTATTACTATAAGGTATATCTGGCGGAGCATGACGTGGTAACGGAATTAACGCCGACAGATCGTGCCGCTATGTTCCGTTTCACTTTCCCGGAAAACGAGCATTCTTATATCGTGGTGGATGCCTTGGATAAGGGGTCTTATATCAAGGTGATTCCGGAGGAGAATAAGATCATCGGTTATTCAACGAAGAATAGCGGTGGGGTTCCCGATAATTTCAAGAATTATTTTGTGATCGAGTTTGATAAGCCTTTCACATACGAGGCTACATTTGCCGACGCTTCTTTGAAAGAGGGTGCGAAGGAGCAAACGAGTGACCATGTAGGAGCCGTAATCGGTTTCAAGACGAAGAAGGGTGAAATCGTTCATGCGAAGGTGGCTTCCTCTTTTATTAGCTTCGATCAGGCCGCTATCAACATGAAGGAATTAGGTAACGATAACTTTGATACCTTGGTTCAGAAAGGTAAGGATGTTTGGAATGAGCATTTGAGCAAGATCGAGGTTGAGGGTGGAGATTTGGATCAATATCGTACGTTCTATTCTTGTTTCTATCGTTCATTGTTGTTCCCTCGTAAGTTCTATGAGATCAACGCTCAGGGCGAGGTGGTACACTACAGTCCGTATAATGGTGAGGTATTACCGGGTTATATGTTTACCGATACCGGATTCTGGGATACGTTCCGTAGTTTGTTCCCATTCTTGAACTTGATGTTCCCGTCGGTAAACAAGGAGATGCAAGAGGGCTTGATCAATACATATAAGGAAAGCGGCTTCTTCCCGGAATGGGCAAGTCCGGGTCACCGTGGTTGCATGGTCGGTAATAACTCGGCGTCTATCTTGGTAGACGCTTATATGAAGGGTGTGAAGGTTGACGATTTGGAGACTTTATATAAAGGTTTGATTCATGGTACGGAAAACGTTCACCCGAAGGTCTCTTCTACAGGACGTCTGGGTCATGAATATTATAATAAGTTAGGATATGTTCCTTACGACGTGAAGATCAACGAGAACGCCGCCCGTACATTGGAATATGCTTACAATGACTGGTGTATCTGGCAGATCGCTAAACAACTAGGCCGTCCGAAAAAGGAATTGGAATTATATGCCCGTCGTGCGTTGAACTATAAGAACCTGTACGACAAGGAAACCAAGTTGATGCGTGGCAAGAATGAGAATGGCGAGTTTATGGCTCCGTTCTCTCCGCTGAAATGGGGTGACGCTTTCACGGAAGGTAATAGCTGGCATTATTCATGGTCTGTATTCCACGATCCTCAGGGATTGATCGACTTGATGGGCGGTAAGGATTCATTTGTGATGATGCTTGACTCCGTATTTGCTGTACCGCCTTTGTTCGATGATAGCTACTACGGTGGTGTGATCCACGAGATCCGTGAGATGACCGTGATGAATATGGGTAACTACGCTCATGGTAACCAGCCGATCCAGCATATGATTTATTTATATAACTATGCGGGTCAACCTTGGAAGGCTCAATATTGGTTACGTCAAGTAATGAATAAGATGTATACTCCGGGTCCGGATGGTTATTGCGGTGATGAGGATAATGGCCAGACTTCCGCTTGGTATGTATTCTCAGCGTTAGGATTCTATCCGGTAGCTCCGGGTACGACCCAATATGTGTTGGGCGCTCCACTGTTCAAGAAGGCTACGATCCATTTTGAGAATGGAAACAACTTGGTGATCAATGCCCCGAACAACAGCGATAAGAATATCTATATCGAATCCATGACGTTCAACGGCAAGAACTACACTAAGAATTATCTGGATCATAACGATTTGTTTAAGGGTGGCGTGATCGACTTCAAGATGGGTGACAAGCCGAATATGAATCGTGGTATTAATCCGGAGGATATGCCTTACTCATTCTCCGTAAACGAGGAAGGGATCAATAAACTTTCCCCTATTTCTGTAAAACCTAGTAAAAAGAAGAAATAAGCAATTAAGATGAATTTCATTCATAAACCATTAATGTCAGGCATAGCGATATGCCTGACATTTTTCGCATACTCCTGTGCTACACCGGAGAAAACGGAAAACAAGACAGACTTTACCGCATATGTAGATCCTTATATCGGATCGGGAGAGCACGGACACGTATTTGTCGGGGCGAACGTTCCGTTTGGAGCTGTTCAAGTAGGTCCTCAGAATATTTTTAAGGGATGGGACTGGTGTTCCGGTTACCATTACTCCGATAGTATCATTATCGGATTTAGTCATACGCATTTGAGCGGAACCGGATGTTCTGATCTGGGGGATATCCTTCTGATGCCTTATACGGGCGAGGTACGTACCGCCCGTGGCGAGCAAGATAATATAGAGGGAGCCGCTTCTTCCTATTATAAACATGCCAACGAAGCTGTAGCTCCGGGATATTACTCTTTGCTGATGGATAATGGCGTAAAAGCGGAGTTGACGGCAACCGAGCGTGTAGCCTTACATCGTTATACGTATCCGTCGGGAAGCGAGCATCGCCTCTTGATCAACTTGAAGGAAGGTATCGGTGATAAAGCGTATGACACTTATTTGAAGAAGATTGATGAGTACACGATCGAGGGGTACCGTTTTTCCAAAGGTTGGAGCCCACGTCACAAAGTATTCTTTACGTTGAAATGTGATCAGCCGATCGAGTCTTTGGCTGTATTCAACGATGATGAGGCCGCGGGTAATGATGAGTTGACAGGCGAGTCCGTAAAGGGAGTGATTACCTTTAAGGGAGATGCCCCGACCGCCTTGGTAAAGGTCGCTATCTCTTCCGTAAGTTGCGAGAATGCCTTGGCTAACTTACGTGCGGAGCTTTCTCATTGGGATTTCGACGAGGTTCGTAACGAGGCTATCGATAAATGGAATGATCAATTATCTTGTATCTCCATCGATACGAAAGATGAGCGTGCCAAGAAGGTTTTCTATACCGCCATGTACCATGCGTTTATCGCTCCGACGTTGTATTGCGACGCGAATGGCGATTTCCGTGGCCATGACGATAAGGTGTATACGAACAATACTTGGAAGAACTATTCCACTTTCTCTCTATGGGATACGTATCGTACCTTGCATCCGTTGTTCACGATTATCAAGCCTCAATATGTGTCGGATTTGGTGAACTCTATGTTAAGCATTTACGACCAGCAAGAGAAATTACCGATCTGGCCGTTGATTGGTGGTGAGACGGATCAAATGCCGGGATATAGCGCTGTGCCTATTATTGCGGATGCCTATCTGAAAGGTTTTACCGGCTTTGACGCCGACCGTGCGTATCGTTATATGGTTGCTTCCTCTGTCTATGAGAAGCAAAACGGGGTGCCGTACGTGTTGGAAAAAGGCTATATCCCTTGTGATAAGGTACGTGAGGCTACTTCTATCGCGATGGAATACGCAGCCGATGATTGGGGTATCGCCTTGATGGCGAAAAAAATGGGCAAGACGGAGGATTACCAGAATTACTTGAAACGTGGTAAATATTATACGCAGTATTTTGATAAGGATATCAACTTTATCCGTCCGAAAATGAATGATGGCAACTGGCGTACGCCGTACGATCCGATCCAGTCCATACATAGCGTAGGCGATTTCTGTGAGGGAAATGGTTGGCATTATACATTCTTCGTGCCCCAGCATCCGGAAGGCTTGATCGAGTTGATGGGTGGCGACGCTCCGTTTATCTCGAAACTGGATTCTTTGTTCTTGGTGGAAGGTGAGTTAGGAGAGAACGCCTCTCCGGATATCAGTGGCTTGATCGGCATGTACGCCCATGGAAATGAGCCGAGCCATCATGTCACTTATCTTTATCCTTACGCCGGCGAGCAATGGAAGACAGCCGAGAAAGTTCGTTACATCCAAGATGTGTTCTATACCGACCAGCCGGAGGGCATCATCGGAAACGAGGATTGTGGCCAGATGTCCGCTTGGCATATCATGTCTGCCTTGGGATTTTACCAAGTAAATCCTTCCAATGGTGTGTTCGTGTTCGGTAGCCCGTTATTTGATAAGGCTTCCGTTCATTTGCCGGAGGGTAAGACTTTCGAGGTCGTAGCCCAGAACAACAGCAAGGAGAATGTATATATCCAATCCGTGTTGTTAAATGGTAAACCTTATAACAATTCTTATATCCTGTATGATGACATCGTGAAGGGAGGGAATCTTACCTTTGTGATGGGAAGTACACCGAATAAGGAGTTCGGAGCTGCCCCGGAAAATCGTCCGAAGACGGCTGAGTAAATAGCTCCCTTACTAGTGAGCGGTTAGCTCTGTTACCCGTGAGACAACGTCTCACGGATTGCCGGGAAAGTACCCGGCTGAGAAGCAAAGAATAATTAACGAATTAATAATCGACAAAATGAAGACAAAGCTTAAAACTTCGATGGCCCTTTTGGCTTCCGCTTTCCTGTGGGTGTCATGCGCCGGTGGGGGAGGGACTTCTCCTTCGGCGATGGACCCGGTGGATTACGTGAATCCTTATATGGGAAACATCAGCCATTTATTGGTGCCTACTTTCCCGACCGTGCATTTGCCGAACAGTATGCTACGTGTATATCCGGAGCGTGCGGACTTCACGGGCGACCGTCTGGGCGGTTTGCCTATTATCGTGACAAACCATCGTGAGCGTTCCGCGTTCAATTTATGCCCTTATCAAGGTGACGAATCCGGCTTGCGACCCGTGATCGCTTATAGCTATGACCGGGAGAAGATCTTGCCGTACCGTTATCAGGTATATCTGGATAATGAGGAAATCGACGTGGATTTCGCCCCGTCCCATCAAAGTGCCGTATATTCGCTCACTTTCGAGAAAGAGGGACCGGCTTATCTGGTATTTAACAGCCGTAACGGACAGCTACAAGTAAATGGTAACGCCGTAAGCGGTTATCAATACATAGATAGGAAAACGAAAGTCTTTTTATATGCCGAGACGAACCAGAAGCCTGTGAAAGCGGGTGCATTGTCAAACGGCAGTGTCAACTATAACGAGACCTCCGTGGAAGGTACCAATGCCGCTATCGCCCTTTCCTTCGGGGAGGACGTGAAGAAACTTGGCGTTCGCTACGGTATCTCTTTTATCAGCGAGGAACAGGCGAAGAAGAATCTGGAGCGTGAGATCGCCGCTTACGACGTGGATGTGGTAGCGAAGATCGCCCGCAACGATTGGAACGACGCTTTAGGTAAAATACAAGTACAAGGCGGTACCAAGGATGAGAAGACCGTATTCTATACCTCTTTATATCGTTGCTACGAACGCCCGATTTGTTTGAGCGAGGACGGACATTATTACAGCGCTTTCGACGGAAAGATCCATGAGGATGGCGGACGGCCTTTCTATACGGACGACTGGATTTGGGATACCTACCGTGCTACGCATCCCCTGCGTGTCTTGATCGATAATGAGCGTGAGAACGATATCATCAACTCTTATCTCCTGATGGCGGAGCAGATGGGTACCGACTGGATGCCTACCTTCCCGGAGGTGACGGGAGATACACGCCGTATGAACTCAAACCATGCTGTCGCTACCGTGATCGACGCTTACCGCAAGGGCTTGCGTGGGTTTGAGCTGGAAAAGGCTTATATCGCTTGTAAGAAAGGTATCGAGGAAAAGACCTTGATCCCGTGGTCTGCCGCTCCCGCCGGTTGGTTGGACGATTTCTACAAGGAACATGGCTATATTCCTGCGTTGAGACCGGGAGAGAAAGAGACGGTGCCTAACGTATCCATTTGGGAAAAACGTCAGCCGATCGCCGTGACTTTAGGAACTTCGTATGATGAATGGTGCTTGTCCCAGATCGCTCAAGAATTGGGAAAGAAAGACGAGGCGGATTATTATTTGCGTCGCTCTTACAATTACCGGAACGTATTTAATCCGGAGACAGGTTTCTTCCATCCGAAAGATAAGGATGGCAAGTTTATCTATCCATTGGATTACCGTTATGATGGTGGTCTGGGTGCCCGTGATTATTACGATGAGAATAACGGATATATTTATCGTTGGGACGTACAGCATAATATCGGTGACTTGATCTCTTTGATCGGAGGCAATGAGGCGTTTACCTCTGCCTTGGATTCCATGTTCAATACGCCGCTGGGTATGTCTAAATGGCAATTCTATTCCACGCTTCCGGATCATACGGGTAACGTAGGTATGTTCTCTATGGCGAATGAGCCGAGCTTGCATATCCCGTACTTGTATAATTATGCGGGTAAGCCTTGGATGACGCAGAAACGTATCCGTACCTTATTGAATCAATGGTTCCGCAATGATTTGATGGGTGTACCGGGTGATGAGGACGGTGGTGGTATGTCCGCTTTCGTTGTCTTCAGTCAGATGGGATTCTATCCGGTGACTCCGGGTTCTCCTACCTATAATATCGGTAGCCCGATGTTTACCGACGTGAAAGTGGATATGGGTAACGGCAATACGTTCGAGATCCGTGCGAATAACGCGTCCGATGAGAATAAATACGTACAATCCGCTAAGTTGAACGGCGTAACCTTGAACCAGCCTTGGTTCAATCATAGCGATATCGTCGCCGGTGGTTTGTTAGAGTTAGAGATGGGGCCGAAAGCGAATAAGGAATGGGGATTGGGAACGCCTCCTCCTTCTGCCGCTCCGATGCCTAAGTAAATAAAAAAGCGTGTTGCGATTGTCGCAACACGCTTTTTTTATGCCAATACCTTAGCGATTAATTTCTTTAGTTCTTTTATATCAATGGGCTTCACTACATAATCCGTGAATTCACATTGTTTGGCGATCTCCTTTTCCCTTTCGAAAGCGAATGCCGTGAGTGCTATGATCGGAATGGTCTTGGATAAGGTGCGGATTCTGCGAGTTGCTTCGAATCCGTCCATAACCGGCATTTTTATGTCCATTAGGATTAGGTCCGGATGATATGTCTCGAACATATCGATAGCCTCTTGCCCGTTTAGCGCATGATAAAGTTGGTATTGCTTGCCAAACAAGGTTTCCAAAAGGAAATAATTCTCATAAACGTCCTCGGCGATTAAGATGGAATGATGCCTATCTGAACGGGGCGTTTCTTCGGATTGGACGAGGATGTCCGGTGAAAGCTCAATATCAGTCCGTTTTGTGTCCAAAGGCAGAGTGAACCAAAAAGTGGAACCCACCCCTTCTTCAGAGTCTACGCCGATTTTACCTCCTAATGCCTCGATAATGGTTCGGCTGATGGTTAATCCCAATCCCGTACCTTGCTGGAAAGTATCTACCTTGATGAATCGCTCGAATATACGTCTTTGGTTTTCCGCGGAGATACCGATACCTGTATCTTTCACGCAGACTCGGATAAAATCCCCTTCTATCTCATAATAAATCGTGATACTTCCTTTTGTGGTAAATTTGATAGCGTTATTCACGAAATTGGATATCACTTGCATAACCCTCCGCTCATCGGTTTTAACGATTACGGATGGGGAGTCGAGATCAAAGATCAGATCCACGTCTGAAGGCATCTTTATAGAGTCTGCCAATGCGATTTCGCCACATATATCCTTGATGTCCACTTCCTCGAAATGATAATCCATGGTTCCCGCCTCGATTTTAGAGAAATCAAGGATATCGTCGATCAGTTGCAGTAGCAAATCATTGTTTTTATGGATGATATCTAAATAAGATTGACGCTCTACCTCATCATCAATCTCGGCGATTATATTTGAGAACCCGACGATAGCGTTCAGCGGCGTGCGTATCTCATGACTCATATTCGCCAAGAACGCGGACTTCAATTTATCAGCTTCCTTTACCTTGATTAGCTCGATCTCCTTTTCCCGTTGCTGGGTTATATTGGAGGTGTAGCTTACGATCCTGTTAGGCGTTCCGTCATCGTTGAATTTATAGGAGCGTACATTGGAGTTGAACCAGAATGTTTTGCCATTGAGGATACGCCTGTAAGCCGCTACGAAGTTATTGATCTTCCCTTGCAGGAGAGGTTTGAACTGTTTATTATATACCCGGTCAAAATCATCCGGATGGATTGAAGATTTATAGTCTTCTTGATTCTTGAAGTTGTAATCATGAATTGCTTTTAGCCCCTCATTATTATTAATGTCTTCATTGAGGCCAAAATCTACGGTCAATTTATCATTCTCTACATCGTATTCCCAAAGAATGGAATCCCCGGTATCTACCGATACTTTTAGCCGGGCTAGGCTATTTTCGATTTGTTCCCGCTTGATGTGATTCTCGGTATCGTCGAATACAATATAAATATAGCCGAATATATTATCAAGAGAGTCTTTTAATGTGACTCCTTTTACCAACAGATGCTTTGTTTTAGAATCATGATGACTATCGTAATAGCCATTTTGAGAAGCAACCTTGAAATCATAATTAAGTGGAAAGAATATATCTTTTCCGTTTTTGAGGCTTTGGTTTACATATTTCGGGATATTAGGATTCTCGAACATATTCAGTCCCACGGCCTGCTCACGGGTAACACCAAAAATATCGAGATCCGCTTGGTTGATATCTACCAACACTCCATTCTCATCATAAAGTTCGGCGCCCCAAGGCATCTTGTCGAAAATGATCTTAAACTTCGTCTCGCTTTTCATGACTTGCATAGCCGTATGTTCTACTAATCCTTGAACTTCCCCTCTTTCAATGGCTATGGAAAGGATATCAGCCAACATATGTAAATTCTCTATATCTAAGGCACTCCAGTTCCGTTTCTTTTTTACAGAATCAAAGCCGATAAATCCGGATGGTTTGCCTTGCTTGAAAATAGGGATGACTAATAAGGATGAAACCTCTTGCAAAATCAGAAGATGCTGCTCACTCTTCGCCTCTTCCGGCATTTTAGAGACATCATGAATAACGATATCCATGCCCTTTTTGATACTATCGTACCACCAAGGAATCTCGTCTTGCGGGAGTTGACGCAGTAAATCCTCTCGCATAGAGATAATGCCATCACAAGTAACTTCATTCGTAAAGTCAACAGTATGAGTTTGTTCGTCAAATGTTCCGATATACACCCGATCCACATCGAAAAATTGTAAGATGCGGAATAGCGCTTGGTCAATAACCGAGTTTTCTTTGGCTCCAAGAAGAAGTGACAATACATCCGACATCGTTTTTCGCAAATCAATCATATTGGCCAAAATCAAGTCGGTCTTTTCATCTTCTACATCGGTCTTCTTGTCTATAGCCTCATTAAGAAATGTTGTATTGGAATGAATGTTATTCATGATAAATTGAGTGTACTAAATTTATTCGAAAACAAATGTAAGTATAAACTTTGATTATTTTTTGTTTTAGTGTTTATTATATTATTATCGTGGCTTTAAAAATAATTTTGTACGTTTGTAAATAGTTGAATTAAACTTGAAATCTATGGATAATAAAATCATATTGACGATAGGCCGCCAGTTCGGAAGCGGTGGCCGCGAGATCGGACAACGTTTGGCGAAGGAGTTGGGTATCGGTTACTATGATAAGGAACTGATTACCGTGGCGGCCCGTGAGAGTGGATTATGCGAGGATGTTTTCGAGAAGGCGGACGAACGTGCCTCCAGTGGTTTATCGTACGCTTTTACGATGGGGTACTCTTCTTTTATGGGAGGGATGTTTACGCCTTATAATGATATTTTGTCTAATGACGGTCTTTTTAAGATACAGAGTGACGCTATCCGTAAATTGGCGGAGACTGAGTCGTGTGTTTTGGTAGGGCGTTGCGCTGATTATATCCTCCGGGATGATCCGGCTTGTTTGAGCTTCTTTATCCATAGTTCAGTGGAGAGCCGAGTCCAAAAGACCGTGGAAAGGCATGGTGTGACAGTGGAAGAGGCGAAGAACATGATGGAGAAGACTGATAAATCCCGTGCGGCTTACTATAATTATTATACGAATAAGACATGGGGAATGGCCTCTTCTTATAATTTCTCGATCGATGTATCCGTATTAGGGATCGACGAGACCGTGGAATTTATGAAAAGCTTTATCGAGCGCAGATTGAATAAGCGTCCGTCTCATTTCGGATAAATCGTATTCTTGAGAAACCATTATTGAATAGAGATTAACCTATTAAAACTAAGAAAGTATGCGAAAACCTTTTATTACTGTTCGGCTGACCCATGGTATGTTGGGCGCCTTGTTAGTTTCCACCTGTGCTTGTTCGGGCACGAAGTGGACGGAGGTAGAGAAAGATTCTATCCGTATCGTTACCCAGCAAGAAGGAGCTGTATTAGGATATTCGGCCAATTCGGGGGTGAGACTTCTTGCCGTTGACGGATATGCCTTCAAAGATCTGAATCGGAACGGGTTGCTTGATCCGTATGAGGATTGGCGTCTTACCCCCGAGGAACGTGCCGTTGATTTGGCCGGGCAGTTATCTACAGAGGAGATCGCCGGATTGATGCTTTATAGCGCCCATCAATCTATCCCCGGTGCCTCGAAAGGGTTTGGAGCTTCTACCTACAATGGCAAATCTTTTGATGAGAGTGGAGCCCAGCCATCCGATCTTTCCGATGCGCAGCGTAAATTCCTCACCGAGGATAATGTTCGTCATGTATTGGTTACGAGAGTACAAAGTCCAGAAGTGGCGGCTCGCTGGAATAATAATGTGCAAGCTTTAGTGGAGGGCATCGGTCACGGTATCTTACGGTCGTTGATAATCCCGATGAGGCGGATTTCGCCATCGTCTTTATGACGAGCCCGAACAGTGGTACGGGGTATGATAAATCCGATCGTGAGAAAGGTGGAAACGGTTATATGCCTATCAGTTTACAGTATAATGATTATACCGCTACCTATGCCCGTAACCCAAGTTTGGCGGGGGGAGATCCGTTTGAGAATTTCACGAACCGTTCTTATAAAGGTAAGTCCGTGAAAACAGCTAATAAGCAGGATATGCTTTCTGTTTTGGAGACAAAGGCTAAAATGAAAGGTAAGCCTGTAATCGTATCTTTGGAGATGGATAAGCCCACGATTATGTCCGAGTTCGAGGGTTCGGCGGATGCCATTTTGGTGAACTTCGGTGTACAAAACCAAGCGGTCTTGGATATCATCAGTGGAAAAGCCGAGCCTTCCGCTTTGTTGCCTTTGCAGATGCCGGCAGATATGCGTATCGTGGAGGAGCAATTCGAGGATGTTCCCCGGGATATGAAATGCTATACGGATAGCGAGGGCCATCTGTATGATTTCGCTTTTGGTATGAATTGGAAAGGCGTTATCGATGATGAGCGAGTGACTAAATATAAATAGAGTAAATTACATTTTTGTGTTTTTGTGGCTACGGTATCTATATATAATGCCTAAATTTGCATGGTAATATTATTAAGTGCAGACCATGAAAATTATGACATTGCAGGGAACGGACAAATTGTTATATGAACTTGTCGCACCTTTGGTCATGAATCCAGCCATTTTGCGACAAAATAACAATTACCCTTTTAAAACATCTCGTAGCCACGTTTGGTATATAGCCTTTCATGAAACAGCTGTTGTTGGTTTTATGCCTGTAAAAAAAGGACATCTCTATTACTCTATAGACAATTATTTCGTGAGTGGTGATGATCCTTCGGTATTGAGTGAACTTCTTGAAGAAGTCATAAAGGATTTTTCATCTCAAGCTTCACTTATGGCTGTTGTGCATAAACGTCATGTAAAAGTGTTCTCACAAAAAAAGTTCCAGACATGTGTTGAGTGGAAAAATTATGATAAAATGCATTATTTACCGGAGGTAGAGTCATGATGCGAAGAATGGATGTGTACGAGGCGACAGAGAAAAGATTGAAGATCATTTTTGATTATTTCGATTACGTATACGTCTCTTTTTCCGGCGGAAAGGATAGTGGTGTACTGTTGAATTTGTGTGTAGATTATATTCGTAGATACGCTCCGGGACGAAAACTAGGTGTATTTCATATGGATTATGAGGTTCAATACAGCCAGACGACCGAATATGTGGAAAAGGTTTATGCCGCTAATTCCGATATCCTTGATATTTATCATTGTTGTGTTCCTTTTAAAGTCCAGACATGTACATCTATGTTTCAACAATATTGGAGACCTTGGAGCGAGGAGTACCGGGATATCTGGGTTCGAGAGATGCCCCATTCATGTCTCCGGGCGAAAGACTTTGACTTCTTCAAGGAGGACATGTGGGATTATGATTTTCAGAATATGTTCCCTTTTTGGTTGTATCAACGGAAAATGGGCCGGCGTATATGTTGCCTTGTTGGTATCCGTACCCAAGAGAGTTTTAATAGGTGGCGGGCCATACATAGTGATAAGAATTACAGAAAACTAGCTAATTATAAATGGACTCGCAGAATGAATTATTCTATATATAACGCATATCCTATTTATGATTGGAAAACTCAGGATATCTGGATAGCGAACGGAAAGTTCGGTTGGACATATAATCATTTGTATGATTTGTATTATCAAGCAGGGGTGCCTTTGTCCCGGCAACGTGTGGCGAGCCCATTCATATCCCAAGCGATATCCACACTGTTCATTTACAAAGTTGTCGATCCCGACATGTGGGGGAGGATGGTTGGACGTGTAAACGGTGTTGGCTTTGCCGGTATATATGGGAATACCTCCGCTATGGGATGGAGGGCTATCAAGTGCCCAGCCGGGTTCTCTTGGGAGAAATATATGTATTTTCTCCTAAATACTTTACCCAAAGAAACTCGTGAGAACTATTTGAATAAGTTAAGAGTCAGCCGTAAATTCTGGAGAGAAAAAGGAGGATGCCTCAGTGAGGAGACTATCGCTAAGTTACGGGCGGCTAATATTCCTATCATTGTGGAAGAATGTACCGCTTACCATACGGATAAGAAACCGGTACGGATGGAGTATATCGATGATATCAATATACCTGAGTTTAAAGAAATCCCTACTTACAAACGTATGTGTGTTTGTATTTTGAAAAACGATCATACATGTAAGTATATGGGTTTTTCCCAGACAAAACGAGAGAGGGATATGAGAAAAGAAGTAATGGACAAATATAATTTTTATAAGCATGGGAAACTTTGTTAGTCCGGCATATGGTGTTAGGGCTGTTCCTATAGAAAAAATTGTGGCCAACAGCTATAACCCTAATATCATGGCACCACCGGAAATGCGATTATTGGAACTTTCCATTTGGGAGGATGGCTATACGATGCCTTGCGTCTGTTATTATCTTGAAGAGGATGATTTATATGAGATAGTAGATGGTTATCATCGTTATCTGGTTATGAAGCAATCTCAAAGGATTTATGATCGTGAGAAAGGAATGTTGCCTGTAACGGTGATTGAGAAAGATATTTCAAACCGAATGGCTTCAACCATTCGCCATAACAGGGCTCGAGGGATGCACAACTTGGAACTTATGACGGAGATTGTTACGGAGTTGGTCAAATCTGGGATGTCTGATAAGTGGATCATGCGTAATATTGGAATGGATAAAAATGAGTTACTTCGGTTCAAGCAGATTTCGGGATTAGCTGAATTATTCCGGGATAAAGAATTCGGTTGGTCTGATGACTGGTCGGAAGAAGATTAAGCTTCTTACATTTTGTTTGGCTGAGCGTTTTTTGCCTTTTATGGCTCTGTTGAGTACATATATACTAATTTTTTGTACATTTGCCCCCGACTTTTCACATAGGGGTGCCCGAGTCATACGGGCTGAGATTATACCCATCGAACCTGATCCGGGTAATGCCGGCGAAGGGAAAATAAGGTAGAACTAGGAAATAAAGGGGGCGTTACCTCTATGTGCTCCCTGATGTTTAAACTTTAATTAGTTATTAAGATGGAACAGATTGTTTCAAGTGGAATCATTGACTCTTACTTCGAGAAGTTGAAGAGCAACTTGTCTGTGGATGTAGCGATCGTGGGAGGGGGACCTTCCGGTATCGTGGCCGCTTATTTCTTGGCGAAAGCCGGTAAGAAGGTGGCGTTGTTTGATCGTAAGCTGGCTCCCGGTGGAGGTATGTGGGGCGGCGCTATGATGTTCAACGATATCGTGGTGCAGGAAGAGGCTATGCCGATTATCAAGGAATTGGGCGTAAGCTATAAGGAGGGTGCTAACGGCACGTATATCATGGATTCGGTACATACCACTTCCGCTTTGATTTATCAGGCGACGAAGGCGGGCGCTACGATCTTTAACTGCTATTCGGTAGAGGACGTGGTGTTTCATAACGATGCCGTAGCCGGTGTGGTAGTGAACTGGGCTCCGGTAATCCGTGAGGGGATGCACGTGGATCCGTTGACGATCATGGCAAAGGCTGTCTTGGAAGGTACGGGGCATGATTGCGAGATTGCCCGTGTGGTAGCCCGTAAGAATGATATCCAATTGAATACACCGACCGGAGGCGTGATCGGCGAGCGTTCCTTGAATGTGGAGCTGGGTGAGCAGACGACGGTGGAGAACACGAAGGAGATCTACCCGGGATTATTCGTTTCCGGTATGGCCGCTAACGGCGTAAGCGGTAGCTTCCGTATGGGACCGATCTTTGGCGGCATGCTGATGAGCGGCAAGAAGGCTGCTGAGTTGATCTGCGAAAAACTTGGGAATTGAAAATTGAGAATTGAGAATTGAAAATTATTGATTGTTGTATCTTTAATTTTCAATTCTCAATTCCCAACGGTTTTTCCTTGTCTCAAGAATAAGAATCCCGTTATGATCAACGCCGTGGATAATCCCGTATAGAATACGGAAATGAAAGAATTCGGCAGTAAATGGAACGTGCGGATCGTGATCCCGAAAGCGATCATGAAGATCATGATAATCCAACCTTTCACGTCGAAGAAAGAGAACGGGCAATGTTTCCCGTTTTTCCGGGAGATCCGTTCGGAATGTTTATAGAAAAGCCGTTTAAAGACTAAATTGAAGAAAAGCAAGAAAACGATGGTCGCTTCCCCGATCTTGAATAACCAATAATGGGTATCGTTTAACCATGTGATGATACCGATGCGTAAGATATTGATACCGGCGAAAATCCATACGCAACCGGCGGTATATAATAATACCTTTTTATTTACTCCAAACTTCATCTATCTTTTTATTTACCGCAAACTTACAACATTCATGTAAAAAACGGAAAAATATCCTTATCTTTGTGCCATGCGTGAGAAAATGAAACAGAGGATTGTACAATACGTGGTGCTGATGGCCGGCATCTTGGCATTGCTTTCTGTGGTTATCCCTCACCATCATCACCGGGACGGGATGCCTTGTTATCAATCCTTGACCGCGGAGCAAGCGCATGGCGATAAAAGCACTGATACGCATGATTGCGGTTGCGACGGGCATAACTTGGCCTATTTCAGTACGCATATTTTTCATTTTATGGATGGAGATGTGGATATACATCTGATGCCGTTACTCGTCTTATTTGATTACATTTATCCACCTGAACCGGCGTTTTGCGGACAGCTCCTTGATCACGAGAACGCCCCCTACATTGAGTCGCTGCACGACGCTTGGATAGTGAGTGCCTCGGGACTTCGTGCCCCTCCTATGTCTTGATATCTCGTTTGTGAGAGTGGGTGAGGACAGACTTGCCCCTATCTATTTATTATTAACGATATCAAGATTTTTTACACAATGAAGAAAATATATTTGGTAGGTGCGATGTGCGCTTACCTGTTTGCCGGTTGTGCGGGAAATGCGTCGCAAGCCGGACACGATGAGCATAATCATGAATTAGAGGCTCACGACCATGAGCATGAAGGTGAGGATCACGATCACGATCATGATCATGAGGGACATGAACACGAAGGCCATGACCATGAGCATGAGTCCGGTGGTACCCATCCCGGCGAGATTGTCTTTAAGAAAGCCTTAGCCGAGGCCGTTGGTTTGCAGACCGTAACGGTTAATCCCGCTCCTTTCACGGATGTGATTAAGACGAGCGGACGAGTAATGGCGGCGCAAGGGGAGGAGTCCGTGATCGTCGCTACCGTCCCCGGCGTGATCTCGTTTGGTAGCTTGCCATTCGTGGATGGTACGGCGGTACGCAAGGGACAGGCCGTGTTGAGTATCGCTTCCAACGCCCTCTCTGATGGAGACGTGGCGGCAAAGGCTAAATTCGCTTATGAGACGGCGAAAAAGGAATACGAGCGTATGCAAGCCTTGGTAGGCGATAAGATCGTATCCGCCAAGGATTTCGAGCAGGCCCGCTTGAATTACGAGAACGCCAAGGTCGCTTATGAGGCGATAGCGGGAAAACAGACGGCGAAAGGCGTGTCTGTAGTCTCTCCCTTGAACGGTTACTTGAAGAACATCCAAGTGAAAGAGGGTGATTATGTATCCGTAGGTCAGCCTTTGGCTACGATCTCGCAAAACAATCGTTTGGTATTGCGTGCGGACGTGTCTGAGAGGTATTACAACGATCTTCCCATGATCCAAACCGCTAATTTCATGACTCCGTATGATAACGCTCTCTATAAATTGTCTGATTTGCGTGGACGGTTGTTATCGTATGGAAAGGCTTCCGATATGAACTCTTTCTATGTACCGGTGACTTTCGAGTTCGATAATAAAGGAGCGGTTATCCCCGGTTCTTTCGTGGAGATTTTTTTGTTGACAAAGCCGATGGAGAATGTCTTGAGCGTGCCTGTCTCCGCCCTTATCGAGGAGCAGGGCGTTTATTCGGTATTTATCCGTCTGGATGAGGAAGGCTATAAGAAGCAATGGGTGACGCTGGGAGCGAATAACGGCTCGGAGGTACAGATCCTTTCCGGATTGAAACCGGGCGATGAGGTCGTGACCCGTGGCGCTTACCAGATCAAGTTGTCTTCCGCTTCTAACGCGATACCGGCTCATAGCCATAGCCATTAATAGGAGGGATGTTGCATGTTAAATAAGATAATTTATTATTCATTGCACAACCGGTTGGTAATCTTGGTTTGTGCGCTATTGCTGATGATCTGGGGTACGTACACGGCGTTTAATACGGACGTGGATGTGTTCCCGGACTTGAACGCCCCAACGGTCGTGATCATGACCGAGGCGAACGGTATGGCTCCCGAGGAGGTGGAACGCTTGGTGACATTCCCTGTGGAGACTGCCGTGAACGGTGCGATGGACGTACGGCGTGTGCGTTCCTCGTCTACCACCGGATTCTCCGTGGTTTGGGTAGAGTTCGATTGGGGTACGGATATTTACCGGGCTCGTCAGATCGTGTCCGAAAAACTGGCTGTCTTGGGTGAGAGCCTTCCCGAGAACGTAGGTAAACCGACCTTAGGCCCGCAGTCATCCATCTTGGGTGAGATGATGATCCTCGGTTTGACCGCCGATTCCACGTCTTTGTTGGACTTACGTACGATCGCCGACTGGACGATCCGTCCCCGTTTGTTGTCTACGGGCGGTGTGGCGCAGGTGGCCGTGATCGGTGGCGATATTAAGGAGTACCAGATATTGTTGGACCCGGCTCGTATGAAGCACTACGGTGTAGGGTTGAACGAGGTGTTGGATGTTTGTCGGAATATGAACCGGAACGCCAATGGTGGTGTATTGTATGAGTTCTCGAACGAATACATCATCCGAGGAGTCTTATCGACTTCGAAGGCGGAGGAGATCGCTCAGGGCGTGGTGAAGACCGTGAATGAGTATCCGGTTACGCTGGGTGATATCGCTACGGTTAAGATCGGCGGTAAAAGCCCGAAGTTGGGAACCGCTTCCGAGCGGACGAAGCCGGCCGTATTGATTACCGTGACTAAACAGCCGGATACGAGTACGGAGAAGTTGACGGAGAAGCTGGACGAGATTGTTGTCGATTTGCGGAAGAACTTGCCGGCGGATGTACATGTCTCTACGGATATATTCCGCCAGAGTCATTTTATCGATAACTCTATTAATAATGTAAAGAAGAGCTTGTTTGAGGGTAGTTTCTTCGTGGTGATCGTCTTGTTCCTGTTCTTGATGAATATACGTACGACGGTGATCTCGTTGGTAGCCTTGCCGTTATCTTTACTGGTCTCTATCATCGTATTGCACTACATGGGATTAACGATTAACACGATGAGCTTGGGAGGTATGGCGATCGCTATCGGTTCCTTGGTGGATGACGCTATCGTGGACGTGGAGAACGTGTATAAACGGATCCGGGAAAACCGGCTCTTGCCTCCGGAGCAGCAACGCTCTACCTTGGAGGTGGTTTACGACGCTTCCCGTGAGGTACGTATGCCGATCTTGAACTCTACCTTGATTATCGTGGTGAGTTTCGTGCCCTTGTTCTTCTTGAGTGGTATGGAAGGCCGTATGTTGGTTCCGCTGGGTATCGCTTTTATCGTGGCGTTGTTTGCTTCTACGGTGGTGGCGCTTACCTTGACCCCGGTGCTTTGTAGCTATTTGCTGAACCGTAAAGCGACGGGAATGAAGGAACTGCGTGAGGCTTGGATAGCCCGGAAGTTGAAAGTGGTCTATAAACGGGCTTTGGAGTTTGCGTTGGCTTACCAGAAATGGGTGCTAGGTACCACGATCGCTTTGTTTGTGGTCGCCTTGGTGATCTTCTTTCATTTGGGACGTAGTTTCTTGCCCCCGTTCAATGAGGGTTCTTTTACGATCAACGTAAGCTCGCTTCCGGGAATTTCCTTGGACGAGTCGGATCAGATCGGACGCCGTGCGGAAGCGTTGCTGTTGCAAGTACCCGAGATAAAGACTGTGGCTCGGAAGACCGGTCGTGCGGAATTGGATGAGCATGCCTTGGGCGTGAATGTTTCCGAGATCGAGGCTCCTTTCGAATTGCAAGACCGTAGTCGGGATGAGGTGATGAATGATGTCCGCAAGAAGTTATCTACGATCAGCGGCGCTAATATAGAGATCGGGCAACCTATTTCCCATCGTATCGACGCTATGCTTTCCGGTACGGAGGCGAATATCGCTATCAAGCTGTTTGGTACGGACTTGAACCTGATGTTTACGGTCGGAAACCAGATCAAGGCCGCTATCCAAACGATCCCGGGTCTGGTGGACTTGAAGGTAGAGCAGCAGATCGAGCGTCCGCAGTTGACAATCACCCCGAAACGTGAGTTGCTGGCTAAATATGGTATTCCCCTGCCGGAGTTCGAGGAATATATCAATGTGATGTTGGGTGGAGAGGCCGTAAGTCAGGTGTACGACGATGGCAAGAGCTTCGACCTGACCGTGAAGACCTCCGACGCTAGCCGTGCCACGATGGATGATATTAGCAATCTGATGATCGATGCCGCCGGACAGAAAGTGCCGCTAAGCTACGTGGCCGATATCCGTTCGGTGACCGGTCCGAATACGATCAATCGTGAGAATGTGCAACGTAAGATCGTGATTAGTGCCAATGTATCGGAACGTGACTTGCGAAGTGTGGTTAATGAGATACAGGATCGGGTAGAGGCTAATATCCGTTTGCCGGAGGGATACCATATCGAATATGGTGGCCAGTTCGAGAGCGAGGCGGCGGCCAGCCGTACCTTATTGCTGACGTCATTGATGTCGTTATTGGTGATCTTCATGTTACTGTACAATGAGTTCAAGGACGTGAAGGAGAGCGGCGTGATCTTGTTGAACCTACCGTTGGCGTTGATCGGTGGCGTGATTATCCTATGGCTTACTTCCGGCGAGATCAGTATCCCGGCGATTATCGGTTTCATTTCCTTGTTCGGTATCGCTACCCGAAACGGTATGCTACTGATCAGCCACTATACGCATTTGCGTGGAGAGGGAATGGGATTGCGAGAGTCCGTGATACAAGGTTCCCTAGACCGTTTGAACCCGATCTTGATGACGGCGTTGAGTTCCGCCTTGGCGTTGATTCCATTGGCGTTGAATGGCGATCTTCCCGGAAATGAGATCCAAAGCCCGATGGCGACGGTGATCTTGGGTGGTTTATTAACCTCTACGTTCTTAAACGGATTCATCATCCCGATTGTTTATCTGATAATGAACAAGAATAAAGAATAAGTTTTATGAAATCATATATTATAGTCGCCGCCTTGTCTGTATTGACAGGCGGCCTTTCCGCCCAGACTTCTATAGAGGACGTGCTCCGGAGCGTGGAGGCGAACAATAAGGATTTACAGGCGAACAGCCAGTTGCTCCAGTCGCAGAAGCTGGAGGCGAAGTTGGATAATAATTTGCCAGACCCTTCGGTCTCTTATTCGCATTTCTGGGGGAATAAAGAAGGGATGGGATTCACGGGCGAGTTCGTGGCTTCCCAAAGCTTTGATTTCCCGTCTGTATATGTCCGGAAGCATAAGCTGACGAAGGCGAAATCCGCGGGTTTGGATCGTCAAGGGATGGCTTTTCGTCAGCAAATCTTGTTGCAGGTGAAAGAGGTTTGCCTAGATTTGGTGCTGTTGAACCAGCAGAAGAACCTATTGGATACCCGTCTTAGGAACGCCGAGCAACTTTCTGCTTTTTATGCGACTCGTTTGGAGAAAGGAAACGCGAATATCCTTGAGACAAACAAGATCGATCTGGAATTATTGAACGCCCGGACAGAGGCCCGGATGAACGAGACTTCCCGTATTGCCAAGCTGCAGGAGCTAGCTACCCTGAACGGCGGTATCGCTATCGAGTTTACGGATACGGTTTACGCCTTGCCGGATAGGGAGGTGCTTTCCTTTGATGAGCTGCGGACGGAGGCGATGCAATCCGATCCGCAATTACAGACCTTGCGTAGCGACCAGACGACAGCCCTTCGGCAGGTGAGCGTGAATAAGGCAAAAGGTCTGCCCGGCTTTGAGTTAGGGTATCGTATGAATCCCGCCTCGGGTGGAGAGCGTTTCAATGGTTTCTTGGTAGGAATCACCATCCCGTTGTTCTCGAACCGTAATAACGTGAAACAGGCGAAGGCTCAGGCCCGCTATACGGAGATGCAGTTGGAGAGCGCTTCTTTCACGGTAGAGAATGGGTTGAGGCAGCTATATGACCAGTCTGTCTCCTTAAAGAAATCTATCGATGAATATAAGGATGTGCTGAAAAGGCAGAATAGCTTGGTCTTGTTGAACAAGGCTATACAGGCCGGGCAAATCTCTATGATCGAGTATTTCGTGGATGTGACGACCTATTACCAAAGCGTGCAAAACTACCTGCAATTGCAAAACCAATACCAAAAGGTCATGGCGCAATTGTATAAGTATCGATTATGATAAGGAACACAACTGTGTTTTCTCTTGAACACAGTTGTGTTTATCCACAGATACAGTTGTGTTTTCTCACGAACACAACTGTGTTTTTACGTTCTCTAAGGATAGCTTAAAGTCACGGATCAATTCTTTCATCACCTCTTCCACGGATAATTCCTCCCAGAATAAAGACGCTACCTGTCCGATCTCTAACTCGCCTTCCTTTAGGTCGCCCTCAAAGATTCCTTTCTTGGCACGTCCTTTGCCCAATAACTCACGTAATTCTTCCACGGACGCTCCCCGGGCTTCCGCTTCTTCCACTGCCGTAGCGAAATCTCCTTTTACCAGACGGGTAGGAGACAGTTTCTTTAATAATAACTTCGTATCGCCTTCCTTAAGATTCAAGCATAGTTTCTTGAAATTCTCGTGTGCCGAGCTTTCTTTGGTTAGGGCGAAACGAGTGCCTATCTGTACGCCGTCGGCCCCTAGTGCGAGTGCCGCTAGCATCGCTTGACCGTTTCCGATACCTCCTGCCGCCAAAAGGGGGAGGGAGGTCGCTTTCCGGACAGCGGGGATCAGGCACATCGTAGTTGTTTCCTCCCGTCCGTTGTGCCCGCCGGCCTCGAAGCCTTCGGCAACGATGGCATCCACTCCGGCCTCCTCGCATTTCGTGGCGAATTTAGAGCTGCTTACCACGTGAACGACCGTCATGCCATGATCCCTCAAATACTTTGTCCATGTTTTCGGGTTGCCGGCGGAGGTAAATACGATCTTCACTTTTTCCTCCACCAATATCCGCATCAAGGTATCGATTTCCGGGTACATCAGCGGGACATTCACGCCAAAAGGCTTGTCGGTCGCCGCCTCGCATTTACGGATATGTTCCCGGAGCACTTCCGGGTGCATGGAGCCTGCCCCGATCAATCCTAATCCACCGGCGTTACTAACCGCTGAAGCTAGCCGCCAACCACTACACCAAACCATTCCCGCCTGTATGATGGGATACTGAATACCAAAAAGACTACAAATTCGATTCATATTATTTCTTGCGTTAATCTCGCTAAAATTAGTGAACTATTTTTATTGGAACAACAATTTCTTTGTCGAGGTTGTTGAATAGGCATATAACTTTAAAATATAAGAGATATGCCAGAGAATATAATGAAAACGTTATGGGATGAGAGCGATGATCTTCACGATGAGACCATGTCTACCAATTCGGTATTGTCGGATGATTACACGTCTAATGACATTCAAGATTTACAAGAAACGATCGAAAATGAAAATATCGAGGACGGTATAGAGAGCGATTCGATTGAACATTGAATGAAAGCATATTGGGTCCCCGAAGGGAAGATCTCCCTTTGGGGATCTTTTTTGTGTGAATTGTGAAAATCTTTTTCCGGATTCTAAATAATAACAATTTGAAATAGAATTGTAACGCAAAACTTCGTTATCTTTGTCCATTGTAATTCTAATATAACAATGGCATGAATAAAACGCTTATGGCCGCAGGTTTAGCGGTTATTTTGGGAGCTTGTTCCTCCTCAAAGAAAAGCGATGTAGCGGAAGGCGCTACACCCAATCCGTTTTTTGCGGAGTATACGACACCGTTCGGGGTGCCTCCGTTTGACCAAATAGAGGTGGCTCATTACAAGCCGGCTCTTTTGAAAGGCATGGAAGAGCAGTCGAAGGAGATCGAGGCGATCGTGGCAAATCCGGATGCGCCGACATTCGAGAATACGATCGTGGCCTTAGACCAAAGTGGCGAGTTGCTTACTAAAGTAATGTATGCTTTCGGTGGCCAATCCAGTGTGAATACCACGGACGAGATCCAAGAGCTCGAACGTGAGCTTTATCCCCTTTTATCCAAACATTCGGATGATATCAGCTTAAATCCCAAGCTTTTCGCCCGGGTGAAATCCGTATATGAGAATCAGGCGAGCTTCCATCTGGATAAGGAACAGAAGAAGCTGTTGGAGGAAACCTATAAAAGCTTTGTCCGGGGAGGAGCCAATCTGCCGGAGGATAAGCAGGCGAAGTTGCGTGAGCTGAACGAGAAGATATCCATGCTCCAACTTACTTTCGGACAGAATACCCTGAAAGAGACCAACGATTTCCAATTAGTGATCGATAATAAAGAGGACTTATCCGGTCTGCCGGAAGACGTGATCGTCAAGGCGGCGCAAACGGCCCAAGAGAATGGTCTGGATGGTAAGTGGGTGTTTACCCTCCATAATCCGAGCGTGATGCCTTTCCTTCAATACGCCGATAAGCGTGATTTGCGTGAGAAGATCTTCAAGGCGTATACGAATCGTGGCAACAATAATAATGAGAATGATAATAAGGAGGTCGTTAAGCAGCTGGTTGCCGCTCGTCTGGAGAAAGCCCGATTGATGGGATATGAGGATTATGCCGCTTTCGTATTGGAAGAGAATATGGCGAAGAACGAGAAGAACGTGTACGACTTGCTTGATAAAATCTGGCCATCTGCCTTGGCGAAAGCGAAAGAGGAATTGGCCGATATCAACGCCGAGATCAAGAAGGAAGGCGGTAATTACGAGGCCGAGGGCTGGGACTGGCGTTATTATTTCGAGAAAGCCAAGAAAGCGAAATATAACTTGGACGAGAACGAGATGCGTCCTTATTTTGAGTTGGGACATGTACGTGAGGGCATCTTCTATGTAGCCAATAAATTATACGGTATCACGTTTACCGAGATCAAGGACATCCCGAAACCGGACCCCGACGCTCTCGCTTTCGAGTGCAAGGATAAAGATGGTACGCATCTGGGCGTGCTGTATATGGATTTCTTTACCCGCCCGGGCAAAGGAGGTGGCGCATGGTGCGGCGGTTACCGTTCACAAACGTATAAGGATGGGAAACGGGTAGCCCCGGTGGTTACTACCGTATTTAATTTCAGCAAACCGGCGGAGGGACAACCGGCGCTTTTGACGGCCGACGAGACCGAGACCGTATTCCATGAGTTCGGTCATGCCTTGCACGGTTTATTCTGCGATGTTCATTATTATGGCGTGTCCGACGTGCCTCGTGACTTTGTGGAGCTACCTTCGCAAGTCGATGAGCATTGGGCCGTTGAGCCGGAGGTATTGAAAGTGTACGCTAAACATTACCAGACCGGCGAGGTAATACCGCAAGCCCTTGTAGACAAGATGATCAAGAGTGGCAAGTATGGACAAGGATTCGCTACGACGGAGTATCTGGCCGCCTCTTATCTGGATATGGATTATCATGTATTGAAAGAGATCCCTGCCGATTTGGATATTGAGAAATTTGAGGCGAAGGTCTTGGGCGATCGTGGTCTGATCCGTCAGATTCCGTCTCGCTATCGCTCCACTTATTTCGGACATACGATGGAAGGTGGATATACAGCCGGTTATTATAGTTATATCTGGGCGGAAGTGTTGGATTGCGACGCTTTCCAAGCTTATAAGGAGACGGGTAATATCTTCAACCCGGAGGTTGCCTCTAAATTCCGTAAATACGTACTGACCCCGGGCGGCATCGACGACGCTATGGACATGTACGTGAATTTCCGTGGCAAACAACCTAGCATCGATCCGCTGTTGGAGAACAGAGGGCTAAAATGAGCAGAACAATTTATAACTCATAAATCAAAAAATCAGTAAAGATGAAACAATTAATTATGGCAGCAGGATTAGCCGTTATGCTTACTGCCTGCGGTACTTCCGAAAAGAAGACCGTGGAGGGTGAGAACCCGTTCTTTGCGGAATATACCACCCCGTTTGGAGTTCCACCTTTTGATCAAATCAAGTTCGAGCACTACAAACCGGCCCTATTGCAAGGCATGGAAGAGGGACGCAAGGAGATCGAGGCGATCGTGAATAACCCGGAGGAGCCGACGTTCGAGAATACGATTGTCGCTTTGGATGAGCAGGGTGCGTTGCTTCGGAAGGTCCAGATCGTTTTCGGTGGACAGAATAGCGTGAATACGAATGATGAGATGCAGGCGTTAAGCCGTGAGATGTCGCCGCTATTGTCAAAATATAGTGATGATATCAACTTGAATCCGAAATTGTTCGCTCGTGTGAAGGCGGTATACGATAAGAAGGATGAGTTGGGTCTCGATAAGGAGCAAATGAAGTTATTGGAGGAGACTTATAAGGACTTCGTTCGGGGTGGCGCTAATCTTTCCGCTGAGGATCAGGCTAAATTACGTGAGTTGAATAGCAAGATCTCCATGCTACAGCTTACTTTCGGACAGAATATGCTGAAAGAGACGAACGCTTTTAAATTGGTGATCGACAAGCAGGAGGATCTTTCCGGTCTGCCCGAGACCTTGATCGCTAACGCCGCTCAAGCGGCTAAGGATGCCGGGATGGAAGGCAAATGGGTATTTACCTTGCAGAACCCGAGCGTGATGCCGTTCTTGCAATATTCCGATAAACGTGAGTTGCGTGAGAAGATGTTCAACGCTTATATCAACCGTGGTAATAATAATAATGAGAACGATAACAAGGAAGTGGTTCGTGATTTGGTTGCCGCTCGTTTGGCGAAAGCGAAGTTGATGGGCTATGATGATTACGCTTCTTTCGTGTTGGAGGATCGTATGGCGAAAAGCTCGGATAAGGTTTATCAATTGTTAGATGAGGTTTGGAAGCCTGCTTTGGCGAAAGCGAAAGAGGAATTGGCCGATATAAACGCCGAGATCAAGAAAGAAGGCGGCAATTTCGAGGCCGAGGGCTGGGATTGGCGTTATTATTTCGAGAAGGCCAAGAAGGCTAAATTCAATTTGGATGAGAATGAGGTTCGTCCTTACTTGAAGTTGGATAATGTTCGTGAGGGTGCTTTCTATGTAGCTAATAAGTTATATGGTATCACGTTCACCCCGATCCGTAATATCCCGTTGCCTTATCCGGAAGCGCAGGCTTTTGAGTGCAAAGATAAGGATGGCTCTCATTTGGGCGTTATTTATTTCGATTTCTTCCCTCGTGCCAGCAAGCGTGGTGGCGCATGGTGTGGTTCTTATCGTCCGCAGGCTTATAAGGATGGTAAGCGTGTGGCTCCGGTCGTAACGATCGTTTGTAACTTTAGCCAGCCCGCTCCGGGACAACCTGCGTTGTTGAGCGCTGATGAGGCGAATACATTGTTCCATGAGTTCGGTCATGGTTTGCACGGCTTGTTCCGTGACGTGCATTACTCCGGTGTTTCCGGTGTTCCTCGTGATTTCGTGGAGTTGCCTTCACAGGTTATGGAGCATTGGGTATTCGAGCCGGAAGTATTGAAGGTGTACGCTAAGCATTATCAGACCGGCGAGGTGATCCCGGCCGAGTTGATCGAGAAGTTGGATAAGAGCGGTAAGTACGGACAAGGTTTCGCTACGACGGAGTATCTGGCGGCTTCTTATCTGGATATGGATTTCCATGCTATCAGTGGTGACGCTGCGGATAAGAAGGTGATCAAGTTCGTTGACCAGACGAATAATGTTCCGGCCAACTTGAACGTGATGGATTTCGAGCAACAGACGTTAGGCCGTCGTGGTTTGCTGAAACAAATCCCTTCCCGTTACCGTACGACTTACTTCAACCATACGATGGGTGGCGGCTACACCGCCGGCTATTATAGCTACATCTGGGCTGAGGTATTGGATTGCGACGCTTTCGAGGCATTCAAGGAAACCGGCGACATCTTTAATCAAGAATGTGCCGATAAATTCCGTAAATATGTCTTGACCCCGGGTGGTATCGACGACGCTATGGATATGTACAAGAATTTCCGTGGCAAGGAACCGGGTACGGATCCGTTGCTGAAGAATAGAGGACTGAAATAATCTAGAAATGGAGATTTTATAAAGGCGGACCGGTTGGTTCGCCTTTTTTTGTATATGCTCAACCTCCCGGATCTGTATTACATTTGCTAAGTTTTATCACGAAAAAATAGCGATAGTATGGAGAAAAAGGATTTAGTAGAAGGGATGAGGTTGTATATCTATAAATTGCGTGTGGATGGGCGTTATTCCACGGCGAAGAGCTATCAGGATGCATTGAACTCATTCATGCGGTTTTGTGGGTTGGAGGTAATTCCCTATATTTATGTCAATAAGGAGAACCTTCGGCGTTATCAGGCCTTTTTGTTGAATAAAGGATGTACATGGAACACGGTGTCGACCTATATGCGTCGGATCCGTTGTGTGTACAACATGGCGGTGGAGGAAGGGTTGGCCCCCTATATCCCTTATTTATTTAAGGGAGTTTTCACGGGTATAGAGAGCAAACGCAAAAAGGCGTTACCACAGGATTTATTACGTTCTCTGATGACGGCCTCATTAGATGATCCGGAACTGAGAAAAACACGGCAGGCATTGTGCCTGATGTTCCAGTTTTGCGGTATGGCATTCGTGGATTTCGCTCATCTGAAAAAGGAGAATGTCCGGGGTGGGGTTTTGGAATATAAACGCCAGAAAACGGGTACTCCGATGCTTATAGAGGTACAATCTACCGCATGGGAGTCGCTGAGGGAACTGTCAAGTGATGTAGGTAAGGACTCACCCTATTTGTTTCCTTTCTTGAAAGGGATAAAAGTGGGAAAAGAAGCCTACAAGGAGTACACTTCCGCTTTGGCCCATTTTAACCGGAATTTGAAGAGGTTGGCGAGAGCCTGCGGTGTGTCTATCCCGATCACCTCATATTCGATCCGTCATTCTTTTGCGATGATTTTGAAGGAACAGGATGTCCCGATTGAGATGATCAGCGAACTATTGGGCCATAAATCGATCAAGACTACGCAAATCTATTTGAAAAGTTTCTCGTTGGAAAAGATGTCTGCGGTGAATAAAATTTGTTTTGAGAGTGTGTACAATCATGTACCGAAAGTAGGGTAAAGGGAGTAGGCTACTTGGGGAGTAGCGTATTCTTTCACGGCGCAAATGTAGTAAAAAATAACTAAAAACAAGCAAACAAATGTGCTTGTTTACTCATTGTAGGCGTTTGATCCTCTCTATTCTTTGATTTTCTTATTTTATCCTAGACGTATAGACATGGTGATGCGGGTGAAATGACCTCTTGTTCCCGGTATCATTCCACCATGCCTTATAACCTGTGTGTATTCCTGTAGAGACGGGGCACGCCCCGTCTCCCACTGTCTGATAGTAGCTTTAAGTTACCATTTGGAGGGGATGAGACGGGGCGT
>NZ_QTLP01000013.1:546-1348 GCF_003635405.1 Parabacteroides sp. AF39-10AC | reverse complement strand
TTTGAATCGCCTGATGACTGTCCCGGTAAAAGGAGAGAAGTTGAGGAAGACACAGCTGACGCTTTGCTTGATGTTTCAATATGGGGGGATGTCGTTCGTTGATTTCGCCCATTTGAATAGGGGTAATATCAAGAACGGCATATTGGATTACAATCGCCAGAAGACCGGGACCTCTATGCGGTTGGAGGTCTTGGATACGGCGGAGGCTATGTATAAGGAGCTGGCAGGTGAGAGGGGTGGAGGCTCCGGCTATTTATTTCCCTTTTTAAGTGGGACGAAGAACGGCCATGAGGAATATCTCGAATACAATGCGGCCTTGTCCCGGTTTAACCGGAACTTGAAGACGTTGAAGGAGGTTGCGGGAATAGCCTCGGATGTGACTTCTTACACGATCCGTCATTCCTTCGCCATGGCATTGAAGGAACAAAATGTCCCCATTGAGATGATCAGCGAGTTATTGGGGCATAAGTCCATCAAGACAACCCAGATTTATCTAAGAAGTTTCTCGTTGGAGAAAATGACGGTGGTAAATAAGTCTTGCTTTGAGAATGTATATAATTATATGCCAGAGGTGGGTTGAGGCTACTTGGGGAGTAGCGTTCATTTCACGGTGCAAATGTAGCAAAAAATAGCAAATAACAAGCAATCATTAGTTTTAGTTTGTGCTCCGGCCTTGATTCTCCTTAAATCTTCGTTCTTATTCCTAGTGTATAGACATGGTAATAGAGACGAAATGATCTCGTATTTCCTACATCATCACGTCCCTTCTAAAAATCGAACATACATTCCTGTAGAGACGGGG
>NZ_QTLP01000013.1:0-437 GCF_003635405.1 Parabacteroides sp. AF39-10AC | reverse complement strand
CCCCGTCTCTACAACCGGGTGATAACCGTTCTCGCACCTTTTAGGCTACTCCCCAAGTAGCCTAAGATTTCAAGAGATGGTAATTTTCAGTAATGCCACATTTAAAAATATAAAGTACTGTTTATCAAGATGATATAAATGATTCTTGGTAGGGCTCTGAATTGCCGTGGGGTCTGTTTTCGGGCCACGGGATAACCACTGGAAAAGATAATCATAGAGATGGATATATTGACAAGCAAGTGCTCGGATAGGTTCATGGCGCATGTTCTGAAGCGACGTGACCAGGAGGCCGTCCGTTGGTACGTGCTCACGCTCCCTACCGCCGGTGGCGGGCGTGACAGGATCAGTCCCTCGAAGGGGCTGGACGCTGAGCTTTCCCGCCGTGAGCGTCGTGGGGAGGCCTTGTTCGAGTATTTCTCCCCCTCGTATGTCGAGGC
>NZ_QTLP01000012.1:66155-183065 GCF_003635405.1 Parabacteroides sp. AF39-10AC | reverse complement strand
AAATTTTCTATAGAATTAAAGAATTTTCCCCCTGATTTATCGGGTGAGCCGATTGACTCTTTGGAACATATGGCTATGGATTCGATTTACCGGAATCCTCGATATGCTCATTCCGCATTGGATGAAGCTTTAAGTCTAACTAAAGATAGCGATAAATATTATAAATTACTTGCGGTTAAAAGCCAGATTTATTTTGCAAATAGTGTATATGATTCCGGGTTTGTTTTACATCGGTCAATTATAGATTATTGCGACCGTGTACCGATGTCTCCCAAGATACATGGACTCTTAGGGACGTTGAAAAATACGGTTGGCAATTATTATTCATTTTTGGATAAAACGGATTCGGCCCTCCTTTGCTATTCCGAGGCGTATCAAGAGATCCGGCAGAGTGAGATGGAGCATAAAATCCCGGATATTTATATCAATATAGCGGATATATATACCCGGAAAGGAGCTTACGATCAGCGAGCCCGCTACTTTCGCCAAGCTCTTTTCGTGAGTGATTCATTGGGTATTATGGATCGGATGTCCTTTCCTATTTATTTTGGTTTGGGCGAGACGTATATGGAATTGAGGGACTTTGACTTATCCGATCACTTTTACCGTTTGGCGGAGAAAGAACTGGATTCTCGTAACTTGAGCGAGAAATTCACCTTTTGCAATAGCCGGGGAAATTACTATTATTACAAGGAAGAGTATGCGAAGGCGCTTCCTTGGTTCTTGAAAGCCCGTGAGGTGGTACGTCCTACTCATATGGATTTCTATACTAACGTATGCGAGATCAATTTAGGGGAGATCTATCTATGTCTGAATCAGTTGGATTCCGCTCGTTTTTATCTGGAAAAAGGGTTTAGGTACTTCCATACCTATAATAATAAGACGGCCTTGTACCATTTGACGACCTTGAAGGCTTCGCTAGCCTTAAAAGAGGGGAACTCCGGGCTGGCTTATCAATTGTTGAGGAGTTACACGGATACGGTAGGCATAGATCCCAAGATGGTAGCGATCCGTAATAAGAACTTGCAGAATTATTTCGCTACCACGGGCGATTTTAGGCGTGCCTATGAGTACCAAACGAAGAATAGCGTCATTGAGAACAATATTCGTAGCGAACGGACCCAGATGCGTGTCACCGAGATCGATATGCGTTATAGCCAAGATACGACTTTACTCAAGCGGGAGGCTATTATTAAACAACAGGCCGGCCGGATGGAATACTTGGAAATGAGCCGTTGGGTTTGGATCTTGCTTTTTGCGATCTTGTCGATCGTCAGCGGCATGGCTTATTACTTTATGAAACGTAAACGGCATGCCCAATGGTTAAGCCATATCGATCAGGTGACGAAGTTAAAGATGGAGAGTATTCGCAACCGTGTATCCCCTCATTTTATATTCAATATATTGAACCGGGAGATTAGCTCGGAGGAAGAAGGAAGTTCCCGCCGTACGCAACTTTCCGGATTGGTGGAGTTGTTACGTAGTAGTTTGGAGATCACGGAAAAGCTTAGTATCACGTTGGAGGAAGAATTACGCTTTGTCCGGACTTACTTGAATTTGCAGGCGCAAGGATTAGGGCCGGACTTCCGTCTGGAATGGAATCTCGATCCCTCCCTTGACACGGACGCAATCTATCTCCCGGCCATGCTGATCCAGATACCCGTAGAGAATGCCGTGAAACATGGCTTGTGTGCGATCGAGGGCGAGAAGCGATTATCTGTTTTCGTGGAGCGCGACGGGAAAGGCATCCATATCCGTATAGAGGATAATGGACCCGGGTATCGTCTGTTTACGAATGCGGGACATAACGGTACGGGGATGGGAACGAAAGTCCTTTACCGTACGATCCTATTGTTGAATAGGAGAAATAAAGAGAAGATCACATATTCGGTCCAAAGCAAGGAGAAGGGGATGGGGAGCGGAACAATCGTCAGTTTCTTTATTCCGTTGGATTTTAATTACGCTTTCTAGGTATCGTGAATGTACGAAAGTAATCCGGGCCGTTTCCTCCGGATAGTGGATGGAAGCGGCCCGGATCGAATTGAATCGGTTGATTCGGGTTATAGTCGCTCAATGTCTTCAACAGAAAGTCCGGAGCATTGGGCGATAAGTTCGGAGTCAAGTCCTTGCTCCTTCATCTTTTGGGCTATCTGGAGTTTTTCCTCTTGACGGCCTTTCTCGATCCCTTTCTCGATCCCTTTCTGCATCCCTTTTTGCATTCCTTCCTGCATTCCTTTTTCAATCCCTTCCGTTTGTGCGTAATCGATGGTCGCATACCAATCCCGATAATTCTTTAGGTTTTCCTCGTAGATCGCACGTTCTTTTTCGCTGAGTGAGTTGACGTTCGCCACGTCCAGTAAGCGAAGGAAGGTCTCCTGTTCCTCCTTGAAGGGAGATTGTTCAAATAGGTTCATATTCTTCAATGTATAAATCCAACGTTCGAAGGAGCTCTTGCACTCCTCCTTGCTTAAACTGAATAACGGGAACGATATGTAGATCTGCTTCATCTTGATCTCATTGAACACCTTTCCCGTCCTCTCGTTAGCGAGGACAACATCCGTACGGAAGTCTGTGAACTCCGGCAACTTGAAATTCAAGAAATAGACTCCGTAGATGGGTAGCAACCGATATTGCCATTGCTTGCCGATTTGTCCTTGCCGGGCCACCATGCGACAAAGATAATAAAAACCTCTGTTAAAGAAATAGTGCTGGGGACAATTCTGCATCTCTAGGATGAACTTGGCCCCGGACACGTCCTCGCAGAGCAGGTCGAATATGATGGTACGGTTCTCGACGGTCTCTGGCTTGATCTCCTTGTCGAGGTAGGTGATGTCCTTGATCTGCCGTTCGCCGGCTAGGGCGGCGTTAAGGAACTTGATGGTAACTTGCTTGTCTTGGAAGACAGCCTTAAATCCAGCATCAGTCATGATGTCTACGTATTGTGCCATAGTTAAATGGTTTTAGGTGATTACTGCTCCAAAGGTAAGGTTTATTTTCGTATCGCACATCCTGTTTATTGTATATTTCTTAAAAAGCAGATTCATGGTAGTCAGCTTTACTATTTATAGAAAGTACGATTAGTATTAATAGTAGTGCAAAATACTATGGATAGTAATCGGCTCCCATTTTGATCAATTCTTATTATACGCTGATTATCAGAAATATAAATAACAATCTTTAAATATTAGGCTTATTGTACTTTTTAAGAGATCAAATTTGGTATGGTTGACTTATTCTTTTCACGTATAAAGATAACATTAAATAATAGACTAAGCCGCTAGCATAAAGTTCTCCAAGTGAATAACTAATCACTTCTCAACTCGTAAGCTTATGGCTTGACAAGCCTTGGATTATACGTTTGTAGTATTTGCAATGATTGCATGTGAATGTTTGTATTTTGTATTTATTATGCGGTTATGGATGGATACCATATATAATGTACATGCGTACATTATATAATAGATAGAAACGGCTAGTCTAAACGATCGATTCTTTTAGTCATTTGCAAAGGTACGCGTTTCTTCGATACTTGCAACCCTTCCGAGCTATTTTTTTTTCACTTATCCTCTTTCTTATCAATAGGATAGGTTATCATTTACCAAACAAGCGATTCCTTCAACGAACCTCCCGCTCAAGCGTCTAAAAAACGCAAGATCTAAACGATCGTTTAGACTAGTCGTTTTCGAGTAAAACAAGGGTACTAAACGACGGGATGGACTTTAATTAACACTATTATTAATATTAAATTTTGAATTTATGAACAAGAAGTTTTCTACTCTTTTGGCAGGTATGGCGCTGTTAAGTGTTATGTCTGTTAATGCACAGACTACACCAAGTCGAGTAGACCCGGAAACTGTATTGGGTCAAGAATGGCGTTTAGGCGGTTTGAAGGAGGGAGCTAATTCTGGTCTTTATCAGTTGAAGGTCATGGATGGCACTACTCCTGCTTATCTTGCGATGGAGCTAAATCGTGGAACAGGTGATTATGAACTACGTGTTTATAGTGCAAGCGAAGCTAAGAATAACTTAGAGGCTACATTGTGGTGTGTTTCTGTCTCTAATTATAACCAAGGTCAAGCTCCTATTTATGACTTCCAGAATAAATTGTCTGGAACTATGTTGGATTTGACAATGGCTGGCCATGAGAAGACTGAGAATGGTATGAATGGTGCTTGGAAACCTGTTTTAGGTGGTGAGATCGCAGGTTGGGCATTCTCTCGCTCATACAAAGATTTGGAAGAAAAGAGACCTTTGTATTCTTATTTCTCAACGGACTCAATTGTTGGTTTGAAAGCGGATCCTGCTACCGGCGCTGTTAAGGTTGCCAAGTGGGGTGCTAATCAAATAGATGCCACTTCAAACGCCGCTGATGTGACTAACTTTGCTTTGGTTGGTGCGGCACAAATCGCATTGAGTGAAGATCAAGTAAATACGAAGTTGGGTCTTCTTCAAGATAACGAGGCTGGAGTACAATTGACTTTCACTCCGGACGTGAAAGGTACTAGCTTGAAGAATCCGTTCAATGAGCAGAAGTTTATCGCGGAGGATAAAGATAATGACAAATGGCTTTTCATCAAGCAAAAGGATAAAGACGCTTATTTGAAAGTTGATACGGCTTATACGAATGAGACAGGTACAAAGTTCTTAGCTTACGGTTGGACAGAGAAAGCAAAGGATAAAGCTGATGCTTACAGTTCTATTAGCTCTGAATTACGTGCTCAGCACAAGTTCAAATTTATCTATTCTCCGAGTGGCGATAGCTTGTACATCTATGTGAAAAAAGTTACTTGGAATAATGATGGCAAGTATTGGAATACGCACGTTACGGCTAATCCGGCTAACGAGCATGAGTACTGGCGTGTCTCTTTGCAAGACTTGATTAAAGATGAAACTTGTATTTTGACAGTTGATCCGGAGGACCAGAACACTCATATTTCTTTGGGTCTTAGCGGATGTGAGGAAAAGGGTTCATCCAAGACTTCCGTTGATGATGGTGTTTATTTCATCAAGAATAAACAAGGACAGTATTTAGCTTCTCCTATCTATGAGAATGGTACTATCCGTTGGACAACCGTGAATGAGGATGAGCAGAGTGTTGCTCATATGCCAGCTTATCAATGGGTTGTATTGAAGAAAAATACAAGTAATGATAAAGTGAAGGCTGTGTCTCCGGTTACTATCTCTAACCGTGAATTCGCAGATAAAGTTATAAATGCGGATTTTGATGGTGATGGCCAGATGGAGTCATATAAGACTGCTGTTTATTCTACTGTTCAGTTAAGAAAGGCAGAGGGTGGTTCTTATATGTTTGTATATGGAGATAAACTTACAGCGGAGTATGGCTCTGTCGGTATAGATTCTTTGTTCTTCGAGAAAGTTCCGGCAGCTTCTATTTCTGATCCGTATTTAGGTTACAGAAAGTTGGAGAAAGATTCTTTGTTGGTTAACAAATATACGTTTAACTATTGGCATCCTTATGCTACGGATAAATACATCGCTAAATCTACAGACTCTACGTTGACTGTGTTGGATGGAAAAGATGCTTTCGTAATTGATACATTGACTGAGCGTTGGTATAATAACTCAAAGATATTTGCGACTGTAGATATCCCTTACGGTTATAAGGTTAGCGATGATGTGGCTAAGAATCGTATTAAAGGCTTGAAGACTCTAGTGAGAACTGCTTATGAGGTTTCTTATAAAGATGGTAAAGGTGAACTTAATGAATGGAAAGTTAATAAGGAAGATAAGTTTAATGTAGGTTCTAGTGCTACTGGTCATCAGCAATCTTATACGACTTATTATGCATTCTTCAAAGAAAACAACCATATCAGTGGAAAGCACTATTATGCGATTGTTAATGCTGCATATGATAATTATCCTAATGCTACAAAATATGTATTAGGTTATCAGAAAGCTGGAGTATCCGATTATGATGGTGCCGCTACATTGAAGAATCAAGTATTAGGCGAGACTCGTACTTCTGCTTTCGCTATCGAACCGGACAACACTCCGCTTTACCGTCGTTTCAGTTCTCTTGAACTTGAAGGTAATGAAGGTGACAAGGCCGATACTTTACGTTTTATCGAGAAATACCGTAAAGAATACTTGCAGGTTGAGAATAATAAGAACTTCATGAAAGAAGGTATTGACTTCTTAGGTATTTATACTCCGGATAAGACTGAGGATGGTTTGTCATTCATCGTTGATACCGCATGGGTAAACCGTGGTTCTGGTAATATCAAGCCTCAATATTTGATCTCTATTGATCGTAATGATTTCGAAGGAGTTGAAGGCGTACCTTGTACGGAAGATGACCATCACTTTACCGCAGAAGGTAAACCGACAGATAAATGGCATTGCGTTCACGCAAAACCGGCTGTTCCGGGCTTTGAAAGAGGTAAATATTTGATCAATTTCCATGATTTCGCTAATAAATATGGTTGGTCAACATTATCAAATGGGGAGCAAGATGCTGACTACATGTGGAAGAAATATGATCGTGCAGGTTTCGTGGAAGCTATCCGTGTAGCTGATACTTTGTATATCTTGAGAGATGAGTTCAAGAACTTACCGAACGAGAAGATCAACTTCGCTGATTTGAACAAGGCTGAGGAGGATGCTTGGACTGCGGCTAAGAAGGCTGGAGTATCTGAAGATGAATTTGTTTCACACAAATATATCTTATCTGGTGATAACCATAAGTATGTGACTTGGTCTATGCGTTTCGTAAACAAGGAAGTTGCCGCTAATGAGGTAGAAGCTGATAGAGCATTCTTGTTCGAGTCTATGAAGAGTAAACATGTTTCTGGTTACAATAATTCTGCTATGGGTGACATCGCTCCTACATATGCGGCTTGGTTGAGAATGCAGAATGGTTGTTTAGTTCTGTCTGATGATCGTTCTTCTAATTTCGATGAGATGAATACAGGTGGTGACGATGCTTTGATCTTCAATGTGGAGCAAGGTGATGATATCGCAACAGATAACGAAACAATCGATACTGTAGAAGGTATCTCTGTAGTAGCCGGTAACGGTACCGTAACCGTTCAAGGCGCAGCTGGTAAGTCTGTAGTTATCACGAATATCTTGGGTAAGGTAATCGCTGAGACCGTTCTTACTTCCGATAACGCTACAATCTCCGTGCCTGCCGGTATCGTAGCAGTGGCTGTTGATGGTGAGGAAGCTGTTAAGGCTATCGTTAAATAAGAATTTAACAAAATAAGATAATCATACAATTCCCGTGCGGGTATCGATCCAAGTAATCCGTGACGGATGAACAGGCGGGAGTTGGATTAATATTAATACTAAAGTAATAAATTAAGAGGTCCGTAAGTACCTCCGTGAGGAGGAAGTACGGATAAAGGAACAAGAGGATGCGTCGATATAATGTACGCATCCTCTTTAGTGTTTATAGCGGGTGTTGAGGATAAATCCTGCTTCTACTTGCAAAAGAGCGAGATAAGCAACGGCACGCTGATCTCGAGGATAATCCCGTGGATAATAGCCACAGGTACGATATTCTTTCCGGAATACCGACTGATAACCGGAAGGCAGACATCCATGGAATTGATTCCCGCCACGGATACCGGAGCGAATTTACCAAAGAAAGAGGCATACAGCGGTGCCCCGAATAAAGCTAACATTTCCCGGATGATATTAGCCAATAATGCGATAGCCCCAAGTTGCGAAGCGATCTCTATCCCTGCCGACGCCTCTTTCAGTTGTACGATAAGCAAGGAGGATAAGGAATAATAAGCGAATCCGCTTCCTACAGCCATACAATCATATATATTCCACGAGGTCAATAACAAACTTGCCGCCGCAGAGAATACTAACGTGCCGATGATCGTAAAGAACGGCAGTAGCAAACTGGAAAACCGGATATCCTTTATCATCTTTCCTAATTCGGCGTTTGCTCCCAGATTCAATCCTACTTGGATAACGAGGGCGTATAGCAAGAATTGCGGTAGTTTTTCGCAATACGTGGAGATAGTCGTGTTGGCGAAGGTTCCGCAAAAGATTCCCGCAGTGAAACATAAGATAACGATTAGGTTATTTTTCATTGAGACCTCCTTTCTTGATAAATAATTTATAAGCGATAAAAGATGCTACCAGACTTCCCAATACTCCGCAAATAGCAAGTATGGCTGCTTGTATTCCAAACTCACCAATATTATTCAGCAAAGATTGGTTGGCTCCTATGGTAATACCGAATATGAACAACATCGCGAAAATCGTATAAGAGATGGAATGTTCCAATCCCTTGAAAGCGGGGACGTGTCGGCATAAATAACCGACGCTTATCCCCAGACCTAATAGACCTAGAATGATAAACATAAGCATATTGTATTTTGAGATGCGCAAGACATCTTTTCCCCGGAAACGAAGCATACGAATACTCCCTCTTTTCCGCAGAAGTTAAACTTGAGTGCAATTAAGACCTAGATGTAGGTGTAAGAAGAGAACTATAAAAAGAAGTCCTCTCAAGAAGAGTATGGATGGATTTAGACAAAACCGCTGAACCAATGAACATGCACGATCGTATTGCCCGAGAAAGCCCGGGTATACCATCTTTTTGAGTTGTTCAGAAGCTTCTTGTTCATCTTATTTGTATCATTGTTTGATTTCCGGCGCAAAGGTAGTAATAAATTAGAGATTCTAAAACTTTTTCTAGGATCGGATATATAAGGGACTTGACTTGGATTTTGGATCTTTTTATGTACATTTGAGGTCCTACCCGCTATTGGGCCAACTAAAAACGGATAGAACAGATATGATTAAAAGAAAAGATTGGTTATGAGGAAAAGAATGATTTTAACAGCATTGGCGGCTGTCGCTATCCCTACGTTGTTGATGGCGGCGGATGAGGCGAGATTAATGCGCTTTCCGGCTACAAATGGTTCAGAGATTGTATTCTCGTACGCTGGCGATTTATATAAGGTCCCGGCTACAGGTGGTGAGGCACAGCGATTGACATCGTATGTGGGGTATGAGATGTTTCCCCGTTTCTCCCCGGATGGTAAGACGATCGCTTTTACGGGACAGTACGACGGTAACACGGAAGTGTACACGATGCCCTCTTCCGGCGGTGAGCCATTGCGTATCACTTACACGGCTACGAATAGCCGTGATGATCTGGGCGATCGCATGGGCCCGAATAATATCGTGATGACTTGGACACCGGACGGTAATGGTATTGTTTACCGCAACCGCATCAGCGATGGGTTCTCCGGCAAGTTATATACGGTAAATAAAGAAGGTGGCCTTTCCGAGGTGGTTCCCTTGCCCGAGGGCGGCTTTTGTAGCTATTCGCCCGACGGAAAACAATTGGCTTACAACCGGGTAATGCGTGAGTTCCGTACATGGAAATACTATAAGGGCGGTATGGCCGATGATATCTGGGTTTATAATCCGGAGAAGAAAAGTGTAGAGAATATCACGAACAATGAGGCGCAAGATATCTTTCCGATGTGGATTGGTGATGAGATCTATTTCCTTTCGGATCGGGATTACACGATGAACTTGTTCGTTTACAATACGAAGACTAAACAAACAAGTAAGGTGACGAACTTCACTGAGTACGACGTGAAATTCCCTAGCAGCTTCGGCAATACGATCGTTTTCGAGAATGGAGGCTATATCTATAAGATGGATGCGGTGTCGAAGAAACCGGAGAAAGTGAACGTAACCCTCGCCTCCGATAATGTCTACGCACGTAGCGAGATCAAGGATGGCTCCAAATATATCACGAGTGCCAGCCTCTCCCCAAAAGGTGAGCGTATGGTGGTGACAGCTCGTGGCGAGGTATTCAATATCCCGGTAGATAAAGGGGTTACGAAAAATATCACCCGTACTCCGGGAGCGCACGAACGTGACGCTCAATGGTCACCGGACGGAAAACATATAGCCTATATCTCCGACGCTACCGGCGAGACCGAGCTGTATCTCCAAGATTTCGAGGGGGGCGAGCCTACCCAGTTGACCAAGAATAACGATACGTATATCCGTACTTTCCAGTGGAGTCCGGATTCCAAGAAGATTGTCTATACGGATCGTAAAAATCGTATCAATCTTTTGGACGTATCTAACAAACAGCTAACAACTATCTCACAAAGTCTGTTAGGTGAAGCCCGCAACGTAAGTTTCTCTCCGGATAATAATTGGTTGACTTATTCCCGTGTGTCCGATAATAATTTCTCGATCGTCTATGTCTACGATATCGCGGGTAAGAAAGAATATCCCGTGACCGATAAATGGTACGAGTCTTATTCTCCGGTATTCAGTACGGATGGCAAATATCTGGTATTCACTTCCGCCCGTGATTTCAATCCTACGTATAGCCAAACGGAATGGAATCATGTGTATAATAATATGGGTGGCGTATATCTGGCGTTATTGTCTAAGGATACCGCTTCCCCGTTTATGGAAACGGATGCGGAGGTAGCCATTGAATCTACCCCGGCGAAAGCGGATGCCTCTAAAAAGGACGAGACAAAGAATGAGGCTTCTACTCCGGTCGTAAAGATTGATATAGAGGGTATCACGGATCGAATCGTTAAGCTCCCCTTGCCGGGATCGAATTACTACGATCTTTATTCCGATGGAACGAACGTGTATTATTTCACGAAAGGCGGCATGAAGATGTTTGACTTGAAGAAACAGAAAGAGGAAACCGTTAGCGATGCCGCTATGATGGTTGATCCGGCTGGCAAGAAAGCTGTTTTCTTTAAGGACGATCAACTATTCGTAACCGATATACCGAAGGGTAAAGCGGATTTAAGTAAGCCGGTTAATCTGGCGAATATGAAGATCACGGTAGACTATACGAAGGAATGGGCGCAAATCTTCGATGAGGCTTGGCGTGCTTTCCGGGATGGTTTCTATCTGGAGAATATGCATGGCAAGGATTGGAAGGCGATCAAGGAGAAATACGCCGCCCTTCTTCCTTACGTGAAAACACGTTTGGACTTGAATTATATTATTGGCGAGATGATCGGCGAGCTGGGAGTAGGGCATGCTTATGTGAACCCCGGTGAGGTGGAAAGTCCTAAACGGGTATCGATGGGTCTGCTAGGTGCTGAGGTTTCTCGGGATAAGAGTGGTTTCTTCCGCTTGGAAAAGATCCTGCCGGGGGCTTCTTGGAGTAAGGAATTACGTTCTCCATTGACAGAACCGGGTGTTGAGGCGAAGGCTGGAGAGTATATCGTCGCTATAGACGGGGTTCCTGCGAATAGCGTGAACGATATGTATAAGTTGTTGATCGGGAAGGCGAACGTTCCGACCGAGTTGTCCTTGAATAGCAAGCCTCAGTTGGCGGGGGCTCGTAAGATCGTGGTCAGTCCGTTGGCGGAAGAATATTCTTTGTATCACTATAATTGGATCCAAGATAATATCAAGAAGGTAGATAAGGCGACGAACGGTAAGGTCGGTTATATCTATATTCCGGATATGGGGCCGGAAGGCTTGAATGAGTTCTCTCGCTATTTCTATCCGCAATTGGATAAGGAAGGTTTGATTATCGATGATCGTGCGAATGGCGGTGGAAATGTCTCCCCGATGATTCTGGAACGTCTGTCTCGTGAGCCGTATCGTTTGACGATGCGCCGGGGTTCTTCTTTGATCGGGACCGTGCCGGATGCCGTACAGGTTGGCCCGAAAGTTTGCTTGATCAATAAGTATTCCGCTTCCGATGGCGATTTGTTCCCGTGGGGCTTCCGTGCGCTTGGCTTAGGTAAATTGATTGGAACCCGTACTTGGGGCGGTATCATCGGTATTAGCGGCCCGCTTCCTTATATGGACGGTACGGATATCCGTGTGCCTTTCTTCACGAGTTATGATCCGAAGACGGGCAACTGGATTATCGAGAACCACGGTGTGGATCCGGATATCTTGATCGATAACGACCCCATCAAGGAATGGAACGGTGAGGATCAACAATTAGACCGTGCTATCGAGGAAGTCATGAAACAATTAAAAGAACGCAAACCGCTAGCTCCTGTCCCCGCGCCAAGGGACTGGAGCCATAAATAATGAGAGGTTATTTGTAGAGACGGGGCACGCCCCGTCTCTACAAATAAATAAATAGTAAACGGATTAAAAACTAGTAATCTATCTATGGAACGATTCGCAGCCATTGACTTTGAGACCGCTAATGGAAAGCGGAGCAGTATTTGCAGTATAGGTATCGCCATATTGGAGGATGACTGGGTAGTAGATAGCATTTATACCTTGGTACGTCCTACCCCTAATTTCTATACCCGTTGGACTACGGCTATACATGGGTTGAGCGCTGAGGATACGAATGATGCGTTATGTTTCGAGGAGGCTTGGGAAAGCATCGCCCCGAAACTAAAGGATCTCCCCCTTGTTGCCCATAACAGTCCGTTTGATGAGGGATGCCTGAAAGCCGCCCACGAGGTGTATGACTTAGCCTATCCGAAATATCCCTTCTATTGCACTTGCCGTCTATCCCGGAAGATGTACCCATTTCTGGTAAATCATCAGTTGCAGACAGTAGCCGCCCACTGCGGTTACGACCTTACCCGACATCATAACGCCATGGCTGACGCTTACGCCTGTGCCCATATCGCCCTTACGATGATGCGGGAAAAAGAGGTCGATACCTTGGAGGCGCTTATGGCTTCCTGTTACTCTAGGTAACTATGGGGTGTTTTTCCCGGCTATTTTATCCACCACGACAGCGATAGCGCCATCTCCCGTCACGTTGCAAGCGGTGCCAAAACTATCCATGGCAATATAAAGGGCGATCATCAACGCTTGCAGTGTCTCATTGAATCCCAGCATACTTTGCAAGATACCCAAAGCGGCCATAATAGCCCCTCCCGGAACCCCCGGAGCCGCTACCATCGTAATTCCCAGCATCATGATAAATCCGCTGAAGTTGGAGAAGGTAACCGGTTCTCCCGCCATGATCATGATAGCCATAGCGCAAGCTACGATTTTCATGGTGCTACCTGCCAGATGGATCGTGGCGCAAAGCGGTACGGTAAAGATCGCTATATTCTCCCGTACGCCATTCTTGACAGCCTGCGCCAGTGTCACGGGAATCGTGGCGGCGGAGGATTGGGTCCCCAGAGCCGTAGCGTAGGCCGGTAACATATTCTTCAAGAGGCGGAGCGGATTTTTCCCGGCTATGGCTCCGGCTATCGTGAATTGGATCAATAACAATAATACATGTAAGACAAAGATGACTATGATAACCTTGAGGAACATCGTGATAATACTCATGACTTGTCCGCTCACGGTCATGTTCAGGAAGATACCGAAAATATGGAGCGGTAATAACGGGATGATAACCACCTCGATTAGCTTAATGATAATTTCCTTGAAATCCGTGAAAGAGTCACGCAGGGTGGTTCCCGCTATATTAGAAAGCCCTAGGCCAATCGTAAAGGATAGCAGCAAGGCTGTCATGACATCCATTAAAGGCGGCATATTTACCACGAAGTAAGGTGTCAGCATGAAATCTTCCGGATTCTCCATTGCCGTCAATTCCGTGTTGGTCGGTAGTATGTGCGGGAATATAGCCGATCCGCTCAGGAACGTGAAGAAACCCGAGAAGACTGTTGAACCGTAAGCGATCAAGGCGGTTATCAACAATAGCTTTCCGGCTCCTTTACCCAGATCTCCGATAGCGGGAGTCACCAGCCCCAATATGATTAGAGGGATGGAGAACGATAGGAAGTTGCCGAACAATGAATTGAAGGTTACAAAGATACGTGCGATTCCTCCCGGTAAAAACTGGCCGAACAATACGCCGGCGGCGATAGCGATAACGACTTTAGTTAACAATGATACTCTGATCTTCTTCATGGTGTTGCTTTATTTTGAAGCCAATGGCGGCCATCGTAATACTCATCAACGGACTGATCAGGTTAAAGAAGCAATAAGGAAGATACGTCAGGGTCGCTACGCCTAATATCGTGGCTTGCGTCATGCCGCAGGTGTTCCACGGTACCAGCATGGACGTTACGGTTACGGAATCTTCCGTCGTACGGCTTAACAGGCGACTCTCATATCCTTTTTTCTTGTAGATATCCTTGAACATATTTCCGGTAAGGATAATAGATATGTATTGATCGGCCGTAACGATATTCAAGAATAAACCGGAGAATACGGTAGACGCCACCATGCCGACCCTCCGTTTCATAAAGCGCAGGAATACGGACGTAAGGCTTTCCAGCATACCGCTGGCCGTCATGGAACCACCGAAGCACATGGCGCAGATGATCAGCCAAATCGTATTCATCATACCCGCCATACCCCGGGTAGCGACCAAGCTGTTCAAGGCCTCGTTGCCCGTATCGATTTGGGTACTCCCGTAGAATGTCATGAATAATCCCTTAAACAGGGAGGAGGCATCCGCTACCGACGCTCCCGCTACCTCTTGCAATAAATGAGGCTGGAAAAAGATCGCGAGCACCCCCGCCATCGCTGTCGAGATAAACAAGGTGATCAAAGACGGTACTTTCTTGGCGATTAATATACCCGTTACCACCGGTACGATCAGTAGCCAGAGCGAGATATTAAAACTTTCGTTCAACGAGGCGGCGAACTCGGCTATTTGCCCGGATGCGTTCGAGGTATGCGTAAAACCCGCTATGGTAAAGATAATCAACGTGATCACCATAGACGGTATTGTCGTAAGCATCATATACCGGATATGGGAGAACAAAGGGGTATGCGTTACGGAAGAGGCTAATACCGTCGTGTCCGAAAGCGGTGAGATCTTATCCCCGAAATAAGCGCCCGAGATGATCGCCCCGGCTACCCACCCCGTAGCGAAGCCCTGTGCCTCACCGATACCCATCAAGGCGATACCGATCGTGGCGATGGTAGTCCACGAGCTACCGGTCATAACGGATACGACAGCGCAGATCACGCAACAAGAGGCCAGAAAGAAACTCGGATGGATGATTTGCATCCCGTAATAAATCAAGGTCGGGACGATACCGCTGATCATCCAGCTACCGGATAAAGCGCCAATCAACAATAGGATAATTATAGCTGTGGCCACTCCCAATATGTTTTTACATATCGCCTCTTCTATATCACGCCATTTGACTTTGCAGAAGATCATGGCCAAAAGGGAGGCGACCGCCGTGGTGGTAAGTAATACGACTTGGCTTCCGCCGCTCAACGCGTCGCTGCCAAAAGTGCGTATGGTTACAAACAAAAGAGCTACCAGCACGAGGATAGGCACTAGTGAAAGTAGAGGGGAGGGCATCTTCTTAAGATGATTTTCCATTGTTCATTCAGTCGCTTAAATAATGATGGTGCGAAAATACTAAAAATACCTTGAATAGCGCTATGAATTATAGATTGATTTCCTTATTTCACAGTCTTTTGGACGATCTTATAACCGGTTGCCGCTATAAGAATGCTCATAAACGGGCTGACGATATTAAAGACGCAATAAGGGAAATAAGTCCAAGTAGATACGCCAAGGATTGTAGATTGCGTCATGCCGCAAGTCGTCCACGGGATCAGCACGGAGGTGACGGTGACGGAGTCTTCCGTTGTCCGGCTAAGCAGGCGGCTCTCGAATCCCCGTTGCTTATATACTTCTTTAAACATTTCGCTGTTCAGGATGATGGCGATGAACTGGTCCGCCGTGCAGATGTTCAAGGATAATCCGGACACGACGGTAGAGGCGACCATGCTGGTACGGCCTCGCATGAAATGCAAGAAGATACGTGTGATGCTTTCCAGCATGCCGCTAGCGGACATGGCCCCGCCGAAACACATGGCGCAAATGATCAGCCAAATCGTGTTCATCATCCCGGCCATTCCCCGGGTAGAGACTAGAGAGTTCAGGGCCTCGTTGCCGGTCTGTATCTGCGTGCTGTCATAGAAAGTCATCAGCAGGCCTTTGATATAGGCGATAATTCCGCTATCCGTGATCCCGGAAATCTCCAATAAGGCGTTTGGCTGGAAGATCAAGGCGAATATTCCGGCGAGTATGGAAGAGGCGAAAAGCACTACGATCGAAGGTGTCTTCTTGGCGATCATGATTCCGGTAACGATCGGTACGATCATAAGCCAAGGCGTGATATGGAACGAGCCTTTCAAGGCTTCGGAGAAAGCGGCTATCTGGGACGCGTCCGCTGTCTCCCTCGAGAATCCGGCGATGCTGAATACGATCAGTGTGACGATCATAGAGGGAACGGTCGTATAAAGCATATACCGGATATGCGTGAAAAGGGGCGTGTCCGTTACGGAGGCCGCCAATACCGTAGTGTCTGATAACGGCGACATCTTATCCCCGAAATAAGCGCCCGATATAATCGCTCCGGCTACCCACCCCGTACTGAAGCCTTGCGCCTCGCCAATCCCGATCAAGGCGATCCCGATGGTGGCGATGGTAGTCCACGAGCTACCCGTCATAACCGATACGATACTGCATAGCAGGCAACAGGCCACGAGGAAGAAATCCGTTTGCATGACTTGCAACCCGTAATAGATCAAGGTCGGCACGATCCCGCTTACCATCCAACTGCCCGATAGGGTTCCGATCAATAAAAGGATGATGACGGACGGTGCGATCCCATAGATGTTACGGGCGATTTGCCCCTCGATATCTTCCCACTTGATCTTGCAATGAAAGACGGCGATCAAAGAGCAGATCGAGGTGGCTATCAATAATACGATTTGGCTGGCTCCTCCAAGGGAATCGCCCCGGAAAATATAGATGGCTACGGCCAGCATGATGACTAATGTCACTACGGGTAGTAAAGAGATCGCGATGGAGGGTGTCCGGGGCTTTTCTGCCATGGGTTTATTCACGTCGTTTGTTATTTATCATGGATAATCCGAATAAATTCTTTATACGGACTTGCCTTGTGTTATCGATTCTAATTAATTTCGCTGCAAAAATAAAAAAGGATTTGGATAGGAGGGTAACTTATGGTAGTAAATAATCGGTTAGGCTATTTATTTGTCTTTTTGGGGATGAGTATGGCGCTATATGCCCAGCGAAAGACGGAAGTGATCCGTTATGGCGATCTGGATCAGTGGGTGGTACGTAAGATCACGGAATCGGCTATTATCGGGAAGGAGACGAAGACACTTTACTGCGTTGGCCCTACGGATACGATTATCGGAAATAGACCTTTTGAGTCGAAAGCTTCGCCTTGGGGCAGTTCTAACGTGATGGCTAGGGTGAGCGGGATTACGAAAGCTAGCGTCAGTGTCTACCCCGAAAGACGGGATGAGGGGTATTGCGCACGGCTGGAGACGGGGATAGAATCGATCTCGGCGATGGGTATCATGAACGTGAAGGTGTTGGTCGGGGGATGCCTCTATCTCGGCCGTTTTCTGGAACCGGCGAAGAATTCTTCGGAGACGTGGGGACAGATCGTTTGCGGTATCCCGTTTCACCAAAAACCTACGTCCTTGTTATTCGATTATAAGGTGAAACTCTCCGGTGATCCCAATCGTATTAAATTGAGCGGTTTTAGCAAGAGATCGGAGGTAAATGGCATTGATATGCCTTTGGTGAATCTCTTTCTTCAGAAGCGTTGGGAAGATAAGGACGGGAACATATATGCTAAGCGTATCGGTACGCTGGTAATCCGGATGGATAAAAATACGGATTGGGTAAACGATGCCAATTTCACGATCTTATACGGCGATATCACGAAACGTAGCGATTATAAAGAATATATGGGGTTTCAACTCGGAGAGTCCGCTCGTTATAGTTTAAACAGCAAAGGTAAGAACGTCCCTGTCCAAGAAATCGGCTGGGGAACGGAGGACGATGAGGTAACCCATATGATCTTAGAGTTCTGTTCCAGTCACGGAGGCTCATACATAGGGTCTCCGGGAAATACCTTTTGGGTAGATAATATCCGGTTGGGATATTGAGCCTATTATCGTTGAAACCCTATGGTATTTGTCTCCGGTCTTGATACAGAAGCCAACAAATGAAGCGTAGCTTGTTTTATTCTATGGTTTCGTGATCAGAATATAATAGTCTGATATTAGCCTCTAATATTCTGAATCCACTCCCATGATCGTGCGGCATACCATATTTGGGGCCAGATTTATAGCTCCCGATTCTTATATCATACATTATCTTCCCATCGGTTAAGAGTGATATAAAACGCTCAAATGATGGCTCTGTATATATATCGGCTTTATTGAAGTAGAAGAGTTCCTTACCTCCTTCTTTTTTTGTTTGGGCAGTTACATATAATAAGTTCTTTAGCTTCTTTGTTAGTGCTTTTTGAATGTCTTGATAGGTGTAACCTACGCTACAATCTAACAGCTCTTTTGTATTTAAGTCAAATACTCCTATTAATATTGTCTTGGCGACAGGGTTGTTTAGGAGTTTAAAAGAATATTTCTTCATATATGTGTTATAGCTATTTGCAAACATAGACGTATGCAAGCTATTTATAGATGGTGCATCTTCATAAGGTGTTCCAAATTTATCTTTTAAATAAGCATTCGCACGTTTGGGAAATGAGGGGCTTTTAGTGAATAGGGTAACGTAAGAGCATGAAGCGCCGCGATGAGATTTTATTTCGAATCCAGCTAAATCGGGCTCGTCTAAATTGTTCTCGACAACTCCGATGTAATCTTCAAATGTTTTTCCAATCCCAGTATTGTTGGCTCTATTGCTTGGAACATATTCCAAGGATTTAACCTCTTTGAACTTTGAAATAATAAAATCCTTATTCTCCATAACGTATTATATTAAATATGAGTAAGTCAATAATATCTCTATCTTTGGAAAAATCTTCCTCTGATATGAATAGCTGTTCTATGGTAATGTTGAAATAGTGGCATATTTTATAGATCTGACTAAGGGTGTACTTATGTGGAAATTTAGGGCTTTCTATACTCCCTATTAAGCCCGGAGCCACTTCGAGGAGATTCGACAACTCTTTTTGGCTAACATTGTTGGCCTCTCTTAGCTCCTTTATCTTAAGGATGATTTCAAGTTGATACTCGGTCTTTCTAATCATTATTGTTATTTTTGCCCAAAAATATAGTTTTATATATGCTTATGTACTCACAATATGTGAGCAAATGAGTATATTTGCACTCACATAATATAAGTAAGGAAGGTATGTACAAAAGAACGATTGATAATAGGTGGAGCTTTAAGGATGCCGATACCAAAGAATTTACTCATTGCTATCATGCGTATCCTGCGATGATGATTCCCCAAGTAGCAAGAGCTCTAATAGAGGAATATAGGCCAGAGGATGGAGTTGAGCTACTTTTTGATCCATATATGGGAAGCGGTACATCGTTAGTTGAGGCTTCTATAAAAGGTATAAATGCGATAGGAACAGACCTTAATCCATTGGCTAGATTGATGAGCCATGTAAAAACAACCCATTATGATTTATCTTGTATCAGAGATACTTTTTCAATGATGCAAGCCTTGTTCTTTGAGTATTCTGAAGATAAGGTCAAGAATAAGAATTTCGATAATATTTCTAATTATACTTATTGGTATTCCAGAGATAGCCTTTTGCGCCTTTCTTATATTTATCAAGTAATTAATGAATGTGTGGCTTTAGATTTCGCTGATTTCTTTAAAGTTCCTCTTTCCGAGACTGTTAGAGAGGTGTCGTTTACGAGGAATGGAGAATTTAAGCGGTTTAGGATGAAGGAAGAGAAAATTAAAGACTTCAAACCGGATGTCTTTCGATTGTTTGAAGAAAAGGTTATAAGAAATATAAATGGACTTGAGGAGTTTAATAGTATAAAATATCCATGTAATATAGGTATCTATGACTTTAATAGTACTATAGAAATCCCTTCCGATATAATACAGCCGAATAGTGTTGATATGGTTGTAACCTCTCCGCCTTATGGCGATAGTAGAACAACCGTTGCTTATGGACAATTTTCAAGGTGGGCAAATGAATGGTTCAATTTTGAAAATGCTAAAACACTAGATAATCTCCTAATGGGGGGACGAGTTCAGAAAGAGGAACTTTTTGAGACTAAAAGCATTAAATCTGAACTGGACGAAATAAAGAGCATTGACCCAAAGAGAAATTTGGAAGTGGTCTCGTTTCTTAATGATTATAGTTGTTCTATAAAGAATGTCGCGTCTGTAATAAAGAGTGGTGGAGTCGTTTGTTATGTCGTAGGGAACAGAACGGTTAAGGGGGTTCAAATTCCATTAGATTACTTTACTGCTGAAATGTTTGAGAAGAATGGTTTTACACATATCGATACTATTGTTAGAGAAATACCTAACAAAAGGATGCCTTCCAAAACAAGTCCTACTAATGTGGCAGGGAAGAAGGTTAGTACGATGTGCAATGAATATATAGTCATATTGGAGAAGAAATAAGGAAAGAGGCTGTTTTATTTGACTGAATTGATAGCCAATGGCTCCTAGTGTCGAGTTCTTTCTTTTTGACAGTTTGTAATCTTAACGCCCGTAGAATCGATTATTGCGGGGGAATGTACAGTCTACTCTTAAATTTGAGTTAAAATATATTTAATCGCTTGTTGGATAGTTGGATATCAAAAGATGCTCTTTTGTTCTAGCGAAACTAGCTCATCCTAATTCCTATTTTATGGGATGAAAAACCTATCTCAATGGGTTACGATAGGGAAGTGACAGGGTTATGATGGTTATTCTTGATAGTTCACGACCCTATTCTTGACTATTCACGATGCCTAACGGCACTATTGGCGTTGCCAAACACGACCGATAGTGTAGGCTTTTGTCGATACTCGTGTGTAAAAAGTAGTACTTTGCCGCATAAAACGCCGCTTACAACCTCCTTTTTCTCATTATCTTGCCTCTTTTACGAATAGCCTATGTCACGATATGCGCTTTATTTCAGTCAAAAGGATTGTATGAATGCTGTTTTACTGACAGGGAGATTCGCGGGAAATAGTCTGTATTGGAAGTAAAATATAAATAGATAATTGAAAGTAGAAATGAATTGTTCTTTTAATGTACGCTCGTACATTAATGTATAGTTAAATACGTTGATATTTGAGAATTTTTTATGGGATAGAAACGACTAGTTTAAACGATCGATTCTTTTAGTCATTTGCAAAGGTACGCATTTCTTCGATACTTGCAACCCTTCCGAGCTATTTTTTTATCACTTATTCTCTTTCTTATCAATAGGATAGGTTATCCTTCACGAAACAAGCGGTTCCTTCAACAAACCTCCCGTTTCGACGCTCAAAAAACGCAAGATTTAGACGATCGTTTAGACTAGTCGTTTTTAAATAGCGACGATTTGTTAAGGTCTTGAATGATATTTAATTAACACTATTATTAATATTAAATTTTCGATTTATGAACAAGAAATTTACAACGTTTTTGGCTAGCGCCATGCTTGTATCTGCTTTCTCTGTAGGTACGGTAGCGGCGTATGTCGGAACTCCAGTTGCTCCGCAAGCTACAATGGCTGCGGAAGAAACTCCGGATCCTAATGCGACGATAACGCCTAAAAAAGGGGAGGCCGTTTTGTTTCAAAACGGTTCTGAGGCGAAGTTCTTAGGTATCACAAAAGGAACGACCTTCGGTTATATTACAAAGGAGACTGGGACTTCTCAGTTTACATTGGAGAACTTAAACAAGGCTACTTGGACAGTTTCGGAGAAGAAGACCGTTTTAGGTCAAACGGTTTATTCTTTTGTGAACAAGAATACAGGCTTGACTTTCGCTGTAGATCCTTCTTTGGCGGCAGAGGCTGTTATGCAAGAAGACGGTGAAACGGTAGATGCGGCTAAAACCGCTAAGAAAGTTGAGGAGGCGGCCGTAGCCACTTTAGGGGGTAGCGCTACGGAGTGGGTAGTGAAAGATCTTGACGGCAGCGGCAAAACTTTGGTTTCTTATGTGGATGGTAATAAATATGTTTATCTGGCGACCAGATCGTCTGATGGCAAGATGATCTTGGTTAAGGGATCAAGTACTTCTTTAACGGGAACATCTGTATTATCTATCGGATTGAACCAAGGTAATATTCCGCAGGAGTTAGAATTAGGAGCAAAGGATTTAAATACCTTGTTGCAATCGGCAGTTGAAAACTCTTTCCGTTTGAATATGACTCCGGAGGTTACTTCTGGAAAGAAAAATCATTTGACGGCGACCGACCTTGTTGCGGAAGACGCTACTGAAGGCTATGTACTTTTACAGGCTAAAGACCAGAAAAAAGATGATGCGCAGTTGTATGTTGTTGTTGATACCACTTATTATGGCGGTACGGAAACAGATGGTTCCTTGCTTACTTATACGTATGATGCCTATGGGCCTAAAAACGACGATGGCTCTTTAAAGGATACGAAATCTATTACGGGTACCGTGGAGGGTGAATCAGTTACATATACAACTCTAAAGAACGGACGTTTGCAAGGCTCTTATAAGTATAAGTTTACTTATAATGCAGTAGATGACAAGCTTTATGTCCAAGTGAAGGACGCTATGCACCAAGTGCCTCGCAGAGAGGATGAGACAGATGCCGCTTATGCTAAAAGAATAAAGGACAGCTTTGATAATGCGAAATGGCAATCCGCTGAAAACGTAGTAAACGACAAGTATATTTATATGGCTAGTCTAGCCAGTGTAAATGTATTGTCATTGAATACGGATGAGACGGAAAAAGAAAAAACAGGTGTGGTAACTCAAAACGTAAAGATTACTATCGGTACGAGTTTCACAGGTTTGAAACCGACTACAATCCCCGATGGTGTTTATACGGTCCAGTTTAAGGCTAAGGCAGGAAATCCGAAGTTCGCCCAAAACGGTACTTATGCGTTGGCTAACCTTGCTGGTGATTTCGGCTGGGCTGATCAGGCTAAGAGACAAGATTTCAATCATATGCCGGCTGCTCAATGGGTGGTTAAAAAGAATGGAGTTTCTACTACGTCTGCGGTCACAATCAAGAACCGAGAGTTCAATGATTGGGGAGCTGATGCGTCTGCTGAAAGTGTTTTGCCTAAGACTTCAACCCAATTCTATGCGGTGGAAGGTAGCGGTGATGTCTTTTATTTCAATGGAACAATGCCCGATACATTGACCTTCACGAAGGTAGCGGACGAATTAGTCAAGGATACGAAGTTGGGTTATAAGTACGTAACCGCTAACGAGGCTATGGTGCAGACCTATACATTTAATTACTTGCATGGCTTGTCATTAGACAAATATTTATACACCCCGGCAGGCAAGGACTCTATCGTACGTGTAGACGAGAATGATGGCAAGTCCAATTTCCGTTTGATCTTGAAAGTCAAGGATGACAAATATGGCTATGAGAATGGCTTGGTAAGAAACGCTTACTATGTATCTGATGGCAAGGGACATTATATCTCTTATGACTCTGACGCTAAAAAGTATATGATGAAATCCGAGCCTACTTTGTTCTTCTTGAAAGAGAACAATTGCGATAATGGCAAGCATTACTATGCGTTAGTGAAGGCTGTGGAGCGTACGCATGCAGTTGGTGAGGGCTCATTCTTCACTTCTGATTATTTAGGTAAAGAGGTTAAGGAAGGTAAGATCGATGGTAAGGAGCTTGCTAAAGTGAAAGACGAAGAAAATACGCTTCTTTACGACAAGGATGGCTATCGTTTAATTAAGGACAACAGCGAGATCAAGAAGGCTTATGTGTATACGTTGAATGAAGATGAAAGTAAAGTCATATTTGACGAGATTGAATTAACTTCAGTTGCTGAACAAAAACACAAATCAACGGATTATGCTACTGTCAAGGTTTCTGTGGATGATAACACGTTGGATTTGACGGAAGGAAAGTTGAATGATAAGTTCGATGATGGCACTGACAATGAGATCCGTACTTCCGCTTTTGCGGTAGAGGTTGACAACTCTCCATTGTATCGTCGTTTCGACAACGCCGAGTTGGAAGAGAGCGAGACAGCTGACAGCTTATTCTTCGTAGAAAAGATCCGTAAGGAATACTTGATGGATGAGTGGAATAAGAACTTGACAGATAAGAAGGTTGATTACGCTGGTATCTGGAATAAGGAGAAAGCTGATGGTAAATTGGCGTTCATCGTTGATACCGCTTGGGTAAACCGTGGCGCTGGCAATATCAAGCCTCAATATTTGGTGTCTGTAGCTCGTCAGGATCAAGCCGGTACTCCGGGTGTTCCTTGTACATATGCTCATAATCATTTCGACAACGCCGGAAATCCTGTAGAGGCAGATAAATGCTCACATGCTACTCCTGCTAGCCAAGGCTTCAACTACGGTAAGTATTTGGTAAGTTTCGGTGACTCTGCCCTTATTAAAGGCAAGGAATACAAGACTCCGTATATGGATATTGACGGTGGTTATACTCGCGTTGGTTTCGTAAAGGCTATCCACGCAGGCGACAGTTTGTTCATCTTGGTGAATGATTTCGCTAACATGAAACCGGAAGAGTTGAATGTTGAGACAATTATCAAAGCTTATGAGAAAGCTAAGATCAACGAGACATATATTGTAAACTTGCGAGGCGACAACCATAAGAACGTAACTTGGTCATTCCGTTACGTAAATCCGGATAAGGCCGCTCAAGCTTACGAGGATGGTAAAGAGGGTGAGAACAATGAGTTCATGTTCGAGTCTAACATTTATTCCGAGACTGCTGACGCTGCTGTTACGGGTAATAAAGGTAAGGCTACTGCAGGTTACAAGGAAGTTAAGGCCGGTTCCATAGCTCCTCAATATGCCGCATGGTTGAAGATGCAGAACGGTTGCTTGGTATTAACTCGTGGTGATTCAGAGTTCAGCGCAGCTAAGACTGGTTCTGACGGTGCCTTGATCTTCAACGCATATCAGAAGACTGATGCTGAGGATATGGTAACATCTATCGAAGGCGCTAACGCTGAAGGCGTATCTATCGTAGCCGGCAACGGTACTGTAACCGTTCAAGGCGCAGCCGGTAAGTCTATCGTTATCACGAATATCTTAGGTAAGGTTGTCGCTGAGACTGTTCTTACCTCCGATAACGCTACAATCGCTGTACCTGCCGGTATCGTAGCCGTAGCTGTTGATGGTGAGGAGGCTGTAAAGGCAATCGTGAAATAAGAAATAAACGAAATAAGATAATCATACGATTCCCGTGCGGGTATCGATCCAAGTAATCCGTGACGGATGAACAGGCGGGAATTGGATTAATATTAATACTAAAGTAATAAATTAAAGTTCATCCGTAAGTACTTCCGTGAGGATGGAAGCGGATAAAAAGACAAGTCCTTGGCAATGTGTTCGCATGCCAAGGACTTCGTGTTTATACTTGCCTTCGTCAGACCTAATGAGTGTATGAATTGTTTAATTCTGCGTAAGCAACTCCGTCAGCCTCTTGACCCCTTCCGAGGCCCCGGCCTGTATATGCTCGATATCGTTGCGATAAGTACGTACATCTTTCGGGTCGATCAAGTAGATCGGTTGGCCCCGGCGCACGTAGTTTAGTAATCCGGCAGCAGGGTAGACGTTTAAGGAGGTACCGATAATCACGAAAATATCACAATCTTCCACCAGCTTGATGGAAGGCTCTATCATGGGTACCGCCTCTCCAAACCATACAACGAAAGGACGTAGCTGATTTCCGTGAGGGTCCTTGTCGCCCAGATGAATATCCGGGTTCTCCGGCGATAGATTGTAGGTCGTGTCCAGATCCCTTACGGAGCATGCCTTCATCAACTCTCCATGCAGATGGATCACGTGGCTGCTACCTGCGCGTTCATGTAAGTTATCGATATTCTGGGTAATGATCCGTACGTCGAAATCTTTCTCCAAGGCGGCAAGGCCGAGGTGACCGGCGTTAGGTTTCGTATTCAATAGCTCTCTTCTGCGCTGGTTGTAGAAGTCGAGAACCAATTTAGGGTTGGCGGCGAAGCCTTCCGGCGTGGCGACATCTTCCACCCGGTATTTCTCCCATAACCCGTCCGAGTCACGGAAAGTGGAGATACCGCTCTCTGCGCTCATTCCCGCTCCGGTAAGTATGACTAACTTTTTCATCTGTTACTTGTTTAATGTATAGATGTATATATTAATAGTTACGAAGTTACGACTTTATTTCGTAAAAAGCTTTGAATGAAATAAAAAGTTCTTACAAAATGCTGTTATACGATTAAAAGCATTACTTTTGTGGCTTATAATTAGTTGAACAAGAAAAAAGAATGGATAAAGTAAGTTATGCGCTTGGCTTAAGTATCGGAAATAATTTCCAGAACTCAGGCATCAAGGATCTTCAAGTGGAAGATTTTGTACAGGGATTGAATGACGTCTTAACAGAGGCAAAACCTGCTCTTAGTTATGATGAGGCAAAACAAGTGATCAATGATTACTTCATGAAGCTTCAACAAGAGAAACTGGAGATCAATAAGAAAGCCGGTGAGGAGTTCCTTTCTATCAATAAGCATAAGGCTGGTGTGGTAGAGTTGCCTAGCGGTTTGCAATACGAGGTGCTGAAGAATGGTACAGGCGCTAAACCTACGGCGAACGATAAGGTAAAATGCCACTATCACGGTACGTTAATCAACGGTCAGGTGTTTGATAGCTCCGTACAGAGAGGCGAGCCCGCCGTATTCGGTGTTTCACAGGTAATCCCGGGATGGGTAGAGGCCTTGCAGTTGATGCCGGTCGGTTCTAAATGGAGATTGTTTATCCCGTCTAACCTTGCTTATGGCGAGCGTGGGGCAGGTGAGGCTATCGAGCCGAATAGTACGTTGATCTTCGACGTTGAGTTATTAGATATCGAAAAATAATATATAAGAGTTAAAGAAAAATGAAAAAGTTAAGTGTATTAGTCGCTACAGTGATTGTAGCAATGGGCGCATCTTTCACCTCTTGCGGTGATTCTCACAAAAGCGCGAGCTTGAAGACTTCTATCGATAGCGCAAGCTACGCTATTGGTATCAGCACAGGTGCCGGTTATAAGGAAAACTTAAAGACTTTGCCGGGTGGTGAGGCTAACGTAGATGATTTGATCGCTGGTTTTATCCAAGCTATCAAAGGGGATTCTTCTGCGATGAAGATGAATCCGCAACAGGCTCAACAATATTTGCAGACTTACTTCGTAGAGGCTCAGGCTCGCGAGGCTAAGAAGACAAAAGAAGAGGGCGATAAGTTCTTGGCGGAGAATAAGACAAAAGAAGGCGTTATCACGACTGAGAGCGGCTTGCAATATAAGGTAGAGAAAGAAGGTACAGGCGCGAAGCCGACCGCTACCGATAAGGTAAAAGTTCATTATACCGGAACTCTATTGGACGGTACTAAGTTTGATAGCTCCGTGGATCGTGGCGAGCCGGCTGAGTTCGGTGTTGGCCAAGTAATCAAGGGCTGGACTGAGGGCTTGCAGATCATGCCGGTCGGTTCTAAATATATCTTCTGGATCCCGGCTGAGTTGGCTTATGGCGAACGTGGCGCAGGACAAGATATCAAACCGAACAGCGTATTGAAGTTCGAGGTTGAGTTGCTTGACATCGTAAAAGAATAAGTAGCGAAGAAATAGAAACGGAACGTTTGTAAGATAATAGGCGGGCAAATTATGCTAAAAAGCATTTTTTGCCCGCTTTTATTATTTATTGATTACTTTTTTCTTTCAGAATGATATATGATTCAAATTTATTATATACTTTTGATACATTAAATCTGAATGCATATAATAAAGCGAATTTAAAATGGAGAAGATAGACAAACTGGACCGGCAGATATTGAACATTATTTCAAAGAATGCTAGGATTCCTTTTAAAGATGTTGCCGAGGAGTGCGGTGTATCTCGTGCAGCTATTCATCAACGGGTTCAACGCATGATTGATATGAATGTGATCGTTGGCTCAGGGTATCACATCAATCCTAAAATATTGGGGTATAATACATGTACCTATATCGGCGTGAAATTGGAGCGTGGATCTATGTACAAGGATGTTGTCCCGGAATTCGAGAAAATACCCGAAGTGGTAGAATGCCATTTCACTACGGGTCCGTATACGATGCTGATCAAGCTGTATGCCCGTGATAACGAGCACTTGATGGAGCTTTTGAACTCCAAGATTCAAGAGATACCGGGTGTTACGGCTACAGAGACCTTGATTTCTTTACGCCAAAGTGTTAAACGTGAGATCCCTATCTGTAATATCAATGAATAAGACGAAGAATTATACATGAGCCCGGCCTATTCCAGTGCCGGGCTTTTTTGTTTATTCGGCGGTATCATCTATCTTTGTAATTCGTAATTGTGTGAGGTTCTATGAGTAAATATATAGGAATATTCGTTTTCGTATTCAGTTTGTTTTCTTTGGGAGTACATGCGGGGGAAAGTTTTCGTTTTCGGGTGTATTTGAAAGATAAAGGGGATTCCGGTTATACGCTGGATAACCCGGAGGAATATCTTTCCAAGGAGTCTGTTGAGCGACGGAACCGGCAAGGTATATCGGTGTCGGAATCGGATTTGCCGATCGCTCAAGCTTATCTGGATACCTTGTCCGCCAATGGAGGAAAACCGGTGCTGGAGAGTAAATGGTTCTCTACGGTCGTGGTGTCCAGTCCGGATAGCTTGGTCGCTGAGCGTCTCTTGCGCCTCCCGATCGTGGATTCCGTGAAATGGGTTTGGAAAGGTGACGAGGAAATCGATATTCCTAGGGAGGAGAATGATACGACACGGTTTATGCCAATAGATAAACCGGAGAAATCGCCTTACGGTTATGCCGAGGAGCAGATCAAGATGCTGAACGGTATCAAATTGCATGAGGCGGGCTTTAAGGGTAAGGGTATGCGTGTGGCCGTGGTCGATGCCGGTTTCATGAACGTGGATCGGATCAGCGTATTTGATTCCTTGCGGTTATTAGGAACGCATAACGTGGTTTTCCCCGGCCGAAGCGTTTTCATCGGGGATGATCATGGGACGAAGGTCTTATCTTGCTTGGCCGCTGATGCGCCGGGCTTGATGGTCGGTACGGCTCCCCAAGCCGAATATTGGCTGATAAAGAGCGAGGATAGCCGTTCGGAGTTTCCCATCGAGGAGGATTATTGGACGGCAGCTATGGAATTTGCCGATAGCGTGGGAGTGGATGTGGTCTCTTCTTCGTTGGGGTATTTCTCTTTTGATGTAGAGGCCCTGAACTATCATCAAGATCAATTGGACGGGAGGACTTCCTTGATCAGTCGTGCCGCTAAGATGGCTTCATCAAAAGGGATCTTGTTGTTTAGTAGCGCCGGCAACGAGGGGGGCGGTAGCTGGGGAAAGATAACCTTTCCTGCGGATGCCCCGGATATATTGACAGTGGGCGCTATCACGGATCGTAAGAAGAAAAGTAATTTCAGTTCTGTCGGCTTTACGGCGGATTACCGGGTGAAGCCGGATGTGGTTGCCTTGGGTACGGGCTGTTGCGTGATAGATCCTACGGGGAATATCCGTTATGCGAATGGTACCTCTTTCGCTACGCCGATCTTAGCGGGGTTGGGTGTTTGTCTATGGCAAGCGTTTCCCAGTCTGACGAATAAGGATATAATCTCTCTTTTGCAGCGTTTCGGCAGTAAGTTTGAGCAACCGGACGCTGAGTTGGGATATGGCATCCCGGATGTGTACAAAGCTTATAAACAAGAGCGTAAATATGCGGCCGAATCTAAATAACTTATCGGGTGAGAAAGAGGCTCTATCTTTGTTAGAGCTGAATACCCGCATACGGGGTGCGTTGTCGAGGGCTTTCCCGGAGACTTGCTGGGTGCGTGCGGAGATGAGCGATGTGCGGGTGAATACTTCTTCCGGACATTGTTATCTGGAGTTTGTGGAGAAGAATGTGCAGACCGGGCAATTGGTGGCCAAGGTACGAGGGTCTATCTGGGCGAAGACGTTTCGTATGTTGAAACCTTATTTCGAGATGGAGACCGGTCAGATGTTCGCTTCCGGCTTGAAAGTGTTGGTGAAGGTGTCTGTTGAGTTCCACGAGTTGTATGGATTGAGTCTTACGGTGCTTGATATAGATCCGGCTTATACGTTAGGTGATATGGTGCGTAAGCGTATGGAGATTATCCGTCAATTGCAGGAGGAAGGGGTCTTTACACTGAATAAGGAATTGCCTTTTCCGCTACTTCCTAGGAGAATCGCTATCATTACTTCTCCGACGGCTGCCGGCTACGAGGATTTTATGAATCAGTTGACACGGAATAAAGGAGGTTATCCGTTCTATACCAAATTATTCCCCGCCTTGATGCAGGGAGAACGGACGGAGGCTTCTGTAATAGCGGCTTTAGACCGGATTTATCAACATCAAGATCTTTTTGATGTGGTCGTGATTATCCGTGGAGGTGGGGCTACCTCGGACTTGAATAGCTTCGATTCTTATCTGTTGGCGGCGAATTGCGCTCAATTCCCTTTACCGATTATCACGGGTATCGGGCACGAACGGGATGATACGGTTGTAGATTTGGTAGCGCATACCCGGATGAAGACACCGACCGCTGTCGCCGAGTTCCTTATTTCCCGAATGGATAGCGTTGGTGAGGAGTTGGAGAGTTTGCGTCAAGACGTGAGTTTATTGGCTATGGATATTCTATCCCGACAGAAAAACTATTTACAATTGGTAGCGACCCGTTTCCCTTCTATCGTGACAAGCCGGATCGAGCGGAATCGTTCGGGACTGCAAACGATAGCGAGCCGTTTACCTGCGATGGCATCGGGTTTGTTATCACGCCGCCAGTCGGTGCTTGAGAATACGGAACTTCGCTTGCGGAACGGTATTACCTCTAAACTTTCCGAGAGTGGGCGTTTTATCCAGCTTACGGAGCAGTTTATCAAGATGGCTTCTCCTGATTATATATTGAAGAGGGGATATAGCTTAGCCTTGAAAGATGGCAAGATTATCAAACATGCCTCTGATTTGCGAGCCGGCGAAGAACTGACGACTCGCTTCATCGATGGTGAAATAAAAAGTATTATCAAACCATAGAGGGTGGTTTTATAACCGTCCGATAAATACATAATTAATATGGCGAAGAAAGAAGAAACATATAACGAGGCGATCGAGAAACTTCGTAAGATCGTGGCTGAGATCGAGAATGGAGACTTGGATGTCGATATCCTGTCCGAGAAGGTAAAAGAAGCTACTCGTCTGATCAAGCTTTGTAAGGAGAAGCTGTATAAAGTGGATGAGGAAGTTAAAAAAGTTTTGGAGGAATTGGATTGATGGATAAGTACGTCTTGATCGTTGCCGGGGGGAAAGGGCTTCGTATGGGTGGAGATCTGCCGAAGCAGTTTATTCCTATGCGGGGGAAACCTCTTTTGATGCATACGTTAGAGGCTTTTCATCGTTGGGATGCTTCCGCACGTATAATCCTTGTGCTTCCGGAGGATCATCAGCCGTATTGGAATATGCTTTGCAAGGAAATCGGCTGCAAGGTCCCGCATGCGATCGTGAAAGGGGGAGATACTCGCTTCTTCTCGGTTAAGAATGGGTTGGATTGGCTTTTGGCGGAGAGGCGTCGGAAGGGGGAGGAGGATAGCGGTCTGAGTTTGGTCGCTGTGCACGATGGCGTTCGTCCTTTCGTCTCTCCGGAGGTTGTTGAGGCCTGCTTTGATAAAGCGGCTGTCACGGGAGCCGTTATCCCGGTTGTTCCGATGATTGATTCCCTGCGTGAGACAGATGAAAAAGGGAGCCATCCGGTGGACCGTTCCCGCTATATGGCTGTACAAACCCCGCAAGTCTTCCATTTGGAATTATTGACAAAAGCCTATGAGCAACCTTATTCGTCTTTATTTACGGACGACGCTTCCGTGGTGGAGGCGATGGGGTATGCGATTGATACGGTTCCCGGTGATCGTGAGAATATCAAGATTACCACGCCCTTTGATTTGTTAATAGCGGAAGCGATGTTTGCCCGGTAAACCCTAAAAACTCATAGACGTTATGCTGGACCTTGATAAGCGATCGATTACGTACTTGCCGGGAGTAGGACCCAAGAAGGCGGATATCCTGCAAAAGGAAGCGGGGATATCGTCGTATGAGGACTTGCTCTTTTATTTTCCTTATAAATATATAGATCGCAGCCGGTTTTATAAAGTAGCTGAGATCAGTGGGAATATGCCTTATATCCAGTTGAAAGGCCAGATTCTCTATTTCGATACGCTAGGCGAGGGGCGGAGTAAACGGCTGGTCGGCAAGTTCTCGGATGGTACGGGCACGATCGATTTGGTCTGGTTCAAGGGCTTGAATTATGTGACGGATAAGTATCGTCCCAATACCGAGTATATAGTTTTCGGAAAGCCTACGGAGTTCGGTCATACCTATAATATACCACATCCGGATATTGATTTATTGGACCAAGCGGATCAAGTGGCGAGAGGCTTGACCCCGTTCTACAATACCTCGGAGAAGATGAAAAAGTCGTTTCTGAATTCCCGGGCGATCCAGAACCTGCAATATACGTTGTTAAGCTGGCTGAACTGGAAACTTCCGGAGACGCTTTCCCCCGACGTATTGAAACGGATCCATATGATGTCTATGACAGAGGCGATGCGGAATATCCATTTCCCGGAATCTGCCGCTAAGTTGCGTGACGCCCAGTTACGTTTGAAGTTTGACGAGCTTTTCTTCATACAATTAAATATATTACGTACTGCTAGTGTTCGGAAACTGAAGCTAAAAGGGATCATATTCCCGACGGTCGGCCATTATTTCAATACGTTCTATAAAGAGTATCTTCCTTTTGAGTTGACGAACGCCCAGAAGCGGGTAGTCCGTGAGATCCGGATCGATATGGGTAGCGGGCGGCAAATGAATCGCCTGCTGCAAGGTGATGTGGGGAGTGGCAAGACTTTGGTAGGCTTATTGTCTATGCTATTGGCGATAGATAATCATTGCCAAGCTTGTATGATGGCTCCTACCGAGATCTTGGCGACCCAGCATTATGCGACGATCATGGGATTCCTGAAAGATATGGACGTGAAGGTCGCTCTTTTGACTGGATCTACCAAGAAGAAGGAGCGGGATAAGATATTACCGGCTATTGCCAGCGGTGAGATCCAGATCGTGATCGGGACGCATGCGTTGATTGAGGAGACGGTGGTTTTCTCTTCGTTGGGATTAGCGATTATCGATGAGCAGCACCGTTTTGGTGTGGAGCAACGCTCACGCCTTTGGATGAAGAATGCTATCGTGCCGCATGTGCTGGTGATGACGGCTACCCCGATTCCCCGTACTTTGGCGATGACTTTGTATGGGGATCTGGATGTATCGGTGATCGATGAGTTACCTCCGGGACGTAAACCGATACAAACGCTTCATCGCTATGATAATAAAAAGGCGCAATTGTATGAGTTCCTTCGGAAAGAGATACAAAAGGGGCGTCAGGTTTATGTGGTATATCCGTTGATTGAAGGAAATGAGAAACTGGATTATAAAGACTTGGAGGCCGGTTTTGAGACGTTCAAGGAGGTTTTCCCTGAATATAAGGTATGTATGGTACATGGCCGTATGAAAGCGGCGGATAAGGATACCGAGATGCAGAAGTTTATCTCCGGCGAGGCGCAAATCTTGATGGCTACTACGGTTATAGAGGTTGGCGTGAACGTGCCGAACGCATCCGTCATGGTGATCGAGAGTGCTGAACGTTTCGGCCTCTCTCAACTTCATCAGCTTCGTGGCCGGGTAGGACGTGGTGCTGAACAATCCTATTGTATCTTGGTCTCATCCTATAAACTAAGTAATGATACTCGTAAGCGATTGGAGATTATGGTGAACAGTACGAATGGCTTTGAGATCGCTGAGGCGGATCTCCGTCTCCGGGGACATGGAGATTTGGAAGGTACCCGACAAAGTGGCGAGGGGATAGACCTTAAAATAGCGGACTTGGCGGCCGATGGACAAATACTTCAGTATGCGCGGGATATCGCTCAAGGAGTTCTTGACGAAGACCCCGAATTATTGTCCGAACAGCACCGGATATTGAGCGAAAGGCTCAAAACTCTGTTCACAAGGAAGATAAATTGGGGAATGATTAGCTAATATGTTGTGAAACATATTGTTCTGTAAGTCTTTGATATTTAGTTCGTTTATTCGCTTGTTTTGCTTTTATTCAAAGTCATTGCAGAAATTTTTCGTTAATCAATTTTGTCGGCTTATTCAAATTTCCGAACTTTGACAAGTTGACAATCAGGCAGAGATGCCGGGTATTGCCGTTTTATCCTGAATTATAAGAATGAAAGTTATCAAAAAATGAGTATAAGGACATTTCTATTCATTTGTTGTGCCGCTGTGATGGTATCGACTGCTAATGCGGAGAACCCGGTGAAACCGGAAACTCCGGAGACTCCCAATCATCCAACCCACAAACTTATGGACAAGCGTGTATCTGAGTTAATGGCTGACCGTGTTGGCTTTAAGAAAGATATGGCTTTGAAGGAGCTTGCGGAGATTAATGAGAAAGCGGAGTTGGAGGCGAGAGAGAACTTGATGTTCCCTGCCGATGAATTATATGGCGAATGGACAAATGAATGGGTGAATCCTTTCCGGGGTAAAAAGGTAGATATGCCGGATTCTTGCGTAATCGATTGTTCTACTTTTGTCTTGCCTATGGACTCTATGACAAGGGTCACTTCAAAGTATGGTCCTCGCCGTAGACGGATGCATAAGGGGATAGACTTGAAAGTGCAAATTGGAGATACGATCCGTGCGGCGTTTGACGGCAAGGTGCGTATCAAGAATTTCGAGCGTAGGGGATATGGCTATTATCTTGTGATTCGCCATCCGAATGGTTTAGAGACTGTATATGGTCATTTATCTAAATTCTTAGTAGGTGTGAACGATATCGTACGGGCTGGAGATCCGATCGCTTTAGGGGGAAATACAGGACGCTCTACGGGATCTCATTTGCATTTTGAGACTCGTTTTCTTGGACAGGCTATTAACCCGGCTGATATTATTGACTTCGAGAACTCAATACCTCATCAGGATCAATATGTGTTTCGTAACGTCAAGATTAACGGACGTAAGAGCAATATCTATACATCTTCCAATAGTCAGATGGTGTACCATCGTGTAAAATCCGGTGATACCTTAGGTAAAATCGCACGTATATATGGTACGACAGTGAATGAGCTTTGTCGTTTAAATGGATTGAAATCTACTTCTATGTTACGTATCGGCCAGTCCATTCGTTGTAGTGCCGGTGTGGAAACCGCGGCTAAAGCGACTCCAAAAGCTCAAACTCAAAAGAAATCGACTGCTTCCGTATCTTCTAAGAAAATCACGGTACAGGCAAGTTCTTCCGCTACCGCTTCTTTAGGAGAAGACACGAATACAATGAATGATGTGGAGGCTACTTCGGTTTATCATCGTATTAAATCCGGTGATACGCTTGGCGCTATCGCTAAAAGATACGGTACTTCTGTTAGTAAACTCTGCGAATTGAACGGTATCACAAAGACTACCGTGTTGCGTTTAGGACGCTCATTACGCTGTTCATAACGATATATAAGATGTAAGGAAACGAAAAGGAGCCGCTTATAAAGTGGCTCCTTTTCGTTGTAACCTCTTTTCATTTATCTTATTAGCTTTTGTTGTCTTGAATTTTCGAGAACATCTACGTCTTTTTTCCTATATTCGCGGGTATAATCTAGGATAGTATGCCAAATACAAAGGAACAATTCGAGCAAGTGATCTCCCTGTGCCGGGAGTTGTTCGGGAAGAAGTTGAAGGATTACGGGCCGTCGTGGAGGATTATGCGTCCCCAGTCGGTTACCGACCAAATATTTATCAAGGCGAACCGTATCCGTAGCTTGGAGATTAAGGGGACGAGCATGGTGGACGAGGGAATCCGTCCGGAGTTTATCGCCATCGTTAATTATGGTGTGATCGGTTTGATCCAGTTGGGGTTGGGATTCGCGGATACGACCGATATCACGATAGATAAAGCCTTGGAATTATACGATAAATACATCACTGAGACGAAGGAACTGATGTACGCCAAGAATCACGACTATGATGAGGCGTGGCGCAGTATGCGTATCAGCTCGTACACGGATCTTATTTTGATGAAGATTTATCGGACCAAGCAAATCGAGAGTCATGGAGGCAAGACACTCGTCTCCGAGGGAGTGGACGCTAACTACATGGATATGATCAATTATGCCCTCTTCGGCTTGATTAAGCTGGAGTTTGGTGAGGAGTGAGCTACATGGAATATAAGGAAACCGTAAAGAAAGTGATTGCGGAGGTCTGCCGCCTGTTATTGGGAGTTGTCTTTATCTTCTCCGGGACGGTGAAGGCTGTCGATCCCATGGGAGGTGCCATTAAGATTGGCGACTATCTGACTTCCTTTGGGCTGGATAAGCTGCAACCCTTTACGGTATTGATCTCCTTTAATTTGTCCGCTCTGGAATTCATGCTGGGTGTCTGTATGCTATTGGGGGTGTACCGGCGGTATACGACCTTCTTGACCTTGCTGATGATGTCTTTCATGACGCCGCTGACGCTGTATCTGGCGATTTTCAATCCCGTATCGGATTGCGGTTGCTTCGGGGATGCCTTGGTGATCAGTAATTGGCAGACCTTCTATAAGAATGTCGTACTTTTGGCCGCCGCTATTTACGTGTTCATCCATAATCAGCGGCTTTTACAAGGCTATACCTACCATGTCTACTGGTTCGTGGCCTTGTGGGCATATGTCTTCGCTATCGGTTTCGCTTACCGGAATTATAATCATTTGCCGATCTTGGATTTCCGTCCCTATAAGTTGGGTGCGAATATCCCTGCCTTGATGTCGATACCGGAAGGTGCGCCCGAGGATGAATATGCGTATTCTTTTATTTACGAGAAGGATGGCGTACAGAAAGAATTTTCTTTGGAGAACGCCCCGGCCGATGATAGCACGTGGACTTTCGTGGATTCAAAGACCAAGCTGATCAAACAAGGATACGTTCCCCCCGTTACCACATTTCATATCTATAATGAGAATGACGCAGACGTGACTGATGAGTTGCTGAACGACCCGAAAGGTCTTTTCCTTTTGATCGCTCCCCGTCTGGAGAATGCGGATGATGAGCGTATCGACGAGATTAATAACGTATACGATTACGCCTTGGAGAACGGCTTGGGCTTCTATTGCGTGACGGGTTCTTCCGCTGATGCTATCGCTACATGGAGCGATAATACCGGTGCCGAGTATCCGTTTCTTATGGCCGATGATGTCCTTTTGAAAACGATCATCCGCTCCAATCCGGGATTGGTCTTGCTGAAGAAAGGTACGATCTTGATGAAGTGGCATTACAACGATATCCCACAGGAAGAAGACCTGAAAACGATCGTAAACGGCTATCTGGAAGGAAATACCGACTGGAAAGCGAAAGAAGATGCCCGGCTAATAACCAACCTATTAAGTTTTACCGTACCTTTGTTGCTGGTTTGGGGATACGATGCCTTGCGCAATCGCCGTCGCCGGAAAGGAAAAGAATCTGAATAGAGATTTATTTGTATTACATATTTAAATTATTAAGTTATGAGAAAGAATATTGTTGCAGGAAACTGGAAAATGAACACTACTCTTGCTGAAGGTCTTGCTTTGGCTAAAGGTTTGGACGAGGCTTTGAGGGGTAAGACTCCGAATTGCGATGTGATCATCGGTACTCCGTTCACTCACTTGGCAAGCGTTGCTGCCGCTATCGATACAAACAAGATCGGTGTTGCAGCTGAGAACTGCGCTGACAAGGAAAAAGGTGCTTATACAGGTGAGGTTTCTGCCGCTATGGTAGCTTCTACTGGCGCGAAATATGTGATCTTAGGCCACTCTGAGAGACGTGCTTATTATCATGAGACTCCGGAAATCTTGAAGACGAAGGTTGAGTTGGCTTTGGCTAACGGTTTGACTCCGATCTTCTGTATCGGTGAGGTTTTGGAGGAGAGAGAAGCCGGCAAGCACTTCGAGGTAGTAGACGCTCAGATCGCTGGTTCTTTGTTCGATCTTTCCGCTGAGGATTTCGGCAAGATCGTCTTGGCTTACGAGCCGGTATGGGCTATCGGTACAGGTAAGACTGCTTCCGCTGAGCAAGCTGAGGAGATCCATGCTCACATCCGCGCTACTTTGGCCGCTAAATATGGCAATGAGGTAGCTGATAACTGCACGATCCTTTACGGTGGTAGCTGTAACGCCGGTAACGCTAAGGAATTGTTCGCTAAACCGAACGTAGACGGTGGTTTGATCGGTGGCGCTTCTTTGGCCGTTGACAAATTCATGCCGATTATCGAGGCTTTTTAATTAATTCATAATAAGAAGGTATCTTTCCCCTCAATGAATGGGGAAAGATACTCTTTTTAATATTCTATCTATGAAAAGAATTCCTTGTATCTTATTGCTATTTGCCTTTATGATGGCCGGTACTTCATCTTTATTCGCTCAGACGGCGTTGGAAGGTGAGCGTTCGACCATATTCGATGCGTTGCAGAGATCCGGTTTGGGAAAAGGCGAGGTCGTTATCAATCAATCCGCCGCTATCCGCGAGATGGTGGGTGAGCGTATGCGTGGAGCGAACGTGGAGACGACCGATAGCCTTACCTTCTTGAAGGTACAAGGGTATCGTACGCAGGTATTTTCCGGTAATAACCAACGGGTCTCGAAAGACGAGGCTTTTCGTAAGGAGAAGGAAATCAAGGAGCTTTTTCCAGAGATCCCGACGTATGTCACTTACAACGCCCCGTTCTGGAAGTTGCGTGTGGGAGATTTCCGCTCGCATGAGGAGGCCTATCATATGATGCGCCTGTTGATGGGTGCTTTCCCGAAATACGGGAAGGAAATGTATATCGTACGAGAAGAGATAAAAATTCCCCTAAATTAAAGAGAATGTCAGAAGTAAACGAAGAGACGCTACGTGCCCGGGAAGCTTTGGCCGGCCATTATAAGGAAGTATTGGGTTTGCTGGGTGAGGATGCCGGGCGTGAGGGTCTGCTTAAAACGCCGGAACGTGTGGCGAAAGCCATGCAGTTTTTAACCAAGGGATATCATGAGGACCCGGAGGCGGTGCTCCGTTCCGCCATGTTTCAGGAAGAGGATTACAAACAGATGGTTATCGTGAAAGATATCGATTTCTTCTCCCTTTGTGAGCATCATATGTTGCCTTTCTTCGGCAAGGCCCACGTGGCTTATATCCCCAAGAAATATATTACGGGCTTAAGCAAGATCCCTAGGGTAGTGGATATCTTCGCCCGCCGTCTCCAGATACAGGAGCGTATGACGATGCAGATCAAGGATTGCATCCAGAGGACCTTGGACCCGTTGGGCGTGATGGTCGTGATCGAGGCGCAACATATGTGCATGCAGATGCGTGGCGTGGAGAAACAAAATTCCTTGACGACTACCTCTGATTTCACCGGCTTTTTCCAACAAGCTAAGACGCGCGAGGAGTTTATGAATCTGATCAAGCATAACCGCTGATCATCTCCCGTCATAGCTTACTCCAGTTTAGCCGTATAACTGATCCGCAGTGATACGGCTTTTATTATATCCCTACATTTCCATTAGTTGGGGCACAGTCGTGAAATATATAGGCGGGATGCAACTTTTACGGAGACCTATTCATCAATTAGATATAAGGACATTAAAAATATCAAGTTATGAAGACCAACAATTACCTATTCCTGTCGCTCTGTCTCTGCATACCTTTGTTTGCGTTGACTGGGTGCGACAATGATTCTTTCGGAGAACCTTTCGGAACCGATACTGAGCGATATGATATACCTTTGGATACTAAATCGATAGAGGTAAACGCTAGAGGGCAGAAGTTCGCTTTTAATTTTTATAAGGAAATGGCTGGCAAGGAGGAGTCGAATTTTTGTATCTCTCCTTTAAGCGCCTCCTTTTGTTTGGGTATGGTATTGAATGGGGCGAATGGTAATACGTATACAGAGCTACAAGAAGCCTTAGGTTATGAGGGCTTAACCAACGAGGAGATAAACGCTTATGCCCAAATGATGCAGACGGAGCTTCCCAAGTTGGATGGTCGTACTGTTTTCATGAATGCGAATAGTATGTGGATCAAGGATGATTTCCAAATGCTGGAACCATTTGTAAAGACCAATCAGACATATTATAATGCCGAGGTTTATAACGAGCCGTTCAATATGGAGACGGTGGACAAGATCAACCATTGGTGCGCCAATAAAACGAATGATTTGATCCCTAAGATGCTGGAGACAATCAGTCCCAATACATTGGCATGCCTGATCAACGCCATTTATTTCAAGGGAGTGTGGAAAATGGAGTTCGATAAGGGAGATACAAAGGACAAGCCGTTCCATCTAAAGGACGGATCAGAGATCAAAGTTCCTACCATGAAACAACAAGCGACAAATTATTATTATGGTGATGAGCAGGTATCTGTCGTGGAACTACCTTATGGAAACGGAGCGTTTAGTCTGGTTCTTTTTATGCCGTCCGATAAGAAGAAAACCTCGCTAGATGAGTTGATTGCGGACTTGGATGCGGATCGTTGGAACCAGTGGATGAGCAACCTGAGTTCTTATTCGTTCGACCTCTATTTGCCTCACTTTACGATGGAATCAAGTATGGATTTAACAGATGTGATGAGGACATTGGGAGTCAAGGATGCCTTTAAGTCGGAGGCAGACTTCACGAATATATCAACCGAACAGCCTTTATTTATAGGCTTGATAAAACAAAATACCTTTATTAAGGTCGATGAGTCCGGCACGGAAGCCGCCGCTGTTACGATAGTAGATATGGATACAAGTGCGCTTCCTCCCGCTACCACTTTAAAGGAACTTCGTTTTGATCATCCCTTCGGCTATGTCTTAAAGGAGAATAGTACGGGTGCCATTTTATTCGCAGGCCGAGTGGATCATCCCAAGTCTTAAAATAAATCAGTGTGTGTACCGGTATCGGTCATGATCAAGACCAGTTCGGTATCGTTTTGTTGCCATATTAAGAGCCAGTCGCTTTTAATATGGCATTCCCATAAGCCCTCAAATTTACCGCTTAGTTTATGGGGGTGATATTGCATTGGGAGGGAACCGGTTTCTTGAAGAATGCCGATAACTCCCATAGGAGTTCTGGATTGCAATTCCTTTTCAAGCATTTCTTGAAACTCTTATCAAATTGCTTGGTAGTCTGTACGTCGTACATGGTTTATTGATTTAGCAAATGCTTTTTTAGATCTTCCATATCTTTGGCCTTATAAACCCTTCCTGCCTTGATATCCTCCAGCCCCTTCTCTATACCGGACTTCTTCCTGCCGATATTCCAACCGAATTTCTTGGCCAGTTCTTTGAGCAAGGCCATGTCTACCTCCGGTAAGGTAATTTCTACTTTCTTGACTGTCACTTCCATATCTTGGGTTGTTTATAGATTGTATGTGACAAAAATACGTTTTTTTATTGAATTGATAATCATCTTTGAGAGATTTCGAGAAAGACGATCGAAGGATATGACAATCTGTTAGGATTGACAATTTGTAATCGGAAGTCCCGGAGAATCGGTTTTTCCGGGCTAAGGTACGTCTTGTGCTTGAATTTGAAAAAATAAATCAGCAATCGGTTCATTGATAGAGCAATGCCGAAAAATAGCCTTTTGTTCTAGCGAAAATAATTCATCGTAATTCATATCCGATGGAGCAAAAGGAGGGAAAAACGGTGTTACGATAGGGCTATAAGGAGGTAAGAATGCCCATTCACGACTACTTACAACCCTATTTGCGACTGCTTATAATGCCCAATGGCACTACTGGCGTTGCTTAACGCGACCGTATGTGTAGGCTTTTGTCGCCTAATGTGTATCGAAAACGGTCTTTTTCATTGGAAAAGCACTGTTTATTGTTATCTCCCCTCCTTTATCTTGTGATTCCTGTGGAAATGAGATGTTATGGAAAAGCTCTAATACTACTCAAAAAGACAGAAAAGCCTCTTTGTGGATGACTTTATGGAAATGAGAATTTTGCTTGATCAACAGCTAGAAAAGGCGTTTAGAAGTGAATAACTAATCACTTCTAAAGCCGTTAGTTATTCACTGGGTATACTCGTTAGTTATTCACTCGACAAGCCGCAAGTTATTCACTTCAGAAGGCAAAAGTAGGAGATTTTACCTTTCATCCCCCGGATACTTCCGTTGGTCACAATAATTTGATTGGATATTCCTGCTGATGTAATTTTGATATAAAAACGACATGAGCAGGAATCTTTTTATAATAGTTCTATTGATAATTACCCCTTTTTGTGGTTGGGGACAGGTCGATACGATAGCGGACCAGAAGTTACAGGAGGTGGTGATCATGGCTAAGCTCCCTACGGTAGAGATGAAACCGGGGAAGATGACTTATAGGCTGGATGCCTCTATCACCCAAAGCCAAGGGAATGTCTACGACGTGTTGACCAGTTTGCCGGGAGTCGTGATACAAAATGATGGCACTATTTTCTTGAATGGTCAAAACGGGGCGAATATCTTGATGGATGGTAAGCCTACCTATTTATCGGGGCAAGATCTTGTCAATCTCTTAAAATCGACTCCTGCCTCCATTACGGATAAAATCGATTTGATTACGCATCCCTCGGCACGTTACGACGCTAGCGGAAACTCCGGTATTATCGATATACGTACGAAGAAGATATTGCGAAGGGGAATGAACCTTTCGGTAAATGGTAGTTATGACCAAGGTAAATATGGGGAAGGTTTCGCTTCTACTACCTTGAATCTGCGGACGAATAAGTTCAACTTCTATCTCTCTTATTCCTATTCCCGGAAGAATGATTACGATGATTTGTATGTGGAGAGAAGCTATCTGGAAGGTTGGCGGCCGGAAGGGGAGACCGGGCAGATGACGCAATCTTCCTATCGAACTTGGAAGAATACATCAAACTATTATCGTTTCGGGATCGATTATCAAATGTCGGATAAGACTACGATCGGGTTTTCTACGGATGGTAATCTGGCAGGTAACAAGGTTGAGGGAGATATGAACTCATCCATTCCTAAGCGATCTCCACAAACCGGAGGTTCGCTTCGCACCTTGAACGACCAGAGTCGTTCGCAGGATAATTTTACGGCTGTTTTAAGTTTAACACATACCTTTAACTCCGATGGCGGGGTCTTGGATGCCTCTATGGACTACTTGCGTTATCGATACGAGGAAGATCAATATTTGAATAGCCAAGATACCTTGTTTGGGGATATGGATGGAGGAATCCATTTATACTCCGGACAAGCGAATCTGGTGTGGCCTTTCTCGAAATCTTTCACGTTCCATGCGGGCGCCAAGACCTCTTTCGTCTCTATTGATAATAACGCTGATTATAATCGGTTACAAGGTGATTCTTGGCAACCGGACCATGACTTGAGTTGTGATTTTCAGTATGACGAGAATATAAACGCAGGCTATGTACAGCTTGACGCCAAATTCTCTTCGGTAAGTCTGGAGGCAGGTCTTCGTCTGGAGAATACCCGTATAGAGGGCGAACAGTCGGGTAACGCTTATCAAAGAGACTCCTCCTTTACCAATCATTATACACATTTATTCCCTACGCTTTCTGTTCAGTATGCCTTGAGGAATGGGAATAGTCTGTCGCTAACTTATGGCAAACGGATTGTCCGTCCGAATTACCGGGACCTGAATCCGTTTGTATATATCCACGATGAGTATACGTATGATAAAGGTAACACCTTATTACGCCCGGAATTATCCGATAATCTGGAACTGGCCTATATACATGGCGATTTATTCCGGGTGGGGCTTGCTTTCAATTATACGAAGGATGTAATTATCAAGAGCTATTTGGATCAAGGGAACTATGTTGTTTATGTCTCACCGGAAAATCTCTCTTCCCGCGTCAGCGTAGGTCCCCAGCTCAGTACCTCCCAGTTACCGCTAACCTCATTTTGGAACGTGAACGTCAGCGCATCCTTGATCTATAACCGGTATCGTTTACCGGAGAATTATCAAGTAAAGGTGAATAAGAGATGGACACCGAATATCGGGATCTCGAATCAGTTTAACTTTGCCCGGACTTGGAGCGCTGAACTTATCGGTTTCTATAATGGGAAAATGGCGGCGGGACAAGCTACGATCTATCCGTTATGGCAAATAAATGCCGGTATCCAGAAGAAGATATGGAAAGGCCGGGGAACGATACAGTTATTCGCACGGGATATTTTCCATTCGAATGTATCGAGAATGAGCGTGATGACCCCTACCCAGCACGCTTTTATAAAAGAGCGGATGGACCGGACGGTAGTCGGTATTTCATTGACCTATCGTATAAATCGTGGTTTGGAGGTGAAAGAATCTCGCCGGAAGCATAGCGTAGATGAAAGTAAAAGAATAAATTTGTGAAACCTCTAGACAAATGGTTTATGAAAAAGATATATAAGTGGATATATGCCTTGATTTTTGCGGTCTCTTTGTATTCTTGTATCCGCTGGGTAACGGATTATACGAAAGAAGGACACTACTGGACACAGTCCTTGGGGAATAGTATCCTAGAGATCGTGATTCTAATCTTTGTCTCTTATTTGTTTTTTATTTACTTTGGAAGCCAGATCGAGAAGAGCCGAAGAGCGAAAGAACCGAATAGGTGGAAATTTGTTTGGAGATCGTATGGAATGCCTTTCTTATTTATTATATTGGGTGTGAATGCTACGTTGGCAATAACCCGTATATTTATCGGTGATACTTTCCATATGGACGATATAATAATTGCGAACGTGATAGGGAGCTTGTTTGCGTTTATGGTCTATAATGTTCAGCGAGCTCAAGTATTGGATAAAGATTACGCCGAGCAGCGTATCCAACTCGAAAAGATCAAGAATGATCAATTACAGACGGAATTGAAGTTCTTGAAATCCCAATATCATCCTCACTTCTTGTTTAATGCGCTCAATACCGTTTATTTCCAGATTGATGAAAGTAACAAGGCGCCTCGTCGCACGTTAGAGATGATATCCGAACTCTTGCGTTACCAACTGTATGGCGGTAATCAGAAGGTCAGTATCCTACAAGAAATTGATTATTTGAAAACTTATATAGCTTTGCGTAAGCTTCGTATGAGTGAACGCCTGCGGTTGCGTGTAGAGTTTCCGCCCGAATTGAATGAACTGAATATTTATCCGTTACTCTTCCTCCCGTTGGTAGAGAACGCTTTTAAATACGTAGGTGGCGATTATCAATTGGATATTATCATGAAATGGGAAAATAACCGGATCAGTTTGTTTATACGAAACTCCATCCCCGAGCTTTCAGCGGAGGACGAAGCGTTGCGTAAATCGGTGGATGAACGGCAACGTAAAGGCATCGGTCTGGTAAATTTACGCCGCCGATTATCTTTATTGTATCCCAGTAAGCACCGTTTGGAAACCCGGAAAGAAGAGACTGAGTTCGTAGCGGAATTAATGATTGAAATAGAAGAAATATGACAATAACCTGCGTGATAACAGATGATGAGCCGATGGCCCGTAAAGGATTGCAATCGTATGTGGAGCGAGTGGATTTTCTCTCCTTGACCGGTGTATGTGAGGACGCTATCCAATTAAATACCCTGTTGAAAACTCAGCAGCCGGATTTACTTTTGTTAGATATCGAGATGCCTTATCTTTCCGGTTTGGATTTATTGGCGACCTTAAACCAGCCTCCCAAAGTGATCGTTACTTCCGCTTATGAGCAATATGCCTTGAAAGGGTATGAGCTGGATGTCGTGGATTATTTGCTGAAGCCTATTTCCTTTGAGCGTTTCTTAAAAGGCGTGAATAAGGTGCACGACCTGTTGGCTCGGGAGAATACGCCGGATGCGGATGCCTCGTTTTTCGTGAAAAGCGAGAAGCAAATGCGTAAGATTTACCTAAGAGATATCTTATTTGTAGAGGCGTTGGAAAATTATGTTAGTATCTATACTACTTCCGGTAGAGTATTGACCCATTCAACCTTGAAGCGGATCGGGGAATCCCTACCCGATGATCAATTTCTCCAAACGCATAAATCGTATATAATTAATGCGGATCGTGTCGATCTGGTAGAAGGGAATAGATTACGTATCGAATCCTATCAAATCCCGATCGCCCGTAATCTCAGAGATATTGTATTTAAGCGTATCCTTAAGAATACGTTGTAATTATATGACTGTAGCTAGGTCATAGAGACGCGGCACATGCCGCGTCTCTACAACTGGGGTATTTTGTTATTTGAATAACATTGGGGCGAATTTTGTGAGGTAGATGCGCCAGTTTTTCCAGATATGGCCGCCGTCGCTCTCGTAGTATTCGTATTTGTAGCCGCTATCGTCTAGTTTCTTGCGATAGTCTATGTTGTTCTTGTATAAGAAGTCGGTTTTACCGATGGCGATCCAGTATAATTTCGGGTGCTTGCCGAATTGTACTTTCAGCTTCTCATCCATATTCTGGTAGATGGGAGATTCGGAGCCTTCGCGGGGGAGGATAGCGGCAGAGAATAATCCCACGTAATCGAACATATCCGGATATTGCTTAGATATATGCAAAGAATGGAAACCACCCATGGAAAGTCCGGCTATCGCACGGCTGGATTTCTTTTTTTCCACACGGTAATTGCTCTCGATAAACTTAATGACATCCGGGAAGCTGCTTTCCATGCTACCCTCCATGGTTTTAGGTAGTTGCATATTCGGCTTAACTAAACCTAGGCTGGATTCTCCCGGAGCGGCCTCTTGATCCGCATTTCCGTTTGTCATAACCACGATCATCGGTTTTGCCTTACCTTGGGCGATCAAATTGTCTAAGATCTGGGCCGTACGTCCTAAGGCGATCCAAGCTTCCTCGTCGCCACCCATGCCATGTAAGAGGTAGAATACCGGATATTTTTTGCCACTTGTCTCATAGCCAGCCGGCGTATAAACGGTAATACGGCGGGTCTTTCCCAATGTCGGGCTCTCATACCAACGGCGAGCGACCGTTCCGTGAGGAACATCATTAACGCTGTATAAATCGCCCTGTCCACCCTTGATGATAAAGATATTCGTAACGGATGCCACGTCACGGTTCAGATAGACATTATTAGGATCTGTAGTCTTTAATCCATCGACAATAAAGGAATAGCTATATAATTCGGAGGGAAGAGGTTCCGGTGTGGTATATTCCCAAACGCCTTCTTTACCTTCCTTTAAATCAACGGTACCGGGTACATCCACTAAACCGAACTGAGTCTCCATCTTCTGTGTGGGAAGGAAATCTCCTGTTACCTGCACCTTGATTGCTTTGGGTGCCATGAACCGGAAGGTTACGGTGTTATCCGGATGAATCTCCGGAGAGATGATGTTCTGACTACCCCAAAGGGCTTGTTGGGCGAACGTGATCACGCTGATCAGCATGAATACGGCCAAGATTGATAATCTTTTCATAATGATAAATTTATTAATGGTATTACTGAGGTCTAAAGATTTTTACAAATGTAATGAATAATCTGTTACATGAGCAATAAATAGGCTCGATAATGTGTGTCTTTCGTGACGGGGCATAATGAGAGGTAGCCTTCTTGAATCCTTCCATTCGCAAAGCGAAGTGGATAAGTCTCAGACATGAGGCGGTGTTTCTCGAGAGCTTCTCCGGCTTCCTTCTCGTAAGAAACCCGGTAATCGCCAACAGCCCTAGGCACTACATAATGCTGGAATAGACGTAAAGCGACCATTCCCATCGTGTACCGCATATTGATCTCAATGCAGGGATGAATAGCGAAAGATCCGTCCTTTTGTCTATAGACCAGCATATCCACACCTATACAGCCCGCGTAAGTAGATCCGTACACTTCTTGTAATACAGAGCGTACCGCCTCTTGGATGCGGGAATAGGTTTCTTCGCCCGTGAATCGGGTGATGCGAGAGAGCATGGTGGATTGTTCCTCTAGGATGTTGCCTGTATAGGAGCCTCGCTCCTCGGTATTGAAAACGGATAATCCCTCGTAACGGACAGTACCTTGCCCGTCGGAATAAAATTCCATGGCGAAATCCTGTACTTTGTCTAATCCGCTTTCGATACTGATCATTCCTTGTTTGTTGAATACGCCCTCTATCCAGTTTTTCGTTTTTGTATCCGGTTTTCGTTTCTCTACCCATAGCAATCCCCGTCCGGAAGAGGAATAGGGTGTTTTTAATACGAAGGGAGCGTTGCATAAGATCATGTATCTCTCCACCTCCCGGATTTTCGTGCAGAAACGAGGCGCTACCGGAATAGGGAGATCGGGTAGGAGGGCCTGTATCTTTTCCAGACATTCCGCCGCCGTTTGCCTACCGGTAAGGCGAAAATAATCCTCTTTCCAAGTCGGGACGGATAGCCGGACTTTTGCCTTGTCCCTCAACTGCTCGAATAAATGAAGACTATGCGGGGAAAGTCCCCACGGGGCTGCGTCCATAGGAGAGAGGTAGGGAGCGTTTTTCATCAGCATCGCTTTTGTTACAGGTATAGGAGCCGGGTGTAGGTCTTTGGGTAAATGGGCGAAAAACGGAGGGGTTGCCTTACTATCTTCCAGATAGACAAAATCATCCTCTTCCGCATACCAAACCGGCAGCAGCGCCAAGTCTTTTTGCATTTTACGGACATTTGTCGGTGCCGTGTAGTTCTGTGTCCCTAAAAGTACGGCCGTCTCGTGGCCGGGATTGAAATAATGTATCCGTGACATAAAAGCGTAAAAACAACAAAGCCGTCTTTTTAAAGGACGGCTTTGCTCGGGTTTATGAGATTGTTATTCCAGATTCTCGTCGATGGCATCGATCTTCTTGACTGTTAAAGCCATATCCTCTTTCAGTTTTTCGATCTTGCGTTCCATTTCTTTCAGTAAACCGCCGCCGCCCTTGGAGGAAATGCTTAGGAAGCCGATGTTGTTCTCGTAAGTCTGAAGCTCGTTCTTCATGCGCTCGTACATACGCATCAACTTATCACGCTCGCTGAACAAACGGCCTTTACCTCTTTCGCCGCTGGTCATCTCGTTTAGGTTGTTGCGGAACGACTGCATCTTGCGATCGTTCTGGTCTACCTTCAAGCGATCGAATTGTTGGTCAACCGCCTCGTGATATTCCTTGTAGATCTTATCTTTCTCCTTGAACGGTACGAAACCGATCGTGTTCCATTCCGCCATATAAGACTTCAAGGTCGTGATAGCCTCATCATGTCCAAGGCTCTCGTCCATGCCCTTAATCTTAGCGATCAACTCTTTCTTAGCGGCCAAGTTGGTCTGCTCTATGCTCTTTTGGGAAACAACGTTCTTATTCTTTTGCTCGAAGAAATAATCACAAGCCGAGATAAAACGTTTCCAGATAGCGTCGGAATGCTTACGGGCTACCGGTCCGATCGTCTTCCATTCTTTCTGCAAAGCGATCATCTTATCCGTCGTATCCTTCCAGTCCGTACTATCCTTCAAAGCCTCGGCTTTCTCGCATAACGCACGTTTAGCGTCGAGGTTTTTCTCCATATCGCTCTTGATCGCCTTGTAGAACTCGCTCTTCTTCTCGAAGTAGACATCGCAAGCGGCACGGAAACGTTCGAATATCTTTACGTTATATTTTTTCGGAGCAAAACCAATCGTCTTCCATTTCTCTTGCAAGCCGATTACCTCCTTATTCTTTTCTTCCCAATCCTTAAACGATTTCAACGCGCTGAAATCAATCGCCTCGATTTGTTCGCAAATCACGGTCTTCGCATCCAGATTCTCCTGCTCTTTCGCTTTTAGTTTCTCGAAGTGCTCTTGGTGACGCTTATTGATCACGGTTGAGGCAGCTTTGAAGCGAGCCCATAAGTCCTCACGTAACTCTTTCGCTACCGGCCCGATCTCACGCCATTGCTGGTGCAGCTTCTGAAGCTGGTGGAAAGCGGAGATAACATCCGGCTCGTTACCTAGTTTTTCTACGGTTTCGCACAAGGCGGTCTTCAATTCCAGATTCTTCTTGAAGTCGTAATCACGGAACTGATTGTTTATCTTGATAATATCATAGAATTTCTCGGTGTAGATCTGATAGTTCTTCCAAAGCTCGTTCACGTGCTCTTGGGGAACGGCCTTCACCTCTTTCCATCTTTGTTGGATGTCCTTGAAAGAGTTGTATAATTTATTGAAATCATCTTGGCTTTCGCAAAGCTCTTTCAACTGGTCGATCAACTGCAATTTCAAAGCGTAGTTAGCGGCCTTTACACGCTCTTCCTCGGCGAGGATAGCGGCTCTTTTCTCTTTATAAGAGGTGAGCAAATCCTTGATCTTGTTCTCGGTTTCGTCAGCGGGGGCTGTAAAATCCTTTTCTTCGCCACCATCAGCGATGAATACTTTCTTAAGCTCTTCCACCTCGTTACGACGGATCTTGTAGTAAGCCTGTTTCAAAGCCTCTACTTCTCCACGGGAAGTCTCTACGGAAGTCTCAACAAGTTCGGTTAACTTAGCGAGAATTTCTTCTTTGGTTAATTTACCTGCGGCAATAGCAGCGTCCGCCTCCGCTGTATCGTTGGCTTCAACGTCTGCGGTAGCATCGATTTCCGGCGTCTCAACCGGTTTTTTAGTTTCTTCCAATTTCCCGGCTTCTTCCGGCAAATTAGTCTCAAGAGTGTCCTTCATATACAATCGCTTTTAAGAAAAGGATAAATACATTCCTATATCAAGTCACAAATTAAACTAAATATTTTTGGATTACAGCATTTCGGGGAAATTATTTATCTAAAAAGTCATTTTGGATACTAATAGATGTTAAGGTTGGCCGATTTCTCCTGATTCCGGTTGTAGAGACGGGGCATGCCCCGTCTCCCACCATCTACTCATACTATTTAATCTTATTTATCCCAAGAAGGAAATCAACACGCCGGCAGCTACCGCTGAGCCGATCACCCCCGAGATATTACTAGCCATGCAATATTGCAAGACATGGTTCTTCGGATCATATTGCAACGCGATCTCATTCGCCACACGAGAGGCCATGGGTACAGCACTTAAACCCGTGGCTCCGATAAGCGGATTGATTTTCTTCTTGGTGAACAAATTGAAAATCTTAACGAAGAAGATACCTCCGGCGATAGACAAGGCGAATGCCAAGAAACCGCCGATTACGATACCGATTGTTGTCAGGTTCAAGAACGCCTCTGATGTCATGGTAGCTCCGACAGATAATCCAAGGAAGATCGTTGCAGCGTTCATGATGCTGTTGGAAGCGGCATCGAACAGACGGAACGTATTGGTTCCGATCTCTTTTACAAGATTACCGAACATCAACATACCGATCAAAGGAACGGAGCTGGGAACAAACAAGGCGACTACGGTAGTTACCACGATCGGGAATATGATCTTCAATACACGCAAGTTCTTGATCTCCGTGTCGGAAGGAAATTTCTTCTCTTGCTCTTTCATGTTGATCCGTAACTCATCCTTCGTACACAATAGTTTAACTACCAAAGGAATGATAACTGGAACTAAAGCCATGTAAGAATAAGCCGCGATAGCGATCGGGCCTAATAAATGAGGCGCCAACTTAATGGTCGTGAAGATAGCCGTCGGGCCATCGGCACCTCCGATGATTCCAAGAGATCCGGCTTCTTTCGGTGTGAATCCCATTAAGATCGCTACCAAAAGTACCGTGAAGATTCCCAATTGGGCCGCGGCGCCGAAAATGGATAGGCGAAGGTTGCGGAGCATTGGGCCGAAGTCGGTCAACGCACCGACACCCATGAAGATAATCGGCGGCAAGAAGCCCGTCTTGATCAACATATAATAGATGAAGTTCATCAAGCCAAGCTCGTGTGCGATATCATGCAGCGGCATTTCCCAGATGTTTCTCATCACGCCGTGTACATTAATCAACCCATTCTCATCCGCTTGAATCACTCCCATATCGCCTCCGGGGAAATTGGCGAGCAATACGCCGAACGCGATAGGCACGAGCAATAGCGGCTCGTATTGTTTCTTGATACCGAGGTAGAGCAATACGAACGCTATGGCATACATGATCAAGAACTGCGGTTCAGCAATGATATTGCTGAACGCAGTCATCTCATATAAGTTTTGAAATATCTCGTTCATTATTGAATCGTCATTAATACATCATCCTCAGATACGGCATCACCGGAAGACAGGCAGATCGCCGTGATCGTTCCCCCGAACTCGGCACGTACGGCATTGTATGTTTTCATGGCCTCCACGTAGCAAAGGACATCACCTTCTTTCACTACGTCGCCTACCTTCACCGGTGTATCGGAAGCGTTCTTTATAAGGAAGAATTTACCTTCCAGCGGAGAAAGCACCTCTTTTCCAGCGCCTGCGGGAGCATTTGTTGTCTCCGGGGCTGTCGGGGCGGGAGCCGCTGTCGGTTTAACTTCCGGAGTCGCGCTGTTGGTATCACCAAAAGCGACGGTCACACGGTAAGCTTGCCCGTTTACATCTACGGTCATGACTTGCGGAGTAGTCGGCATCGTTAATGCAGCGGCAGGTGCCGGAGCCGGTGCGGCTGGAGTGGCGGGTACCGTCGGTTTACCGGCGTTCGCTTTCTCTGCCTTACGTTTTGCCACGTCTGCCTTAAACTCGACCTTGGCCTTTCCGGAGCGATATGCCTCGTATTGAGCGGGGTGCATGGCGTATTCGAAGAGTTCTTCCTCATCCTCGCCAACTTCCCATTGCTTCTCGTTCATCAACTTGCGATACTTATCCAACGCGTCCGGATAATTGTCTTGAGGATTGCCCTCGAAGAACTGGCGGCCTTCGGCCTTCGCCTTCTCGACGATCTCGGGAGCCAACGGGCCCGGAAGACGTCCGGCCTTTCCGAGGATCATATCCCAAATATCGTCGGCGATCATGCTCCAGCGGGCTTTCCCCTTCTCCATCTGCATGACGTTCATCAAAGCTAGGTTCTTCACGTATTGGCTGAATGGAGTTACCAATGGAGGATAACCGACACGTGGCCATACGTAAGCTACCTCGTCGAACAACTTGATCAATAACTGGTCTTGAGACATCAGCGGTTTGTTGTTCTTTATATTGCTCTTGTTGATCGTCTCTAGGTTCTTCTCAAGGTCTGCCATCAAGCTACCCATCATACCGCCCGGAAGTCCCGGTCCGATTAGCAAGGAATTCATCAACCGGTTCTTCGGGCTGATATACAATCCCAAGAAATCATCCATGAATTCTTGAACCAAGGCACGAACCTTCATATAAGCCTCCATATTGATCTCGGGCACCTTATAACCGGCGTCCTTCAACATCGCCTGTACGGTCAGCAAGTCCGCATGTCCTGTACCCCAAGAAAGCGGCTCCATACCTACGTCGATATAGTCGCAACCCGCGTTACAAACCTCCATGATGGAAGCTACGTTAAAGCCGGGACCGGCATGGCTATGATATTGGATCGGGATCTCTGGATATTTTTCCTTGATATTGGCTACGATACGGCCTAATGTGTACGGACGTCCGATACCGGCCATATCCTTGATACAAATCTCATCTGCTCCGAGCTCGATCAACTCGAATGCCATCTTGGTATAATACTCAACCGTATGTACCGGAGAATGCGTGATACACAAGGAGCATTGTGAGATCATACCGGCCTCTTTCGCGTATTTAATAGATGGGGCGATATTCCGTACGTCGTTCAAACCGCAGAACGTGCGGGCGATATCCGTTCCCTGCGCTTTCTTTACCTTATAAAATAGCTGACGTACATCGTCGGGTACCGGGCTCATGCGAAGGCCGTTCAACGCGCGGTCCAACATATGCGTCTGGATACCTGCCGCATGGAAAGGTTTTGTCCATTCACGGACCGCTTTATTAGGATTCTCTCCGAATAATAAGTTGACTTGTTCAAATCCTCCGCCATTCGTTTCCACCCGGGCGAAACAGCCCATCTCGATAATTGCCGGAGCGACTCTGGTTAGTTGGTCTACGGTCGGGACATACTTTCCGGCAGATTGCCACATGTCTCTGAAGACCAAACTGAATTTGATTTCTCTTTTCATGATATTAATATGTATTATTTATACTTTCTCAATTTTGATAACTTTCCCCTGTCCACGGGTCACGGCGCTGATTGCCGATACGATGGCGGCTGTCTCCTGTCCGGAAAGACTGCCGATTGCGGTGGTTTGCGTTGGAGTGGCCGTTTGTACCCGAACGGCTGCCGCTACTGGTTTCTTCGCTATGATCTCTTCCGGTGCGTATTTATTCACCAAGACGATAAGTCCTTTTCCCAGATTGATAACGATCAAAAGGATAGCAAATACGGTGGTCATTCCAACTACCATTAACAAAAGTCCTGTCTCTATATTCTCCATATTCTATATTTGTGGCTAGCTTAAAAGGTTTCTACAAAGGATTGAGCAACTTTCAGCCAAATTAAAAACAATCGCAAAATTATAAAATACTGGAAAACGATCTGTTACATTTTAATTAAAAAAATGAAAATAAATAAGCGAAACGGCCTTTTCGGTGAATGATTGTCAGCTTGAAAAAACATGTACGTGTTTTCCAAAAAACATGTACGACTTTTTCCAAAAACACGTACGTGTTTTTTCCGGCGCTTGTACGGCTGAAAATTCAAATATATTACCGTAACTTTGCGGTGGAATTCTAATAATGTAGAACTATAATAATTAAGGAATAAGACCATGGGAAATTTCTTTACATCTTTATTCTCTTCTTCCAAACCGGCCGAGGCGACGGAGGATAAGGCGAAGAACGAGCAGAAGAACTTTGATATCTTGAAATACGACGGCGTACGTGCCCAGAAGATGGGAAAACTTGTTTATGCGATCAAATGCTTTACGGAGGCACTGAATATACAGGAGGATTTTGAGACGATGAGCTATCTCGTTTCCGCTTATACGATGGCGAACGATCTAGGGAAAGCCGAGGATGTGTTGAACCGGATGGTTGAGATGGAGCCGGATCATATCGCTACCCGCTTGACTCGCGTTAACTTATTGTTTATGTTGGATAAGGATGCGGAGGTCATAACCGATTGTTTGCACGTGATCGAGCTAGAGCCTTCTAATCATGTCGCTTATTTCATGATGGCAAAAGCGAAGAAAGCGACGAATGACGTATTTGGCGCTATCGCCGACCTGACGAGATCGATCTCCTTGAAGGAGGATTTCGCCGATTCTTATTTATTGCGTGCGGAGATTCTTTTAGGACTGGGACAAGCTAAAGAGGCGCTGCCCGATGTGGAGAAAGCGATCGAGATCGTGCCGGAGGAGGAAAGTTCTTATTTATTGAGAGGACGTATTCATATGGCTTTAGGGGATATCGAGGCCGCGAATTCTGATTTCCAGCAGGTCCTAGATCTAAATCCGTTTAATGAGGACGCTTGTATCTTATCTGGTCAGTTACTGATCGAGCAAAAGAAATATGACGAGGCGATCGCTTTCTTCGACGAGGCGATCGAGACGAATCCGTCTTTTGCCAAGGCTTATAGTGAGCGTGGGCGAGCCAAGAATCTGAAAGGTGATAAGACCGGTGCGTTCGAGGACTTGAAGAAATCTTTGGAACTGAATCCAGAAAGCGAGGAGGCCCAGAAGATGAACGGACAGCATTCGAATTTCGATGATATGTATAAAGGGGGAATCTTTTGATTCCCCCTTTTTAAGTTTGCGCTAACAGTCCGCTATCTCTTCGGGAGAGAGCCCTGTGCAATTCGCTATGATCTCGATGGGAAGCCCTTGCTTTTTCAAGTTGGCGGCAATTTGACGTTTCTCTAGGTTCTGTCCTTCCGCGATACCCTCCGCTCTACCTTCCGCTTTACCCTCCGCGATGCCTTCTGCTCTGCCTTCCGCTCGTCCATCCGCATGCCCTTCTATCCATCCGGTCTCGATGACGCTCCTTTGATATCGAAGGGCTTCCATGTGGGCGTAGTATTGGCCCTTCTCGGAAGGGCTGAGTTTATCGATCCGTAACTTCTCCCGTGCTTCCGGCAATCCTTTGGCGGTGGCATGTTCATCTATTTCTCCTGTTTTTAGGAAATAGATCCATTCGTCGAGGGGTGTTTTCGCCAGTTCGTCAAACTCGTTGACACGTAATACGTAATATTCAGGAAAAATATCGCCGGCTTCTTGTTTGACGAATTGTTCCCGTTGGCGGGTGGATAGTTTCAATATATCGTCAAAATGAATACCTTTGAATTGGGTCTTCCCGTGATATACGTAATCTTTTCCCTGCCCAAGATCGAAATAGATAATGTTTACGGAGTAGATTTTCTTGATAGTACCGTATTTCTCTCCCTCATGAATATACTCGGTGACTGCCTTGGATGTGCCATATAGCATACGGTGAAAATAATCTAGCTCCCGGTTGTTTTGTACCTCGATGATTACCAGCTCGCCTTTACTGTTTTCTGCCAATACGTCTACGCGGTTGAACTTGTCCTCGCTATCCTCTTTGTTACCTTCGCTTTCTAGGATGCGGACAATAATCACGTTTTCCCCGAGAAGGGTGGATAAAAGACCTTCGAGGACTACAAAATTGGACTTTTGGCGAAGTAAACGTTTGATCGCCCAATCGAAACGTACTAACGATGATTTATTTTTCATAGTTATCTTGTTTATTTGTTTATACTTCCACAAAGATAATGAATTAAACGATTATCTTTGTTCCTATTCATAAAAAAGCAACCATGACCTATAATGTTTCTCTGGCAGCATGGGTATCTCTATCGAAATGATAGGATTCTCTATCGTTTATTTCAACAAACCTTAAATTGCTAGTTTTACCCCTTAAAGTTGAAAGTTCCGCCTATTCCATTCATTAATGTATCCATTTAATTTTGTCAGTGTAAAAAAATCCGCTAGCCTGTCCTTGGGAACTTCGTTCCGATAGGACGAAGGTCTAGGCAGGCTTGAGTAAAGAAGACATACAAGACTGAATCAACTCTTTACCTTGTTGAGAATAGGTAAAGATAATTTTCATAAGTTCTTCTCCAAAGTGGATTGATTTGCATAAGAGACTATAATATAAGGATTTAATATTAGGATAGGTTATATAGTCCTATCGGAACTAAAACGATCCTTATATTCTAGACAATAAGGAATAAGTTAAACGAATAAAATATAGGGGTATGAAAATAAGGATAATAATCTCAAGTATTTGCTTGATGCTACTAGCGATCTCTTGCTCGATGGGGGATGAGGTGCTGGATGAGGTAGGCAAAGTTGTTACAGAGGAAGAATCGAGGATGGATATATATGCGGAATTCGACTTGGCTTTAACAGGTGGCACTCTACAAACTAAATCAGTAGGTACAGAAGCTCCGGATAATAATAAAACAACAGAAGGAGTTATCAATAGCTGTTATATAGCGGCATTCTTAGGGGGTGAAGATGCGTTAACAAACGGAAGTGAAATAATAGCCTCTGCTTTCTATAATACCTATCAAGGAGGTGATGCGATAGGCTCTGCACCTACGAAAGATAATCCTAATATTTATGCGTTGGGAAACCATATGATTATTAAGATTCCTGTAAGAAACGCGGATGCGACAGATAAACCTAAAGTGACGTTTGTGGCGGTCGCTAATATATTATCGGCCGATGCAAAAAAAGATCTGGATGGATTTGTGGCAAACTGCAAGACTTACGGTGATATATTGGGACGAAGAATTACTAAGACAGATCCTAATATCTTCGTGAAGTTCGGTTCAGCAACTATATCTGATTATAAAGTGCGGGAGAAGGTATTGGATGAATGTGTTGAGGGAGAGAATTGTACCAAGGTTGAAATACCGGTATATCAACTTACGTCGGCTATTCAGTTGGAGGAGTTTAAGGTAAATAAGAAGGTACAAACTGGAACAGATTCGAAAGGGGAACCTGTTTTCAAGGAAGAGACGGTACCCGATGCTAACGTTGTAAGCGTTTCATTATTAAACGCCGTTACTAGCACATATGTTAAAAAGGCTGATCCTAATGTGATTCTGAGATCTTCTCCTGTAGGTCCGCTTTCTGTAGGTGATGATAATCCTTTTCATCCGGATTATAATGATTCGAGTGTATCCCCAAAACCAACGTATGAGAATATTAGCGATATTCGTTTTTATACATATGCGAATGAAAGCAATGACGTGAATAAACAAACGGCATTGAAAGTCGTATATACGGTGAATGGAGTGGAATCTACAAGTACATTTAAGATAAAGACGGACGGCGCAGCCTGCGTACAGCCGGGGAATATATATAAACTGTATGTGACCATTACGAATGGCACGGCAGAAGGAACCTGCACGGTAAACGACTTTATATCGAATACGGTAACAGGAACTTGGGAAGAAGTAATAAAATAAACGGGTAAAATTAATAAGTTATGAGATTAAAGAATATACTATTTACGATAGCTGCCACGACATGGCTATTCTCTTCTTGCTCAGAGGAGACATTGGTTGACGGACCTGTTATAAGTGGAGGAGAGGAGGCTACGATATCGGCTACTTTGTCCATAAATAGTGTGGAGACAAAGGCTGCTGCGAACTATGAATTTCCACAGGATGATGCCGAAAAGAAAATCAATAACTATGTGATAGCGGTTTTTGATCCGGAAAAAGCGAATGTGGTTGGTTTAAGCTATGGTGAGCCGGATGCGAAGGAATCGTTTGAGGTAGAAGTCGTGGCTAAATGTTACGGGGAAAAACAGCCGATATTGACACTCGTTAATTTGCCGAGTGTTCAATGGGAAGCTTGTAAGGCTTATACGACATATCAGCAATTCAAGGATTTGGCGGTAGAGCAAGCAGGAAGTTTCAAATCCTCTGAATTGATAAAAATCGCGGAACAGTCTGAAACTCTAAATAAAGGTCAAATCAATAAATTTGATATCAAAGTGGATCAGTTGGTTGCACGCATTGATGTTTCGTGGAAATTTTCTGCTGGAGAAGAAGCTTCTTTCGATGTTTCCTCATTTAAAATAACAGGGATCAACCCGGAGTCAGACGTGGTTTTACCTGCGGGAGGCACCGTTTGTACGAATAGTAAAAAGAATAAATCAATGACTAGCTCATGGGATAAAACGGAGGAAGGCTGTATCAGCAGCTTCTCTTTTTATACTTATGAGAAAGCTACTGAAGGTTCTCCTATTGTAATCGAGATAACAGGCGTGTTAAAGGAAAGCGCTATGGATGAGGGGATGGCTCGGACTTTTAAGTATGAGTTGAATCCGGTGCGAAAGGCTGGAGTGTGTGAAACTACCGGTCTGGTTCATGGAAACTTATATAAGTTAGCAGGAACATTTGATTTGAAAGAGCGCAATATGAAATGGGCTTATAGTATAGTAGATTGGGTACCAAGAACGACGGATGTGAATGTGGAGAAAGGAAATTATTTGTTAGTTACGCCGTTGAAGATTACGATGCCGAATAAGATTACTGATGATAATAGTATATTTTACCAATCATCTTCGGCTATTAGCATTTCTTCAGATGAAATAAAAGTTTATATCCTGAAAAATAATCAGCAGGAACCAGTTGTAAATATACAGGGCATAAGTATTCAAGATATAGGTGATGGAATAAAAGGTAATATAAAAGTTATTAGTCCAATACCTGTGAATTTTTTACCTCGTGTCATAGAGTTTGTGGTCAGAAATAATAATGGGCTATCGGAGAAAGTGAGAATAATACAGTATCCACCATTGTTCTTATCTGCCCGTACTACTAAAGAATCTGTTTCTGGTAGTTTGAATAATAAGTCTATGTACATAGTAAATGTTTTAGTAGCTAATTTGAGTGATATATCTAGTACAATTATAAAAAATGGAAGTGAAACAGATAAAGCTGATTTTAACAAATTGAGTCAACAATACGTGAACTATCTAAAGCAGACAGTTGTGATAGGCTATCCTGCAATCTCAGGAGAAGGGAATACTGTGGATAGTGATGACAATAATCGTTTAATGTCTCCTCGATTTATGTTGGCATCTCATGCCGGTACTACTTCGAAAATGTCTTATACTGACGCTGTCGAACATTGTCGTGGTTATTCGGAGAGAGAGAAATCTGGTACTTCATATGTTACTCATAATGACTGGCGGCTTCCAACTCTTGCTGAGCTCTATATGATTGATTATTTGCAGAATGTACAAGGCTCTGGTTTCGATATGATTTTAACTGGAAGATTTTATTGGAGTTCCAGAAGATCAGAAGCAGTCCAAATGATGGATGCAACTACTAATAACCAATCGTCTACCTCAAAGGCTGCTACGGTACGTTGTGTTAGAGATGTCAAGGATGGTGAGATGTAAAGATTTTTATAGAATATAAAAACATAAGGAAAATGAAAAATTTAATATACATATTCTCAGTAATGTTTCTGGCATTATTCTCTTGTCAAGAGGATATATTGGAGCAATCAATAGAGAATAAAGATAGCGGTGATTTTGCTGTAGTCAATTTCTCATTGACTGTACCGGATTATTCTGTGAAAACAAAAACAGCGGCAGATGGCGTGAGTAGTTTATCTTTAATGACTTTTGATGAGGAGAACGTTTTCCTTGGAAAGGTAGATGTCTCTGCGGATTTGACAAGTGGAACTGCTAGGGTTCCAAAAGCGACTAAGTATATTCACTTTATTTGTAATTATAATTGGAGTGGATTTAACGAAGAAGCAAATAAAGGAAAAAACGAAGGAGAGGTTATAGCCCCTTTGGTAACAGGTGAGCTTGCTTTTTGGGGAAGGGCAGAAGTTTCTGATTTTAACCAAACGGTCAGTGTAAGTTTGTTGCGTAATTACGCAAAGGTAACGGTAGGTGTCGATGCAGGCGTGCAGGGCTTCACTATAGGAGGATATGGTGTGTATCACTATGCATCAAAAGGAACGGTGGCACCCTATAATGAGAACGGTGATAACACTTTTGACCGTAATGATAATGAGGTTTTGACTTTGCCGGTTTCTATGAAATATTCGGAAGGTTCAGACTTTGATACGAATGAAAAATATCTGTTCGAATCCCCTAACACAAGTGATAATACTACCTATGTGATCATTCAAAATGGCTCTAATGGCAGATATTACAAAATACATCTATTAAATTCAGAGAAGAAAGCTTATAAGATTGAACGAAATTTCAACTATAGTATTATAATCAAAGGATTTACAGGCGGAAGCAATAGTGGTGCCGAATCATTGGAGGATGCGAAGAAGAGCGCTCCTTCTAATGACTTGTATGCGGAGATATTGAAAGAATCCCCAATTATTTCAGACGCGAATGGAAATCGTTTGGTAGTGGATAAACTGATTCATCTATTTACATCATCTTCAAATTTAAGTGTACAAGCCAATTACTATCCCAATGGATTGTCTACGGCAAATAATACGGACATGAACGTTTCCATATTGGAAGATCAGGGAAATATCTTATCGAACTTGAATATAACGAACGGGTTAATAACTGCGAAGGTCGCTCATGTGGAAAAGGGAAGTCAAACGGCGAAGATTCGAGTGAGCAAAGGTGTTTTGTCCCGGGAGATAACTGTCATTGCTTCTGAGATGTATACATTTAATCCATATACGCCCCTAATCTATTATGCGGGCAAAGATCAGAAAATCGACTTGTCATTCACTATTCCTTCAGACTATCCGAGTTTCCCGGTAGAGTGTAAGATTCATGCTACGAAACTTTATCCCGTGGGTGATGATCAGAATATGTTGATCGTATATGAGGATAATACGTATTATTATATCTATGAAGCCGTGTCTTCTGGTCCTCAAACCGTGTCGTTTAAAACGAGTGTCGATAATAGTAATGGAATTGTAACTATAGAAAATGAGAATTTTCAGACAGCTAATATAAATGTAAAGAGCACGAAGGATTTCCCGATAAATGGATCTGCATCATATTATCGTAATAATTGGGGGTGGAACTGGGGCTCTGTAGGTAAGAATTCGCAGATTTCATACGCTATCGATGGAGGAAAATCTGGAAATATATCAATCATGGATGATGAGGGTAGTTATTCTATGGCAAGCTCTATTTTGGAGAAAGTTGACGATAATGCGACAATAACGTTCTCTTATAAAAATAGTAAAGATTATACGGTCTCGATGTCTGTAAGTGATTACAAGAAGAATCCGAATATCAATTTATTACCGGCAATGACTGGTTCTATAGAATATGGATATTATTGGGGGTGGAGCTGGGAGAGTGAGGGATATCCTCCTACTGTAAGTTGTTTGAATGGTAGCATGTCTTGTAGCAATGGAAAGTATACTTATACGTATTACGGTAATCCCAGCAAGGGTATGACAGTTAATATTACATATAATAAAAACGGAAATACCTATAGAGCTAATCCTTCCATAGAAGATTTAGCCGAAGGTTCTGATATTCGATTGGCAAGATAATGGGTTCCCATCCATCATGTGAATGACGGATGCGGGGAGCGTGCAGCACACAATGGATTGAATTTGTTTTACACGTAGGCTGCACCTCCTCCCCGGCCCTTTACCTCATATAGCATTCGTGCTTTATCGATGCCATTCATTCCGTAAGGAGATGGGCGGCATCGCTTTCTTCATTTTAACTTACTTGCCCCATGCAGTTAACTTGCTTTGGTCTGATATCAAAGGTTCTTGTGTAAAAAATTGCACAACCCTTTGTTTATTAAAAAAAAGGCTCTATCTTTGCAGCCCGAATAAGTATGCGAATAATAATAAATAATATAGAAAGATGAAAAGAACATTCCAACCTTCCAACAGAAAAAGAAAGAACAAGCATGGCTTCCGTTCAAGAATGGCTACCGCTAATGGCCGTAGAGTATTAGCTTCTCGTCGTGCTAAAGGCAGAGCTAAATTAACGGTATCTGACGAATACAACGGATAATTAGTCACGTTCTAAAGATTTATAAAGAAAGTAGAGGTTTTTTCCTAAAAAGCCTTTACTTTCTTTGTTTTTGTAGTATTGCTCTGGTGGATATTGGTCTATATGCCGTTTTTTTTCTACTTTTGAACCGCCTACAAATACATACGTGAAATGAGTAACTTTTTTGTAAAACTGATAAAGAATCCGTTTGTCATCAATCTCTTGTTGGTGATAGTCGTGTCGTGCGGCGTTGTTTATGGCGTGCTGGCGTGGCTGGATTCTTATACCCGCCATAATCAAGCGGTGGTCGTTCCGGACGTGAAAGGAATGAAGCTAGAGGACGCCGCCGAGTTTTTCGGGAATAATAAGCTACGCTATAACGTGATCGATTCCGTATTCTCGAAAGATGTGGCTCCGGGCTCCATCGTGGAGTTGGTTCCCGGTGTCGGATCGAAGGTGAAAGAGGGGCGGATCGTCTTTGTTACGATTAACGCGTTGACCTCCCAGATGGCCGTGATACCGGAGGTGGAAGACTTATCTTTCCGTCAGGCGTATGCCTTGCTGCGGGCCCGTGGCTTCTCGTCGGTCGAGATAGAGTATGTGCCGGGCGATTATAAAGATTTGGCGATGGGGGTGGAGTTAAACGGGCGTACCTTGCTCAAAGGGGAACATGTACCGTTGACCGCTCATCTGGTATTGAAAGTAAGCAGTGGCGATCCGAATATGCTTCCCGACTCATTGGCTTTGGATAGTATTCCGGTAGAACCATTGGATAGTGATATAGAAAACTGGTTTTAAGGGAATGGACGAGTTTTTGGACGATATGGATGATGAACAGGTAGACGACCTGTTGATGCCGGAAGAAGACGAAACATCGTCGAGCCAGATGTATGAGCATTTCCGTTTCGTAGCGGACAAGGGGCAATCCCTGCTCCGGGTGGATAAGTTCTTGGTAGACCGTATGATGGGCGCTACCCGTAACCGCATCCAATTGGCGGCTGAGGCGGGTTGTATCTTGGTGAACGATAAGCCGGTGAAAAGTAATTACCGGGTGAAACCTTTGGATGTGGTTTCTGTCGTGATGGATCGCCCACGCCGGGAACTGGAGATTATCCCCGAAGATATCCCTTTGAATATAGTATATGAGGACGATGATTTGCTGGTGGTGAATAAGCCGGCAGGCTTGGTCGTACATCCCGGTCACGGTAATTATACCGGTACGTTGGTGAATGCCTTGGCTTATTATTTGAAGGATGATCCCTATTATGATCCTTCCGATCCTCGTTTAGGCTTGGTACACCGTATCGATAAGGATACGTCGGGCTTATTGGTGGTGGCTAAACGCCCGGAGGCCAAGAGTAACCTAAGCCTGCAGTTCTTCAACAAGACAACCAAACGTAAATACCGTGCCTTGGTATGGGGCATCGTTCAAGAGGATGAGGGGCGTATCGAGGGAAATATCGGCCGTGACCCTCGTGACCGTATGCAAATGACCGTCTTCCCGGAAGGCGATCAGGGCAAGACCGCCGTCACCCATTATACCGTATTGGAACGCTTGGGCTACGTGAGCTTGGTGGAGTGCCGTCTGGAGACGGGGCGCACGCACCAGATCCGTGTACATATGAAATATATCGGTCATACGCTTTTCAACGATGAGCGGTATGGCGGACATGAGATCCTGAAAGGAACAACTTTTACTAAATATAAACAGTTCGTGCAAAACTGTTTCGCTATTTGTCCACGTCAGGCCTTGCATGCTAAGACGTTGGGGTTCGTTCATCCTACTACGGGAGAGGAGATGTTTTTCGATTCCGAGATTCCTTCCGATATGCAGCAGCTGATCGACAGATGGCGTGTATACGCGAACACTAAAGAATTATAAAAATGAAAAAGAACATCGCTATCGTAGCAGGGGGAGATTCCTCCGAGATCGTTATTTCATTAAAAAGTGCGGACGGAATCTACTCTTTTATTGATAAAGACAAATATAATTTATATATTGCCATCGTTAAGAGGGATGAGTGGGCGGTTATACTTCCTAGCGGGGAACATACACCAATTGATAAGAATGATTTTAGCTTCAAGGAGAATGGCGTGGCGAGGCATTTTGACTTCGCTTATATAACGATACACGGTACTCCGGGCGAGGACGGACGTCTGCAAGGATATTTCGATATGATCGGTATGCCTTACTCGTCTTGCGGGATGCTGGTGAGCGCTTTGACATTCAATAAATACGTATGCAATCATTACTTGAAAGACTTTGGTGTAAAAATTGCCGCATCCATTCATTTATTCAAGGGAGAGACTATTACGGACGAAGAAGTCGTGACTCGTTTGGGTTTGCCTATTTTCGTGAAACCAAACGATGGGGGTAGTAGTTTTGGCGTGACGAAGGTGAAAGAGGTCTCCGCTATCCAGCCCGCTATCGCTAAGGCGTTTGGGGAAGGACGTGAGGTGATTCTTGAGAGCTTTATCGATGGAACGGAAGTGACATGCGGTTGCTATAAGGTGGAGGGTAAAGAGGTTGTCTTTCCTTTGACCGAAGTGGTTACGGATAACGAATTCTTCGATTTCGACGCAAAGTATAACGGGCAGGTGGACGAGATCACTCCGGCCCGTATCTCCGCCGAGTTGACGGAGTTGATACAGCGCAAGACATCAAGGATCTACGATATATTGGGCGCCAAAGGACTGATTCGTGTGGATTATATTATTCCGGCAGACGGGGAGCCTGTCTTACTGGAAATAAACACGACACCGGGAATGACGGCTACCAGCTTTATCCCACAGCAAGTACGTGCGGCGGGATTGGATATAAAGGATGTCATGACAGACATTATTGAAGACGAACTCAAAAACAGAAAAACAAAATGAATAGATATGGATACAGAAACAGTTTCCCCTAATTTCGACGACATCCGTCCGCTGAACAACAGTGAGGTGAAGGACGCGATTGAAAAATTGGTCGCCAATGAGGATTTCGAGCGGGCTTTACGTTACATAAAGCCGAATTTGAATTGGGAGGAATTCTCAGTTGCCATGCGTGCTTGCAAGACGAAGGAGGAGTTTAAATCTACTCTGGCCTATGACGCTGTAATGACGGTGGCGAAAAATACTACTTTCTCGCTTACTATCTCAGGGCGTAGCCGTCTGCCGAAAGATAAGGCGGCCTGTACGTTTATCTCGAACCATAGGGATATCGTATTGGATGCCTCCTTCTTGAATGTCATGTTATATGATGTGGGGTATGGTATGACGCAGGTCGCTATCGGCGACAATCTTTTAATCCGTCCGTGGATCGAGACATTGGTACGCTTGAACAATAGCTTTATTGTGAAGCGTGGTGTTTCTGTTCGTCAGATGTTGGAGGTCAGCAAGACGCTTTCCGCCTATATCCATCATGCGATCAAGAATGTGAACGAGTCTGTATGGATCGCCCAGCGTGAGGGACGTGCCAAGGACTCGGACGATCGTACGCAGGGTAGCGTATTGAAGATGTTGAGTATCGGCGGCGATAAGGATAATCTGTTGTTGAATTTGATGGACTTGAATATCGTACCGGTCGCTATCTCCTACGAGTTTGATCCTTGCGATTTCTTGAAGGCGAAAGAATTCCAGATGAAGCGGGATGATCCGGATTACGTGAAATGTCAGCGGGATGATTTGTTGAGTATGGAAACGGGTATCCTGAATAATAAGGGTCGTGTCCACTTCACGATCACTTCCCCGATCAATGATTCCTTGGCTAAACTGGACAAGGATATGGAGAAGAATGAGCTGGTAAGCGCTATTGCGTCCGTTATTGACCGGGAGATCTATAAGAACTATCGTTTCTATCCGTGCAATTACGTGGCGTATGACTTACTGAACGGCACTCGTCGTTTCCAAGAACATTATGGTCCGAAGGATAAGAAGCAATTCGAGGAATACTTGCAAGGACAATTGGATAAGATCGTCCTTCCGAACAAGGATGAGGCGTTCTTACGTAAGAAGATCTTAGAGATGTACTCCAATCCGCTGAAAAATTATCTGACAACTTTATAAGCGGCCTTTATCGGCTATGCGTAGCGGTTCGTACTTGATCCGCCCTTGATCCCCTCTTTCCGGCGAGCATGCCACCTTCGGGTGGCAGCCGCCGGAAAGGAGGGATTATCTTTTTTGCAGGAATTCGTCCAAGGATTCCTCTTTCTGCAATCCAAGTTTCTTGCGGATACGGCTGCGTCCGGAGTTGACGCTGGGACGGGAGATGCCCAAGGCCAACGAGATCTCGTCCGTGCTCTGCTTCAGGTAGATCAGCATGCAGAGCAGTTCGTCGGATTTGGTCAGTTCCGGGAAGTCCTTACGCAAGCCGGGCAGGAAGCGAGGGTACAGGGCAGCGAAGGATTGGCGGAACCGCAACTCGTCCTCGCCGCTCAGCAAGGAGGGGTTGAGCTTCTGGCGTACGCTGTCGATCACCTCGTTATGGGCGGCTTGCTCCAGCTCGGCGCTCAGTCGCTCATTGCGGCGGTTCAGTTCTTGTTGGGTAGCGAGGAGATTATCCAGTCGTTGACGCTGGATCTCCCGCTCACGTTGGTGAAGCCGGCGACGTTGGAGTGCGTAGACAATGATCCCGGTCAGCAGGCAAATGGCTAGGATCAGGATGACGCGCGTATAAACGAGCGAACGTTCCTTCAAGGCCACTTCGGCGGATAAGGCCCGATTCTCCTGCTCCTTCCGTCCGGTCTCGTAGCGTACGTTGGCACCAATGGCGTACCGCTGCTTCTCCGCCAGTTGCAACGAGTCGTGTATCTCCTTGTATTGCGGGTAGATCTCGGCCATCTTGTCTCCCTTCTTCTGTTCGGCGTAAAGGTTGAGCAAATGCCGTCCGGTCCAATCCATCATATCGTTCGCCTCATATTTCTTGTAGAGAGCGTAGGCCTCTTCCATCAGGGGGAAGCCTTTTTCCGGCTTTCCGTTGCGTACGAGGCAGGCCCCCAGCATGAATTTGAAAAGATCTTGATACCCCGCGGAGATCGCGTCTTCCTCTTCTATTAATTCCTTGTACCCTTCGAGGGCGGCAGGGATAGAGTCGGGCACATATTCGTAGTAATAATTGTAAAGTATGTTTTTGGCGGCGAGGACATAGGCGTTCTCTTTCAGCTCCTCCCCTCTCTTTAAGGCCTGCCGTGCGTAATATAAGGTAGAGTCGTGCTGTTCCAGCTCCCAGAATATCCCGGCTTTCATCCGGTAGAGGTCGCTGATGGTAAAACTATCCAACTGGAGGGAGTAGTCGATGGAGCGTGAGATGGCCTCCATAGCCTTGTCGTACAATCCGAGGTCGCTATAGGTGGAGGAGAGGTCGGCGAAGGTGTAGACGAAACCCCGGTTGAGCTTCTCGGGGTGGGCTACGCACCAGTCCATGGCTTCCTGTATGACTTCCACCTCTTTTTCCCGCATTCCCTTGCGGCGGTAATAATGGCCGAGGGTAGAGAGCAGGTCGGCCGGATCGTCGGCGGCATCGGGGTGGAGGCGATAGACGGCGACTGCCCTTTCTTGCACACGGATCGCATCCGAAGGGTCGCGGCGGAATTTATAGAGCGTGTTGGCTACCGCTTGGGCGATACGGATCTCTAGCCACGGGTCGTCGGAGGGGGGAAGGGCGGCGAGGCTGTCGGCGAGGTGCAAGGCCTCCTCCCGGTTGTCGCGGTCGTTGAGCTGCCGGAGTATCTCCTTGGTATCGGGCGGAAGCTGCCGGGAGAGGAAGCCGTCCGCGGGAGGCGTGTCGTGCCGGCAAGCGAGGGTGGCTAGCGAGAGGAGGGTGGCTAGCAGGAAATGCGTGATGTCTCTCATCTGCGTAGGATTTTATGGTTTATCGCGAATATACGCCGTTTTTCATGGAAAATAGCGTGTCCCGGGGTATAAATCGATTGAATCATCTATTGGTTTTTTATCCGTCCGAAGGCCCGGCGGCGTACCTTTGACTTGTCCGTACCACCGGTGCCCCGAGCGGCGTGTCAATTAAATTGATGATCGCATTTCGTGCGGATAAGGCCGTTGTTGAGGACTTGTTGAGCGGATTGCTCAAAAAAGAATTCGTCGTATAAGGATAGGAATGGTTTCCTTTGAGAAACAAAAACGAAGTAGTAATGGAAGGGTCATACTTACGGATTTTGATGATGTGCGGGATGCTGGCGCTCCTCCTCTGCGGGGGCTGCTGGGTGTTCGCATGGAAGCATCTGCGCCGGCGGATCGACGAGCGGTTCGACGTACTGTCGGAACACTTGGAGCGTCACGCCGCCGAGTGCCCGATACGGAAGGAGCACCTGCTGGCCTCGTGCCTTCCCGCCGATCCGGAGCGAAAAGGGAACGGATCGTTCCACCGATCGTTCCGGGCATCGTATCCGGGTTTCCTGCCGACGCTTAGGGAGCGGGTGCCGGGGATCACGCCGGCGGAGGAAACGCTTTGCATGCTGATCAAGATGAACCTGAGCAACCGGGAGATCGCCGACAAGATGTCTATCTCCATCGGAAGCTTGCACACCACCCGCTACCGGCTGAAACAGAAGATGCCGCCGGAGGCCGCCAAGGGCATGGACGAATGGGTACGGGCGATCGAATAGGGTCATGGGGAGGCGAACTCCCTACATTATAATATAGAGTATACACCTTTATCTAAGAAGAATCAGTATGAGAAGAGAATCTTTATTTTTCGGTATTTTGACGCTGGTGGTGTCGGCCTTCCTCACGGGATGTTCCGACGACGACACGGAAGTGTACGTCCCCCAGCGTGTGGCGGAGTTCAACCTCTCCGACGAGTCGGACGGCAACCGGCTGTTCATCATCCATCCGTGGGAGGGCGAGATCGCCATCCCGGTGCACGATGATCGTATCCGCGACTTCGAGTTCAGCGGCAAGTATTTCGATTGGGAGATGAGGCAGGGGGCCGAGAGCCGCTTCCTCGTGCTCAACCTCAAGAAGGAGGTGGAGCGTAAGCCTTTCCTCGAGAAGATTGCCCTGCGGGGGATCGCCAGCAAGTCGGGGGAGGCGGCGACGGACACGCTCTTCCTCGTGTCGCAACCCAAGCTGGAAAGCTCAGCGTCGGATAACGCCCCGAGCTATATGCACAACGTGGGCAAGACGGTGAACACGGCGGGCGATATCTTCGCCGCCCCTAGCGAGCCTTTCCTAGATTTCGACCTGATGTACGGCACGGAGGCTTTCGTGAAGACCCCCCACGCCGAGTCGTGGGGACGGGAACGCTCCGGCGTGGACTACGAGGAGATGGTGGACAACATGTGGCAGGAGCTCGGCATCTCGGTGAGCAGCCTCGGCTTCACGAACCAAGGCGCTCCTACGCCTACGAGGTCGAAACTCTTCTCCGGCTCCTTCGACCAGCGGTTCCAGCATAACCAGACCTCGTCCAACCGCTTCGAGTATCACGTGGACGTGCATGTCAAGCCGATGGTGGAGCTGCATATGGCCACCGCCATCTATACCTCCGCCAGCAATCCCGACGTCTTCCTGCCGTTCCTCACCACGACCGCCTCGCGCTTGCTGAACGAAACCAATAGCGACCTCTACAAGCGATACGGCAACACGCAGAAGGGCATCTACGATCTATACGACACCTACGGCACCCACGTGCTGGTGGGCGGTGTCTTCGGCGGGAGCTATACCTATATCTACAGCCGGAAGGAGAACCTCTATTACGACGAGACGGTGTTCGCCGCCGAGGCGGAGCTTTCCGCCAAGTCGTCGTCGCCGGCGGGAGAGAACGAGAACTGGCTCCAGACCTACTACCGCGTGATGGGTACCCACGGCGGCAAGATCGGCGCCGGGGGCGGCTATACGAAGTCGGAGCTGAACGAGCATATGTCCGAGGAGAGCATCATGATCATCACCGGCGGCAACGCCTCCGTGGACTTCGAGAGCTGGGACAAGTCCATCGCCGACGAGAACAGCAACCTCCACCTCGTAAGCTACGGCCCGAGGGGCGATACCACCCGTTGCTTCCTGGTCCCCCTGTATTACCTGACGAAGAACTACGCGCGGCAAGATGCGCTGAAGAAATATCTGGACTCCTACGTGGAGGCGCGTTCGAAGCTGGCCAAGAAACCGCAGCTGATCCTGGCCGACTTCATGATGCGTACCGGGAAGGACAATCACGGGGATCCCGCCGGACAACGTGTCTTCACCGGGCCGGACGGCAAGGAACGCATCTACAGTCCGTTGGTGCTGAATACCAAGGGACCGAACGACTCGCGGATCGGCAAGATGCTCGATACCTCGGCCCACGAGTACCTCGACGTGGGGGATAACGCCGACCAGCTCTGGTGGGTAGCCCTCGACTTCAAGGACGAGTGCCGCCCCATCTACCACATGCGCTTCATGAAGGAGGACGACGCCCGCAAGCACGGCTTCGAACCGCGGGGGCAGGATGCCGAATCGGGAATGATGTGGGACGCGATCGATAACCATTACGTTTGCTTGAAGTTCTCGCCCGACGACAGCCATAAGGAACCGGTCACCGGCGTGGGCATCGCCCGCAAGGGGAAGAGCGATGACCTATACTACGTGATCGCCACCTCGCCCGGTACCGACATGACGCTTCCTTACTCCATCGACGAGCAATTCCCGGCCTATTGGGGAAGCAAGGAGTATAAATTGAAGAGCGAGAACCCGCCGTACCGCTTCGGGGTGGACCAAGAGAACGACCTCAACGAGGGCGACAGCTGGTTCGGCCGGAACAAGGCGACCAACCATAAGCAATGGATCTTCCCGGTCTACACCACCAAGGCATTGGACTGGCCGATCCGGTTTACGAAAGCGACGGACTAGCGAAATGCCTCGGAAACGATCCCTACGACCGTAGCCATCCCTCCCGAGGCCTCCGGAGCGATGCCGACAGCCGTAGCGGTCCCTCCCGAGACCTCCGGAGCGATCCCTACGATCGTAGCGGCCCTTTCCGGGGCCTCGGGAGAGATTTCGACACCCGTAGGCATTGTTTGATAGAAAAATATATGATTATCAAAGGGATTATCCTGCATTTGTAGGAAACCTTACGTCTGTGGACAAGAGGAAAGTATTAACGAAAAAACAACAAACAGTATGAGTTTAGCGAAACAAATCGGATCGGTATCGAAGACCGCATTGACCAACGCCGGCCACATGAACATGAACAACGAGATCTACGCCCGTATCTTGGATACGACCGTGGCCGCCCTCCATCTGGAGGCCCTCGCCCCGGGTTACAAGGAATGCATCGACCGGGAGGCGGAGTGCGTGAACCGCGTCACCAAGAGCGCCTCCACCGCCCAGCTGGAGGCGAAAGACAAGGAGCGTGACAAGACCCTCCAGTTCATCTACTCCATGAACGGCTCCTATAAGGTATGCCCCGACGAGACCCTGCGTACCCCCGCCCTGCTGGTAGACAGCGTGCTGCGGGCCTACGACAAGATCTACGCCAAGGCCTACGCCGAGGAGACCGCCCTGATCGACGGCCTGCTGCTCGACCTCGCCAAGGCTGACGTATCGGAAGCCCTCAAGACCCTCCACCTCGACACCTACGTGGCCCAGTTGAAAACCTTGAACGATGCCTACAAGGCTCTCGACATCACCCGCACCGACGAGTACTCCGCCCGTGTGAAGACCGATACCACCAAGGCCCGCAAGGCGACCGACGAGACCCTCGACCTCATCATCCAGCGTGTCAACGCCTACGCCGTACTTGAGCCTACCGAGGCCATCAACGCCTTCATCGACACCGTGAACCAGATCTTCCGCAAGTATAAGAACCTCATCGCCGCCAAGGGAGGCCCCACCAGCCCCTCCAAGTCCGACGACAAGCCTTATCCCACACCCGACCCTGCGCCCGACCCCGAGAACCCCGGCGGCGATAGCGAGAGCCCGGACGAGATCTGAGCCTAGCAAATTGTCAAACACTTAAAATCGAATCCATATGAACGAATTTTATCTTTCTAGAAAGATATCCGCGCGGCTCTCCCTCCGGGCCGCCGTGCGGATGTTCTGTATCCTGACGCTGGCCCTATGGGGGCCGGCAATGGCAGGAGCGCAAGCGCAGCCACAGCCGCTTGACGTGGCTAGTACTAGTATTACTGATAAACTAACCCTCACCTATAAACCGAAAACCGCCGGCTCGACCGATTACGCTTGGTTTTACAAGATCGGGACTAATGGCACCGACACCGAGTTCTCCGGTACGCTGACGGGCACGAACGCAAACTGGCAGCAGGGCGCGATCAATATCAAAAGCGAGAAAGCGATAGCCGACGCGAATAATCTTGACAGCTACCCGATCCTAAAATTGGATGGGCTAAACCTGACCTCCACTACTGCCGACGGCTCATTATTTTATCTGGAGGGCAGTAAACCGTTCTGTATCCAAGCGACAGGCAACTCTGCCAGTAACCTGAAAGCGAAAAAGGATGTGATTAATAACTACCAAGGATGCATCCTGCTTCTGGATGGTGGCACCGCCGGATTGAATATCGCCGCGGAAGGAACTGGATCATATGGAATATATCTGTACTCTACTAGTTCTGCTATAAATACCACCATCAAAGGCAAGATAACTGTCACGGCGGAAGCTGTTGCTGTGTTTCTAGACAATTGGGGTGCTTTCTCGGCTACCGAAGACGCGAAAGTAACGGTTTCTTCGGAAGATAAAGATGGAGACGCAATTTATGGAAGCTCTAGAGTGAAATCCCCCTTCCTCCAATGGCAGTTCGCCACCGCCCCAACGAGTGGCCAGACGCTCGAGGTGAAAGACGCCAGCGGCCAATCGTTCGATCCCGTTATCCAATTCACCACCGACGGTAAAAAGAAGGGTTTCGCCATCAACGTCACAAAGAACACCGGCTACACCCTTTGGCTGGGCAACGAACAACTGATGGATTCGAAAGGAACAACCGTCTTTACGGCAACGGAAGATAAATTAGTCTCCTTCTCAGGCATGACGACTCTCCCCGCCGACTGGCCCGAGTACGCCAAATTAGCCAATGTCGGCCCGACTGGCACCGATGTCGCCGTCTCCGGCACTACCTACACCGTCAAGACCGCCTGCGGCCTCGCGTGGATCGCTTGGGTGACGAATAACGGGAAGACAATCGCCGATGCCGATAAAACCTATACCGATTCCTATCCCGCCTCCGAGGGCTTCAAGGACTGTACGGTTACGCTTGCGGACGATATCTCGCTGGCGAAACCTGCCCAAGGCGTGGCGAGCGGCTTCGAGGCTAATTGGATACCGATAGGGACTTATAAAGGCTTCGATGCACGTTACTACTTTCAAGGCACCTTCGATGGTGGCGGCCATACGATTACCGGAATGACGATCTCCTCGGCCTCGTTTTACTATATCGGCCTTTTCGGTTATCTGTATGGAGCGACCGTGCGGAATCTGACGATGGCAGGATCTGACAATATTAATTTGACAACTATTGCTAATGCTCAAGACACCGCTTACTATCTTGGCTGCGTGGCAGGTTATGTAAAGAATGGAAAAATCATCAATTGCCATAATCAATGCAAGGTTAGTTTTTCTGTGACCGGCAATTCTGGGTCTCTCGGTGGAATTGCCGGTTACTCTGAAGGTTCGGTGATTAGCGCTTGTTCAAACAGGGGAGCTGTCACTATGACCGGAAAGATGGGTCGTGGTGGTGGAATCGTAGCGACTAATAATGGCTCTTCTATCGTTTCCTGCTTCAATACGGAGGATATCCGTGTTACTGCTACCGGTTCTGGTTCTAGCGATGCCGCGTATGCGGGCGGTATCGGAGCCTATAGTAGCGGTAATTGTAGCATATCGCACTGCTATTCGACAGGGTGGATAATCGCTAAATCTTCCGCTGCTAATGCTTATTCCGGCGGCATTGCCGGACTATCTGAGAAAACGACGATTGAATCTTGTTTTGCCACAGGCGCTGTTTCTGCAGGATCAAACAGCGACAGCCGGATAGCTGCCGCAGGTGGTATTGTGGGGCAAGCTTTTGCTGGAAACATTAATATAACGATAAAGAATTGCCTCGCCTTAACTACCGCCGGCGTGAAAGCCTTAGGAAATACGTCGGATAAACAGGCCGGTCGGATTCTCGGATCTGATTCACCTACTAATAAAGTTACCCTTCTCGACAACTACGCCAGCACCATGATCCAACTGACGATAGGAGATAATACGCCAGCCGTCCCTACCGATAACATAGGTAGCGATAAGGCAAACGGTGCCGACACTTACCTCGATGATGTCGCCGCCGAGATCGCCGCTTGGGCAGGCCCCGAAAATACACAAGCCTTCACCGCCATCGGTACCGCCGAGAACGGCCTGCTCCCGCAACTGAAAGCTATTGCCGGCTATGGCGCTGACGGTCTGCCTACAGCTTACGCGAGTACTATTATCCCCGGCCAGTCCGGCTTGTCGTCTGCCTCCTATCTGAGGTCCTTGTTGTCACTGCCCTTGTCTTCTAGCGATACGATGACCTTCATGCTCTTCTACTCCAACAACAAATGGAGTTATAAAAAGGGAGCCGGAACGGAGACCCGTTTCAACGGCAAAATATCGTCACCCCCAGGCCCTTCCGCCAACAAGCTCATCGTCGCCACCGCTACCGGCAACCCGACGCTGACGTTGAATTACGTAACGATACGCCCGACCGACGGTGCTGCCTTGACCGTCAACGAAGGTTGCGATCTGACAATTGCGCAGACCGGTTCGATCCTCGGCTCGTCCGGTGCCTCTACCTTGATCAATAAAGGCACCTTGAGGCTGTCGGGCAGCAGCTTCCGCATTGAAAACAGCAGCTCGTCCGATATGCATTACTGCCTCGATAACTCTGGCACCTTCAGCGTGCTTGATCCGGTAAATGGCTATACCACTTTCCATTGTGCCCACACCGCTATCCATAACACCGGTACCCTTACCAATGCTTGGATGGAATGTCTGTTCACGGATGAGGCGGGAGATGCTGGCGCTACGATAAGGTTTCTGCCTCGCTCATCCCAGCCCATCGAAGTAAAACGCTACAACAAGACCTTAGCCACTACCGTTACGGCGGGCGAGGAGTATAAGCTCTGGGAGATGAAAGCTAGTACGTTTATCCCGCAGAAAGGCCTCGATAGCGAAGGCACGGCAATCGATCGCTTCCCTGCTCCCGAGGCGGATGGTAGGGTAACGACCTTTACGGAGGTGAGTGATTGGAAAGAGGTCGAGATCTCCGGCAATCAGAATCTCTCCGAGGCCGGCCTGTCACAGAGTGTCATCGTTAAATCCGATGGCGTGCTTACCGTCGATAGCGAGAATGCGTCCGTCTTTGAGTTGACATTGGAGGAGGGTGCGCAGGTCGTGACAACGAATGCGCTGAAGGTGTCCAAGACTTTCAAAACCAACCGTTCGCTGAATAACAAATGGACGACCTTCGGTAGCCCTATCGAATTGACAGCCTCTGCGGAATATGGTAGTGGGCTAATCCTTTATGCCGCCACCGGCTACACCGCTAAGGAGGCCGTTGCCCAAGGTTGGGAAGAGGTCTCTGTCCTTTACGGGAAAAGGGTCGATCTCACCGCCGGTAGCCCCTATCTGTTGGCCGCCGACGCAGCCTTGACTCGGGTAACCTTTAGCCAAACAGCCTCCGACGCGCCGATCGAGATACCGGCTACGGCTACGGTCGCTTCCGGCGATGCCCTCGAGAACGGCGTGTTCCTCTTCCGGACGAACCCGAATCTCGCCAACCTTACGCTCCGTGGTATCTACGTGCTCAATGCCGAGGGTACCCGCTTCGACCTTCAGGAGGCGGATTATGTGCTGAAGCCTTTCGAGGCATACATCACCGCCAATGCCGTCACCCGCTCGCTGGTTCGTAGCGTGGGTGTGTGCGATGGCTCCGTGGTGACCGCCAACGAGATCGCTACCGCTACCGCCGCTGTCCGTATCTGGGCCGCCGACGGTGCGCTGCATGTCTATTCCGGGGAGGCCGCCGCGCTTACCGTGGTACGCTCCGACGGACGTACCGTCTACGCCGCCTCTATCGTCCCCGGCGATACCCGCTTGGCTTTGCCTTCCGGTATTTACATGGTTCGAATCAATAACATCACTTATAAAATAGCGCTTTGATATGAAACAATATACTAGTTTATGGCTCGTATGCCTGCTGGCGGTCTTCTCGATGACCGCCCGGGCGCAGGAAGGGATCGAGACGAAGGCCCGTCCCGACTACCCCGCTCTTCCTTTCATGTTGACTTTCGAGGCTCCCGCGGAAGGATCTGCCTCCTTATCGATCTCGGCGGACGGTGAGACCCTCACATCCCCTACGACCTTGCATTCCGGCACCGAGGTGACGATTACCGTCACCCCCGCCGACGGCTACCGAATGGCTTCCGGTTACCCGAAGGTTTACCGCACGGGTACGCCCTCCGAAACGGTACCGGCTACGTTTAAGCCCGATGCCAGTAGCGGTATCGCCTACCTCTACACCTTCACCATGCCGGACTTCCCGGTCACGGTAGAGGTGGAGTACGAGAAGATCCAGTCCACCGTCACCTTCGCCAACCCGGCGAACGGTACGCTTACCTTGAGTACCGCCGATGCTCCGGGTAGTTCGATTGTTTCCGGCGGCGAGGTCGCCTCCGGTACGAAGGTGACGATTGCCGCCACCCCCAACAAAGGCTACCAAATGGTGTTCGGCTCCTTGAAGGTATCCGGGAAGGTCGGGGATAAAACCAATACTGTTCCGTTGCAGAAAGAGAAAGATGGTACGACCTACTTCTTGATGCCGGCCTATACGGTGGAGGCTGAGGTGAAATTTGAGCCTATCCTCGTGGCTCTGTCCTCGGAAGCCCGTTTGAGTTCCCTATCGTATAAGGAAGGAAGTGGGGAGGTTACCCCGCTTCCCGGTTTTCTTGCCTCTACGATGAAATATGAGGTGCTGCTCCCAAATTCCACCCAGAAATCGGCTACCCTCACCTTATCCGGCCAGCTGGTCGATGCGAAGGCTGAGCTGCTCGTGAATGGATCGCCTGTTTCCGTAGAACCGACAGGATCGTTCACGGCTACCGTATCGCTCGAGAGTGGATCGGCCAAGGCTACCTTGGTCGTTACCGCCGAGGATGGACAGACCAAGCGTACGTATGAGGTAAACTTCACGGTACTTCCCGAGTCGGAATATTACGTCAAGATCCTGCAGCCGGAAGGCGGTACGATCTCCGTTTCTTATACAAAAGAGGGTAAGGAAGTGAGCGTGAAATCCGGTGATGCCGTACCCGTTGGTACTGAGTTGAGCTTGGCACATACGGCCTTGCCAAAGTACGAATTCGTGAGTTACAAAGTGAATGATGACCCGCTAGCATCTGGGAATATTACCGTCTCCGGTACCGACGACTTGACGATAACCGCTACCTTTAAGCTGCAATCTCCCGTAATCCCGGAAGAGATCGGTACGCCAGCCGTTCCCAAGGAAAAGGAAGGGCAGGAGGGAACGAATGTTCCAACGGATGATAACCCGATCGTGATCATCCCCGATGCCGTATCCCTGCCATCGGATACGGAACTCTCCAGCCTCCGCTTGGTGAAGGAAGATATAGAAGACCCAGCGAAAAAGGCTGAGATTGAAGAGAAAGCGGAAGCTGCCGCCCAAGATGCGGGTATCGCTCCTGATGCCCCGAAGATCGTGATGGAAGTGACCTTGGTTAAGGTGACGACCACGATTTCCGCTACCGACGCATCCACCACTACCGCCGTAACTCCCGTGCAGCCCTCCGATATCGTGACGGTACGTATCCCGTATCCGGAAGGCGTAAATAAAACCCAACATGATATCGTGATTATCCACCTCCGCTCGGACGGCGTGGTAGACGTGTATTCCGAGGGTAATAACAATTTGACATTAGAGGATGATTATATGGAGATCTCCGTTGCCAGCTTCAGCCCGTTCGTGGTAAGCTATACGCCCAAATCTGGGCCGGTGGATCCCGATTATCCTGACACACCCGACACCCCGGATACCCCGGATGTCCCGACATCGAATGCCTCGGTAGAGGGAGGCATAGCGGTTTGGACCTCTGCCAACGCCCTCCATATCCGTGCGGATCGTCCGGCTGAGGCATGGGTTGTCGGCCTGTCGGGTGCTAGTCGTGCCCGGTTCGCGGTCGTTCCCGGCGAGACAAGACACGCTCTTCCCGCGGGAGTCTATCTTGTCCGGATAGCCGACCAGACCTATAAGGTACGGATACGGAACTAAGCGTTGTTTGTTTGACGTGAGAGGGATGCCCTTGTTTCTCCTTGGGGAGAGCGGGGCATCCCTTCTTTTTTGTGGATATGTTTCTTAACATACATATCCGTAATCAATTGGTTAGCCGCAAATGTTTATCTTTGAGCTATCCCGATGTAAACGCTTACAATATGACAGTCATTTAAACTCAATTATAGTATGAAACCGGAAGATTACATTACCAGAGAGGAGAAGTATGGTGCCCACAACTATCATCCCCTGCCGGTCGTTCTCAGAAGAGGCGAAGGCGTGTTCGTGTGGGACGTGGAAGGAAAACGTTATTTTGATTTCTTGTCTGGCTATTCTGCCTTGAGCCAAGGACATTGCCATCCTAAGATCGTGAAGGCCCTGATGGAGCAGGCGGAGAAGCTTACGCTCGTATCCCGTGCCTTTCATGCGGATATACTGGGTGAGTACATGGAATTTACCTGTAAGTTCTTCGGATATGATAAGCTCTTGCCGATGAATACGGGGGCCGAAGCGGTAGAGACGGCCTTGAAGCTTTGCCGCCGTTGGGGATACCGTCGGAAAGGGGTCGCCCCGGAGCGTGCGAAGATCGTGGTTTGTAGCGAGAATTTCCACGGACGTACGATCACGATTATCTCCATGAGCACCGATCCTAGTTCCTACGCCGATTTCGGCCCTTATACGCCCGGATTTATAAAGATACCCTATAATAATGTGGATGCGTTGGCCGAGGCCCTGAAAGATCCTGATGTAGTAGGCTTCTTGGTGGAACCGATCCAAGGTGAGGCTGGGGTAGTGGTGCCCGACGATGGTTATCTGCGGGCTTGCTATGATCTTTGTCATCAAAAGAATGTGTTGTTTATCGCGGACGAGATACAGACGGGTATCGGCCGTACCGGTAAGTTATTGGCTTGCGATTACGAGGGGATTCGTCCGGATATCTTGATCTTGGGAAAGGCGTTGTCCGGTGGGGTCAGTCCGGTCTCGGCGGTATTGGCGGACGATGAGATCATGCTTACGATCGCTCCGGGAGAGCACGGTTCTACGTATGGTGGAAATCCGTTGGCGGCGAAAGTCGCTATCGCAGCCTTGGAGGTGGTACGTGACGAGCATTTGTCGGAGAATGCGTTTAAGATGGGTGAATTGTTCCGTAGCGAGATCGAGAAGATCGATAATCCGATGATTAAGAAAGTACGGGGTAAGGGCTTGCTGAACGCTGTCGTGACGGAACCTAAAGATGGGAAGACGGCATGGGACATCTGTTTGGCGTTGAAGGAAAACGGTTTGATAGCCAAGCCTACCCACGATCATATCATCCGCTTCACGCCTCCTTTGGTGATTACGGAGGAGCAAATGATGGAAGCGATTGGCATTATACGAGATACGTTCGCTAAATTCTAGTGTATGAAGATAAATGTAATAGGTGTTCCCTTGAATCTGGGATGTGACCGGGCTGGCGTAGAGCGTGCCCCGAACCACCTTCGGGAACGGGGATTGATGGGGGTGATCCGGAAGAACGGGCATAAAGCCTTTGACTTGGGTAATTTGTATGTACCCCCTGTTAGCGAGGCGGATAAGTTCGTACGGGGTAACAGCATGAAATATCTGGATGCGATCGTGGAGGTGAATACAAATCTGGCGGAGTTGGTTTATGATACATTGCGTGGAGGAGCGTTCCCCTTGGTGATTGGCGGGGATCATTCGCTGGGTTTAGGTAGCGCCTCGGGCGTGGGTAAATGTTATGATGATTTCGGCATTATCTGGCTGGACGCTCATGGGGATATCAATACCAGCGAGACTTCTCCCAGTGGTAATATCCACGGGATGCCTTTGAGTGCGTTGATGGGGATGGGAAGCGAGGAACTGGTGAATATCTACGCTCCCGGGAATAAGGTGAATCCGCAGAACGTATTCTTGGTCGGGACCCGCAGTCTGGATGAGGGCGAGTGGGATTTGATCGAGCGGGAGAAGCTGAGTGTCTATACGATGGAGACGATCCATCTGAAAGGCATCGGCTTCGTAGCTGAGGATATCAAGCGGAAATTGAAGGAACGGAAGATCCGCAACGTGCATTTCAGCATAGACGTGGATAGCATAGACCCCCGTTTCGCTCCGGGCACGGGAACCCGTGTGTGTGAGGGACTGATGCCGGATGAGTTTAATAACTTCGTGGATCATATGTTGTCTACGAATCTGGTTAAGTCGATGGATTTGGTAGAGCTGAATCCGGAACTGGACGTGAACGAGCAGACCACAAACCTTTGTCTGCAGATCATTGATTATATTACCGCCCGTCTATAAGGAATCTAAATTCCATGGTTTATGATAAGAGTGTGAAAAGGAAGTCCCCTTGTTCCGGTTAAGACCGGATACGAGGGGACTTGAAAATACGATATGTCTATTGGTTTATTTCATTCTTCGGATATTGGCGTAATTGAAGCTATCGCTCAAGAAATCGTCCTCGCTGAATTTATAGCCTTGCGGTCCCCAGTTGCCCATAGCGAGCATGGCGATCATCTTCATCGGGTTGAAACCGCTCATATCGCCGCCGGCGGCCGCTAGAGGAACGGACTCCATCAGCTTGCGCATGGAATGTGGATAATTCTCGTTGATCACCATGTTGCGGTATAAGGCAAGGATTCCATCTCCTTGCTCCTTACGGTTCCAAGTCAGTATATATGTACCGTCGTTGGCTTCCGCCTTGGCTTGGAGATCGGGCAGTTTGGCGGAGTTGGCGTCCGCTATGATAAAGGTTACGAAACCTTCCTTGTCCACTTTAGGCATTTCCTCGTCATAAATAGAGGCATACGAGTAGGTCTCGGCTGACCCAAGGCATATGGACCAGTATCGTACATCGGCGGTGGCGTATTCGCTTACGCTTTTAGGAGCCGTAGGAGGGATGAAACGGAAAGTAGCTACCTCCCCTTCGTTCAGTTTGATGCGGGCGAATAGGTATTCTGCCGGGCTGTTCGGGTACATTAGGCTCAGCGGGGCACGCATGAACGGGAGTTGCGGCAGGTCGGCGGAGAAATCCATCGGCGGCAAGTTCAACGATTCGTGGATGTTGCAGACCTCACGCTTCAGGAAATCTACTTCCTCACCTGTAGTCACGTCGAAAGCTTGGATAGCAGGCATGTCCACGCCGCCATACTCATCGCCGCTATATTGTTTCGCCAAGTAAAGACGCATGAAAATGGAGACCATATTGACATCCTCCGGGAACTCACATACGTTCTTCATCGAGGCACGTGCGCTGGCGGGGGTGTTAGCGGGAATGATGTAAATCGTATAGCCATTTGCTCCGTAGTCATCTGTTTCCTTTACATAAGGGTTGATGGAGCTGTCGTCGGGTTGGATATTTACGTCTTCAATGCTGGATACGTCTATTTGGGTCTCGTCGTTATAAACCGTGAAGTTGAAGAAGCGTGACTTCGGGAACTTTCCAGTCAAACGAAGGCCGATGTTTGGATTATCTTTGTAAGAATAGGTGTATTCCCAATAATCGGCATAGATATCAGGAAAGGCCAGTAGGGTTTGATTGTCGCCTCGAAGCGTCTTGCCCCATTGTTCCTTGGGTTCCGGGTTGTTGATTTGAGGGGTATTCTCATCATCGTCGTCGCAAGCGGTGAACATACCCACAGTAAGGGCTACCAACATTAAGTAAAAAATCTTCTTCATGATTCTGTTCGTTAATTAATCTGTTTGTTATTAAAATGAGAGCGCAAAAGTATCTCATTTCCAATTAGGGTTGACCTATTGAAAATGAAATACCTTGGATAAGACCACAGAATCCTAGGAATGGAACAGCTAGAAGGGGTATCCGATAGCGAAATGGTAACCCATGCCGTCCTTGAATTTTGGGATATTGTAATAGCCTTTCTTTCCGGTATCGTAAGGGAGGTGCAGACCGATACCCACGTCGAAACGGATGACGATAAAGGTGAGGTCGTAACGCAGGCCGAAGCCGGTTCCTAAGGCTAGATCCTTGAGGAAGCTACCCCATTTCAGTTGTCCGCCGGGACGATCCGGATCGTTTCGGATCAACCAGATGTTGCCGCTGTCGAGGAAGGTAGCCCCGTGGAGGTCGCCAAGGATCGGGAAGCGGTATTCGAGGTTGGCCTCGAATTTAAGATCACCCGTACGGTCGATGTAAGCGTATTTATTGTTGTCGCTGTTCTGGTAGTAGCGTCCGGGACCGATGCTGCGGATCGTAAAAGCACGGATGCTATTCGCTCCGCCGATGTAGAATTGCTCGTTATAAGGGGAGGTACGGGCGTTGCCGTAGCTATAAATAGCGCCGGCCATTAATCGGCCTACGAGATATTGCTTATGCCCGAGGGCGTAATTATAACGTATCTCGGCGGTTCCCTTGATGAATTGGGCGAAGGGGTTGCCGAGTAATTCCTTATCCTCTTTATTGAATTTCTTCCCGGCTAACGCATAAATCCCATCCAAGACAAGGCCCGCTTGGGTAACGGATGCCTGCCACCAAAGATGGTTCCGGCGACTGGTAATCGGGGAATCATCATAGGTATAGGTATAGTTCATGGCCGGGATGAATTGATTTTGCAAACTCTTTTTTAGGGCCTTATTCACGTTGGTAATGCTGTCGAACTCGTGCGTGGTATGCTGGAGCAAGTTGAACGTCAGCTTGAAAGGGGTGATGGAATGATGAGACGTGGCGGTAGGCTGGAACTCATACGAGGCGTCACCACCGAATGCCAGCAACTTGAAGAAACGGGCCCGGTTCATCTGGTCCGCATAGAGGCGGAAGGTGGTGCTGGCCGGGAAATTCATGTCCCGTTTGCTGAATGTAGGGAACAATACCCGTGGGAAAGTCAGCGTGGTAGTCAAGCCTAACTCATAACTGTTGATCTTGGAGTTGCTACCATCCAGCTTGTTGCCGGTCTGCCATTCGTAAGAGCCGCGGAGTTTCACGCCGAAGGTCTCGCCCCCTCCGAAGACATTCCGTTTGGTCACGCTGAAAATGGCGCCCGGACCCACTTGGTCGTTGCTCTTGGCGGTAACGTTCAACTCGAGCTCGCCGTCCAATGGAAGATCGTAGACCGTATTGATCCGCAGATCCAGCGTATCTTGACGGCGCATGGTATCACGGGGGGAATATTGCAACTCGGCATAACGGAAGATACCCAAGCGGGAGAGGGCCGTTTGCGTCCGTTCCTGCGCCCGCTGGTTATAAAGTTCCCCCGGCTTGAAATATAAACGGTTGTAAATGACCGAGGGGCGAACCCTTAGCTTACCCTCATAATGGATCGTAAGGTCCTTATAGCGGATCGAGTCCGTGGGAGTCTCATTCTGATAGCCGTTTAGCCAGACGGATATATCCCCGAGTTTCCAAGGACGGAGGGCCGAGGGGGGCAGGCTTTCCTTCGGGGCCACCCGTAAGGCCACTTTCCCGGGGTTCAACAAGGTATCCGCTTGATAGGTGATGAAATCGGGACGGAAATAGTAATATCCGTTGTTACGGAGCAAGGACGAGATGCGTTCCCGCTCGGCTTGCAATTGGACGACATTGAAATTCTCTCCTTTGTGGAGGATACGATCGCCGATCGTGGCATCGATCAATGAGTCGGCACGGTGACGGATATGGACGTATTGGATGCTGTCCAGCGTATACGGATCGTTCATGGTGACACTGTATTCCAGCTTCGCCTTCCGGGGATTCTTGGGATCGGGTATGACCTCGAAAGAAGTCTCTCCGTTGAAATAACCGTACTCGTTCAATAGGTTCCGGGCTACCTTGACGCGGACATCCGGGTTCACGGTGGTGATCAGCACCGGTTTCGACGCCAGTTTGTTGAAGATCCACTTGCCGACCTTCCCTTTCTTGTTCACGAAAGCGTTGTAGACCCACAGGCCGAAAGGAAAAGGCACCCGGATCGAGGAGCTTCCCAGCAAGGCGTTGTTGGGGGGATAGGCTAGGGCGGCCTCGACCTCTTCCAAGGCGGCTTCGCCGGGTTTGGTCTTATCCTCGTTCTTCACCTCTATTTTCTTGATACCGGTATATAGGACCGCTCCCTCGGGAAGGTTCTTCGTGGTGGAGCAAGAGGAGAGAAGAAGTACGGATAGGAGGATGCTCCCGGTGGCGACGTGCCATCCCCCGCTCGGGTTAGACGCTCTCCCTCGCCCGAGGGAGACATCCTCCCCTGCCCGAGGGAGACACTCTCCCCTGCCCGAGGGAGACATCCTCCCCCGCCCGAGGGAGTCGTCCCGCCTAAAATATGTTAAAATGTTTTTCATTCCTTTTCATCATTTATGGGTTTCACTTTCGTTTTCTTGAAGTTGAATAACTCCCTGAGGTGCATCATTTTCTTGCGGAGCACGATACCGGCCCCGGTCTCCGTGATCTCGCCTTCCAGCAGGCTTTCGTAGTTCTTGTCGTGGAAGAGCTTGACGTATCGGGAACCGCTGCTGTCCAGCCGGTATTCTACGGATACGTTGTCGATGAACGGCTGCGCCTGCCCGTTGTTAATGTTCTCGCCGGTAGAGATACGGCCGCCTAGAACCACACGGATACGGTCATTATAGAATCGCTTGGCGAAGCGGAAGGAGTAGTCGGTACGAGTACCGCCTCCGGCGTCGCCATTATCGTCGTATGTCTCCATGCCGAAACTGATATCCACGGACTTCAAGGCGCTTCCGGCGATGTTGTTGATCTCGCTTTGCAAGAAGCTGGTCAAGGCGTCTCCCATATTCATGTTCACCTTGCCGCTGCCGCCACCGCCGCCGAGGTACATACCGGTCACGAGCATGCTGACAGCCAGCTTCGCCCGTTCCTCCGGACCTTTCGAGGTTAGTTCCTCTTGCATCGCCATGTCTTCCGGGGCGGTGAGGGTAAATTGCAACCCAAGGTTCTCCAGTTGTTGGGTCAGTTCGATGCCTACGTCGAAATTCACCAAGCGGGGCGATGATTGCCCGGTTAGGGTGACGGACGTACGGACTCGCTCGGTAGCCGTAAGGTTCAAGGTCGGGTCCATGGGGTTGCCCGTCCATTGCACGTAGCTACCCTCCTGTACGTTGAACTCCTTCAGCGGGATCACCGGGATGGAGTACTTGATGGTTCCGCCCGTCAGCGTGTAGCGTCCGTTCAAGAACATATCGCCTTGCGGGGTATACTGGAAGGAAAGGTCGCCGCCACCCTCCAAATTGATATGGTTGGACTGGTCGGGACTTAAATCCACGTTCGCTTGTACGGCGGGATCGATGTGGATCGTCATCAACATGTCCATGCCTCCCATCGGCAACGGGGGCTTACGAGGCATGCGCCGACGTAAGGTATCCGTGAAAGAGGTGAAGGTTACCATATCCGACATACGGTCTTGCACGGTCAGCGGGGAGTCTTTCAGCACGTAGGTGATATTCGTGCCGCCCAATAATTGCAAGTCCCCTCGCATGGTCAAGGCATCCAACGGCCCGCGTACGGTAGAATTCAGGTTGACGAACAGCTTTCCGTAGACAAGGCTTTCCTCGTTTTTCTTAACGTTCAGCAGTTGCAAGTTATTCGCCGTTAGTTTAAGATTGGCGGTCATGCGGGATAAATCGTTGAAATCCACTTCTCCGTTGATGATAAACGGATTCTTGTTGTATGCGTAAATACCATATTGGTTGAACAAGATTCGGTTGTTCTTTATCTCTATCTTCTTATCGTCGAAACGGAAGGTAGAACCTGCGGCGCCTACATAAACGGAGGCGGTATCGAGAATCAGATATCCCTCGGCCATGGGTTTATCGCTTTGTCCGCTGATAGCGAGCGTACCATCGAGGTCTCCGCCCATTTTCGCCATATCATCCGGGATGAACGGGTTGGCGATATCCAAGGGGAAGTGCATGAACTCGATATTACCGCTGATATGGTCTGTCTCGCCCATCTGGTATAAGGCGGTAATGGCACTCACCTCTTTCCGGTCCCGGAAAAGGTGCATATCCACTTGATGGTTCCCCTGCTCTAAAGGTAGATAGACAGCGTTGAACATGAGTTCGCCGACCCGCTCGTTCTCATAATACAGATCATCAATGTTCATATCCGCTACGACCATGAAGGCCGAGTCGGAAGGAGCGTACTGGAAATCGGCGTTCAATATACCTTTCATCGGCGGGATATAACTGAATGCGTTGGAGATAACCCCAAGGTCGATCTGGTTCAACTCGGCGTGGACTTCCTCCATCTCGTCACTTTCCGCTTGGGAGTGTATCCAGAGGGCGGCGTTATTATCTCCGCTGAGTCGTAGGTTCGCCTCGATATCCTTCATGCTGCGTACCACGACGTAATTATCCGGATTCAGCTTGAAAGGGCGGAACGCTATGATCGGGTCATCGGGGAAGAGATGGAACTTGACCCCGTTCTGTATCTTATCGGCCCGGATTCCGAGCAACAAGCCGGTCTCGCCTTTCCCGTCTTTGAAATAAAGGCGGGCGTCGCCGAAGCCATAACGTATTTGCCCGTCCAGCCCGGCGCTGAAAGGTTGTTGCTGCCTGTATTTATTCTTGATCACTTGGGCGCTATAGAGTAATCCGAGCGAATCTTGGTGCATCTCCGCCCGGATGGTATCGATCTGCATCGTATCCCGTGCCAGATCATAAATGGAGGCATCCATGCGTATACCCGTTTCCGGTGAGGTATAGGCGTTCATGGCGATGCTCTTGAAATCTACGTAATAGGTTTGGAGATAGTTGTAGATCGGATTGTCCTGTCCTGCCCGTACCTCGAGGTACATATCGGGGAGGAGCGGGCGAAGGATCTCCAGATTGACTGTCGAGTCCCGTTCCAATTGGAGGGTGATATCGTTCGATACCTTAGTCAACTTATCCGTGATGTGGTGTATACAATCATTACCCGTGAGGATGATCCCTAAATCCCCGGCGTGGAAAGACACACGGGTGGTATCGATATCCGTCCGGGCATGCAAGGTCAGCGTTTTCGGCTTGAAACTTTGTTTCGGGGTGACGACCTCCCAGTTTCCTAACGTAACGTCGATCGTGTTATCTTCATCCAGATTACTTTCTGCCTCGGCGAAGAGCTGAAAAGAGGTGGCGAAGGGATTTGCCATCAGGTGCATGCCGTATAGATCCGCGTTCTCCACGTCCGCTATCAGCATCGCCTTCACCTCGTGCTTGTGGAGGGTCGCGTTTAAGGAGACATCCATTTTCGCCAACGGGTATTTGCTAAGCAGATCCACTTTCAGTAAGTTCTTTTCCAGAGAGCCATCGATGGATATGTCTGATACCGATGAGGCGCCGTAGCGTATATCCGATATCTTACCGTCCAGTTTGGCCCATGTACGTTCAGAGAAAGGGTCTGTGCCCCGGCCTTCTGCTTTAACAGAGGCGGTCAGCCAAAATAGAGAGTCTTTGGGCATGAAATGGGTAGGTTCCAGACTGTCTATCCGTAAATTAGCCTCATAAGCCAGTTGCACCGGATTATAGCGGGCGGTCAGACCTACTTTGCCTTTATCTTGGGTAAGAACAAGCTCGGTGCGGTATTCTTGATTTGCGACTGTAGCTTCCCCCTTCAACTGCATTCCTGCCGGAATGGCAAATTGATCCCGTTGGGAGGCGGGAAGCATCGCCAGCAAAAAGTCCAGATTACCGGATCGAGCCTTTAACTGAATCTCACCGGTTCGCCGGATGCTATCCGTCACGGACTCCATGCTACCCGTGACGTTCATCTGAAACGCTCCCGGCAGCATGATATCGCCTTGTGTGATACGTATACTGGAGAGGTTGCCTTCTACGCCAGCCGTAATAGCGAGAGGCTTGTCCGGATAGGCTTTCTTGAAATCCTCCGGAAGAGAACCTGCCGCTATCAATAAATCCTCTTTCCCCAACGAGGCGTTTAACAGGGCTTTCATGCTACCTTGTGGGTGGTCCTCGAGGGAGCTCCAAGGGATAGTCGCTGTCAATCTCACTTCGGAATTTGGTGTCTGGAGAAGTAGGTCCGGTACGTCTATCTGTTCATGGTCACTCCGGACATTTCCTGCTAATGCCGAAACCTTAAGGCCGGAACGTTCTTCCACGAAGAATTCCTTGATGTGGGCGTTTATTTCTTTTCCTTGATATAAGATGGAATCGATAGAGGTGTTTAGGTTCGTTAAACTAATATGGGAGAAATCGAGTCCTTGCTCGGGTGCCGCGTAATTCCCGTCATAAGAGAATGTAGAATTCGTTATGTCAAAGTTTCTCGCCTTATATTGTTCCGCTCCAAGATCTACGAGGCCGTTATTTAGCCCGGCTTTATTTACGAAAGCCGTAAGGCGTAAGGAATCCGAGGGCATTTGTAGGGCGAAGGCTACCCGGTCCAAACTAATTTTATCCAGCTTGAGTACCCAATTCAGAGGTGTGGAAGTCGTGTCTTCTTTCGAGGTTGAATCATTTAATAGAAGGGTAATGGCGGTATCGGATAAATCTACGGTATTAAATGTAGCTTTCTCCTCGGACAGGTCTATACGATCGGCGTGCAGGTAAAGCTTTCCCAAGAATCCTTTGATTTCCATACCTTCAATCATAGTCCCGGTGTTAACCTTTACGTTCCGGAGGTCGATCGCCTCTACCAATACTTGCTTCCGCAAAAGAGGAAGGGCACGAACCCGTACCGTCAAGCTCTGTAAACTCAACAAGGTATCGGCGGGAGGATTTACGACCTCGACACCCTTAACCGTAAGGTCTAACGGGAAAGATAGCCTAATCTGCTCGATCCCGATCTGCATACCAGTCGCTTTTCCCGCGTATTCGGTCGCTTTCCGTACCGCGAAGTTTTGGAAAGGAGGTATATATAGTAATATAGAGAGTAACAATACCAATGCGATCGGTATTAGGCATATCACTCCTATCCGTTTAATCCATACTCTCATGTTGATACGTTTCTCTTTTTCTTATTTGTTTATTTGCCTGTTTTTATGACGATCGCTCCGTTTGCGCCTCTTACCCCGTATTCACCGGCGTCTTTCAATACTTTTAATTCCGAGACATCTTCGACGGGAATCGTGTTTAGAACAGATAGGTCCATCGGTATACCGTCTACCACTACTAGCGGGTCACTAGGACTGTTTAGGGAAACGCTCGCACGGATACGTACGGAACCATCGGCGAATGTTATGCCACTCATCCTTCGTAGCAAGCAATAGAGATCCCGGCATCCGGTTTTCTGTATCTCTTCTTTATTCATAACGCTTGAGCTTACTATTTTGTTTCGTTCCCTTTCCATAATTTCTTTCAGGGCCTCATCCGGTTCAAAACTACGCTTTGCGTTGAATGTGCTATTCTCTAAAGTAATGGTTATATAATTGTATCCGTTGACCGGGACTTTGACTACATTTCTTGTTTTCTTAATAGTGACGAACAAGGTATCATTCAGGTTAGCCCCCGGGATGGTGAATACGCCATGTTTGTTCGTTTTCACGGTGATCGGATTCTGACTGCCTAGCGTGACCGGATAGCGTTTGATTATTTTATCGCTGATGTCACGCAATACACCGACTAAAGTATCATTCTGTGCCAAAAGTATTTGACTGCTGAATGATAAGATGATGATTGAAAGATAATGTATTGTTTTCATAGCTCAATCTTTTTAGCTGAACATAACACAAAGATAATATAATATTTCTTAAAGGCAGAGTTTTAGGGCAAATTCGTAATAGGTATTATTTTTACGTTTCTATGTGGTCTCATTTGTCGCTAAAATGAGATTACTATAAATGGAAATCATTACATTTGCCAAAATAAAATGAACGGTATGGAATTAGATTTAGCCTATTTGTGTAAGGAGGTTCGAGAAATAGCTCGTGCTTCTGCGACATTCTTAAAAGAAGAACGCCGAAAGTTTGACCGGAACTTAGTGGAGGAAAAAAGTGCTCATAACTATGTATCTTATGTGGATAAAGAATCGGAACGACAGATCATAGAGGCTTTGTCTACTTTGCTACCCGAGGCTGGTTTTATTGCGGAGGAAGGTTCTGGAAGTTTGACCGATGAGGAATATTGTTGGGTAATTGATCCATTGGACGGTACTTCAAACTATATTCATGATATTGCGCCTTATTGCGTGAGTATCGCTTTAAGAAATCGGAAGGAGTTATTGTTAGGAGTAGTCTATGAGGTGTGTAGGGACGAGTGTTTCTATGCCGTGAAAGGCGGTAAGGCTTACTTGGATGGGAATGAGATACATGTATCGGATGTCTCAGTACTGGATAACGCTTTCATTGCGTTGGGTTTCCCTTATAACTCTGATGATTATCGTCCGGTAGCCGCTCATTTGGTTGATAGGTTGTATGGTTTTGCGGGAGGTACCCGTTTGATGGGATCTGCCGCCGCTGAACTGTGTTATGTGGCAGCAGGACGTTTTGATGCCCGTATAGAGGCCTTTTTAGGCCCTTGGGACGTAGCTGTTGGTGCCTTGATTTTATTGCAGGCCGGAGGAAAAATATCGGATTTCAATGGAGGAGAGAACTGGGCTTCGGGTGAACAGGTAGTTGCCAGCAATGGCAAGGTTCATTCTCTTGTGTTGTCTTTGTTGCCCTAATACTAGAGTAATCCTGCGTATTCTAGTGCTTCTGTGTGTATTTAAAAGGTAAAAGAGTTTAAACTTACTTCTTATTTGCGGGGTGTTTGATCCGTTTTGATTTTCAAAACAGATGGAGGAATGCAAATACCCGTAAATCCTCGTGTGTGTCTAATTCAGTAAAAATCAAGACTTTTAGGATTAGAGATTTTACTTACATTTGTGGAAAATAAAAATGTTACAGAGTATGAAAAACAATCTATACGTCTTTTTTCTGTTCTTTATTACTGGACTAATGTCATGTAGCCATCACTCAGGTCTATATGAACATGCGGAAAAGATAATGTCCCAACATCCCGATAGCGTTTTAACATTGCTATCAACAATACAAGATGTAAATGATCTTTCAGAAAAGGATCGTGCTATGTACTACCTACTTTTGACAGAAGCTCAAAATAAAACTTATGTCAAACCTACTTCAGATTCGTTGATCGCTATTTCTACTCAATATTTTGATAAAACCGAAGATTGGGGAAGAAAAGCGAAGGCTTGGTATTATAGAGGGAGAATAAACCAAGACCTAGGTGATGCTCTTCATGCGCAGGATTATTATTTGAAAGCGTTACGAGAGGAAGATAAGATAGATGATTATGCTCTATTAGGGCGCTTGTGCAATAGTATTAGTATGCTATATACTGATCAACAGGTTTACGAGAAATCTTTAGTTTTTCAAAAAAAGGCTTTAAAATATTTTGAAACTCTACGTGATACAGTAGGGCAGTCTTTTGTTTTGAGAGGATTAGGAAGAGTCTTTTCTGTAATACATAAAAAGGATAGTGCAGTTTTTTATTACGAAAAAGCACTAAGCTTTGGGAACGAAGTTACAAAACGTTCTATATATAATGAGTTAGGTGGAGTCTATTTAGATTTAGGTTTATATTCGAAAGCTTTTGATAATATCCAAATGGCCTTGAGCTATCCTGCGAGTCAAGAACAATTATATCCAATTTATTTAACGCTAGGAGAATTGTATTTGAAAACGTCTCATTTAGATTCAGCGGATTGTTATTTGAAAAAAGGTTTAGTTAGTACAAGGCTGTCTACTAGAGCTGGTGCTTATTATCATTTATCTCAATTGTCTAAAGGTTGTAAGCGATGGGAAGAGTATGTGCTAAGACAATCCAAATATGAAGAATTACGTGATTCTTTAATGCTAATAAGACAAACAGAATCATTTAGAAGAGAGCAAGACTTATTCAATTATCATCAAACAGAGTCAAAACTTTTTCAAACTACGATAGCATTTAATAGAGCTAAAATTAATTTCCTAATAGTAAGCATAGTAGCAATAATACTTGCTATTGTTTTTGGATTGTTTGCCATTTTTGTTTATACTAAGTTTAAGAGGAAGAAAATGAGTATATTAGAACAACGTGAGAAGTTAGCAGAATTGTTGAGAAAACAACATGAAGATAAAATTCTTATAGAAAAGAATGAAGGACTCATCGCCGATTTAGAAAAGAGATTGCATGTATCTTCTATTGCTTATGATGAGAAAGAGAAAGAACTCATTACTTTGAGGAAGCAACGGCTAGAAATTGAAAATCAGAATTTATTGTTTGCTAAAACAGAAAATAAACTTTTAGTGGAGCGTTTTGTGGTTTCTGATATTTATTATCGTTTCCATATAAAAGAAGAGTGGAGACCTAGAGATTGTGATTGGGCTGAATTATTTGATGCTCTAGATAAGACCTATAATAATTTTACTCATAGATTGATGGGGCTTGTTTCAAAATTAACCCCTATAGAGCTGAAAGTTAGTTGTTTAGTGAAGTCAAATGTTCCTCCTGCTACTATTGCAATGTTAATAGTAACGACACCTACTAATGTGTCAATGATACGTAAGCGGCTTTATGAAAAAATATATACAACGGATAAAGGTTCTTCTGAGAAATTTGATAAATTTATTCGAGATTTTTAAGGATGTGCATAATTTGTGCAATAAAGTAATGCAGATTTGTGAAAAATGAATCATATGTTTGCTTCACAATTTATAAACATCAGATTATGAAAATTAAGAGACTTACTTTAATTGCATTATTATTTGCATTGTGTTTGATTCATCCTTTATTCGGTGACACTATCCCTACAGAAGGTCGTTGGGATGATGAGTATTATCGTTCCGTTGATACAAATCGTCCTCCAGTAGTATCAATCGAAGGAGACATCCTTTCCTTGAGCTTTGAAGATGCTTTATCAAACTTGACCGTATGTGTTATGAATGATAAAGGAGTGAAAGTCTATGAAGATGTTGTTTCTTCAGAGGCAGGTGGAACTTATTCTTTCTCTTTAGCGGGAGAAGCAAATGGCCAGTATCAGGTTGTGTTGTTACATCGGTTGGGACACTTGACCGGTAGCTTTACCTTGGAATAAAAAATTAAGAGGTTTTGTAAGAAGAAAGAGCTGTTAAGCTTCTCGGTAAAATGGGAAGCACAGCTCTTTTTTATTTGGACAACTGTACCAAATACGAATCTTTACTTGAAAACGTATCTATGTACATGTTTTACCGCTAAACGTATCATTAATCAGCCGGGAGTCATTCTGTTTATTGTATATTTCTTGAAAATAGACTCCATTGTAGGCTGCTTTACTATCCATAGAAATTGCGATTAGTATTAATAGAAATTCAAAATACTATGGATACTAATCGGAGCTTGGATAGATACGATTTTATTGTATGTTGATTATTAGGTGTATAGGTAATAGTTTGGAAATATTAGACTTATTGTGCTTTTTAAGAGATCAAATTTGGTGTGGTTGGGCTATTTTTATTTCCAAATGGTGTTATTTCATGACTATATTATAACTTGAAAAATTCATAGTTATGAAATTCACAACTCATAACTATGTTTTGAAAAAAACATAACTATGAAATTTTATAGGATTTAGCTGTTAAAATCAATATGGATTTCCCCCTTGTCTAAGAAATGACAGGACAATACTATTATATATGCCGTTTATTCTGTATTTTTGCCAGAAAAATTAGCAGACATGGCTGAAAGCAAAGTTGAACACCTATTGGATAGCATTCATTTTCCGGAAGACCTGAGACATTTGTCACAGGATAAGTTGGAGCAGGTATGTGCCGATTTGCGTCAATATATTATCGATGTTTTGTCTGAGAATCCCGGTCACCTAGGTGCAAGCCTTGGTACGGTAGAGCTGACAGTCGCTCTTCATTATGTATTCAATACCCCCTATGACCGTATTGTCTGGGATGTCGGGCATCAAGCTTACGGACATAAAATACTTACAGGAAGGAAAGATATTTTCCATACGCTCCGTAAGTTTAAAGGAATTAGCGGCTTCCCTAATCCTGCGGAAAGCGAGTATGACGCTTTTATCGCCGGACACGCCTCAAATTCAATCTCTGCGGCGATGGGTATGTCGGTAGCCTCGGCCTTGAAGAAGGAGCTGGATCGCCATGTGATCGCCGTGATCGGGGATGGCGCTATGACCGGAGGACTCGCCTTCGAGGGGTTGAATAATGCGTCTGCCAACCCTAATAATTTGTTGATTATCCTGAATGATAACGATATGGCGATAGATCATAGCGTAGGTGGTCTTAGCCAGTATTTAGTGGATATAACGACGAGTCAAGCCTATAATAAAATGAGATACGATGTGTATCGAGGCTTAAAGAAGATCAAGCTCATCAATAACGATCGCCGGGAAAACATCTTACGTTTTAACAATAGCCTTAAAGCATTGCTTACCCAGCAACATAATTTATTTGAAGGCTTCAGCATCCGTTACTTCGGTCCGGTGGATGGGCATGATGTAAATTATCTGGTGAAGGTATTGAATGATATAAAAGATATGCAAGGCCCTAAGCTGTTGCACATCAAAACGAAAAAAGGAAAAGGCTTTAAACCTGCGGAAGAGTCCGCTACGGAATGGCATGCTCCCGGAAAATTCAATAAGGAAACCGGCCAGCGTATAATCGTCCGTAAATTAGATGAACCTCAATTATATCAAGACGTATTCGGTCATACATTGGTAGAGCTTGCGGAGAAAGATGAGCGTATTGTAGGCGTAACTCCGGCTATGCCTTCCGGTTGCTCGATGACTTATATGATGAAAGCCTTCCCGGATCGTGCGTTTGATGTGGGAATTGCGGAAGGACATTCCGTAACTTTCTCTGCCGGATTAGCTAAGGAGGGAATGATACCTTTCTGCAACGTGTATTCTTCGTTTATGCAGCGTGCGTATGATATGGTTATCCATGATGTAGCTTTGCAAAAACTACATATGGTGATCTGTCTGGATCGTGCGGGATTAGTGGGAGAGGATGGAGCTACACATCATGGCGTGTTTGATTTAGCATATCTTCGTCCGATACCGAATTTGGTAATCGCTTCCCCATTGAATGAGTTGGATTTACGGAATTTGATGTATACAGGCTATGCCGCTTTTGATGGCCCGTTTGTAATCCGTTACCCTAGAGGTAAGGGGGAGATGAAAGATTGGCGTAACGAGATGCAAGTATTGCCTATAGGAAAAGGGAAAAAGTTGCGTGACGGGGATGATATCGCCGTACTTTCTATCGGACCGATCGGAAACGAGGTGATCAAAGCCATCGAGATGGTGAAAGAAGAGGGGGTATCGATAGCCCACTACGATATGATCTACTTGAAACCGTTGGATGAGGAGCTGTTGCATGAGATCGGGCAGAAATATAACCGTATTATTACGGTAGAGAATGGAGTGATAAAAGGAGGTTTTGGTAGCGCTGTCCTTGAGTTTATGGCAGACAATGGCTATACGCCTCATGTAAAGCGTATCGGAGTGCCGGATGCGTTTATCGAGCATGGTTCTATACCGGAACTGTATCAATTATGTGGTATGGATGCCGAGAGCATTGCGAAACAGTTGAAAAAGGAGAATTGATTATTGTCAATTAATAAAATATGAAAATTGTCATAGCCGGTGCGGGAGAAGTAGGTACACATTTAGCGAAAATGTTATCTCAAGAGAATCAGGACATCATTTTGATGGATCCGAATGAGGAACGGCTGAATTTCTCAAAATCTAGCATGGAGATTCTCCCTATGGTCGGGAATCCGACCTCGCTTAGAGATTTGGAGGAGGCGGGGATCAAGAAAGCGGACTTGTTCGTAAGTGTTACTCCCGAGGAGACTACCAATGTGACGGCTTGTATGTTGGCTCATAATCTAGGAGCGCATCGTACGTTGGCCCGAATCAATAATTACGAATATTTATTGCCTAAAAATAAAGAGCTGTTCGAGAAACTGGGAATCAACTCGATGATTTACCCTGAGATGTTGGCGGCTAAGGAGATCGTGACAGCTGTACGCCGTCCGTGGACACGCCAATATTGGGAGCTGTTTGGTGGAGCTTTAATTCTGATAGGTGTTAAAGTTCGGGATAATTCCCGTTTGGTGAATCGGGTATTGGCCGAATTGCTAAATGAGCAGAAGCTATATCATATCGTCGCTATTAAGCGAAAGAACGAGACGATAATCCCCCGTGGTACGGACCGGATAGAGTCTGGTGACATCGTGTTCTTTACGACGACCCGATCTCATATAGAGGATGTGCGCTTACTGGCCGGAAAGAAAGATCCGGAAGTAAAGAAGGTTATTATTATGGGAGGAAGCCGTATCGCTATCCGTGCTTGCCAATATTTACCGAATAACATCCGGGTAAAAGTAATTGAGGCTAATAAAGAGAAAAGTCATCGAATCGCTGAGGTCGTGCCAAGTAATGTCTTGATTATAAACGGAGACGGCCGTGATACTGATTTGTTGATGCAAGAAGGCATCAAGGATGCGCAGACTTTTATAGCTTTGACGGAAAACTCCAGCACGAATATATTGGCATGTCTGGCCGCTAAGCGTTTAGGTGTGTTTAAGACAATCGCTAAGATTGAGAATATTGATTATATCCAATTGGCGGAAAGTATGGACATCGGTTCGGTTATCAACAAAAAGCTGATAGCGGCCAGCCATATCTATCAATTTCTTCTGGATGCGGATGTCTCTAACGTGAAATGTTTGACCTTTGCGAATGCGGATGTGGCGGAGTTGGTGGCTCGACCGGATTCAAAGATTACCAAGAAACAAGTCAAGGATCTCCGTCTGCCGAAAGATATGACTCTCGGTGGGTTGATTCGTGACGGTGAACCTATGATGATCAAGGGTGATACTCAGATACAGGCATACGATCATGTTGTCGTATTCTGCTTGGATACGGCTATGCGTAAGCTGGAGGACTACTTTAACTAGTTGATAGTTATGTTGAACGTACGTTTTATAGTGAAGATGCTAGGGGTGATGTTCATCCTTGAGACTTTTTTTATGCTGGCTGCTACTGTCGTAGCCTTCCTTTATCGGGGGAGTGATGTCTATCCGCTTCTTATTTCAAGCGGAATCTTATTCGGGACCGGTTTTTTGTTCTACTCTATGGGCTTTAAGGCGAATGAACACTCGGCCGGCCGGCGGGAAGGAATGTTGATCGTGACATTGACTTGGATTTTATTCTCTTTATTTGGAATGTTACCATTCTATATTGGAGGATATATAGATAATGTGACCGATGCCTTTTTCGAGACCATGTCCGGATTTACGACTACAGGCTCTACTATTTTAACGAATATAGAGGCGTTGCCTAAAGGTATCTTATTCTGGCGGAGTCTTACACAGTGGCAGGGAGGTATCGGTATGGTCGTATTCACCGTGGCTTTGATGCCTATTTTCGGAGGTGGTGCCTCGCAGATGTTTGATGCCGAAACGCCCGGTATAACCCATGAACGTTTTCGTCCTCGTATTACGCAAGTCGCTAAACGCCTGTGGGGGGTGTATGTTTTTCTGACACTTTTTTTAGTCGGCCTTTTATGGGCTGGTCCGATGAATTTGTATGATGCGGTAAATCATGCGTTCACGGCTATATCTACTGGTGGATATTCAACCAAAAACGCAAGTATCGCTTATTGGAATTCCTCTTATATAGAGTATGTAATAACTATTTTCATGTTTATCGGAGCTACCAATATGACATTGGTTTATTTCTGTTTTAATGGAAATGTGAAGAAATTGATTAAAGATGAGGAGTTCCGCTGGTTTTTCTTTTTTGTTTTAAGCGCTATTATCGTTGTCATGGTGTGGATCTTGTACCTTGGATTCGCCTCGGATGTAGAGAATGCGTTCCGTAAGGCGGCTTTCCAAGTGGTGACCTTGGTTTCTACCTGTGGATTCGCTACGGATGACTATATTCCTTGGGGACCGTTTTTCTGGTTTATCGCATTGATCTTGATGTTTATTTGTGGATGCGCCGGATCTACTTGCGGTGGCTTGAAGATGGGACGCTTCGTTATTTTAACGAAGAATCTCTCCAATGAATTTAAGAAACAGACACATCCCCATGCGGTGATTCCAGTACGAATGAACGGGCATGTCGTATCTGGTGATATCGTACACCGTGTGTTAGCTTTTGTGTTCGCTTATATTACGTTAATCGTGGTGAGTTGTTTGGCTTTATCTTTGGATGGGATGGGATTTTCGGAGGCGATTGGTGCCGCTGTTTCTGCTATAAGTAACGTAGGGCCCGGCTTGGGAACGCTTGGTCCGGTAAGTAATTTTGCGGATGTCCCCACGGTGTCGAAATGGTTTCTGTCTTTTTTGATGTTAACAGGGCGTCTGGAGATATTTACGGTATTAACGATATTAGTCCCCGGTTTTTGGAAACAGTAAAATTATTGAAAATGAAAAGTATACAGGTCATTGCTAGTCTGCTGTGTGGTATTCTGTATTGTGGGATTTCTTTAAATGCCCAGAATGTATTGAAAGCAACGGGTTGGATGCCAGAGCACACATTTACTTCCGGAATAGAAGGTCCGGCTGTAGATAGCGAAGGAAATTTATATGCCGTAAATTATAAGAAAGAAGAGACGATCGGTATTGTACGCCCAGATGGTAGCCATGGCTGTTTTCTCGTTTTGCCGGAAGGATCTACCGGGAATAGTATCCGCTTCGGGAAAGACGGAAATATGTACGTGGCGGATTATACAGGGCATAATATCTTAAAAGTGGATATGAAATCTAAGAAGATCAGCGTATTCGCTCATGAGCCAAAGATGAATCAACCAAACGATATTGTATTTGCCCCCAATGGAAATATGTATGCGAGTGACCCGGATTGGCCGAATCAAAAAGGCCAACTTTGGTTGATTACCCCGGATGCGAAAGTCTCCTTATTGGAGACGAATATGGGAACGACTAATGGCATCGCTGTGAGTGAGGATGGTAAACGCTTGTACGTTAATGAATCTGCCCAATTAAAAGTCTGGGTATATGATATATGCCTGGATGGTACTTTAAGGAATAAACGTCTATTTCATACTTTTGAGGGGTACGGTATGGATGGTATGAAGTGTGACGAGAAAGGAAATCTTTATATTTGCCGTTATGATAAGGGTACTATAGCTTTGTTAAATCCGCAAGGAGATTTAGTTGAAGAGATTCAATTGACAGGAAAACAGCCGTCTAACTTAACATTTGGAGGACCTGATCATCGTCAATGTTATGTGACATTGCAGGATCGGGGTTGTTTTGAAACCTTTAAGGTTCCTTATCCGGGAAAAGAATGGTAACCCGATATACGTTTTTGATTAATTTTGCGTTATAATAGGTACGGAATATTAAAAAGATATATAGATGATAGAATATATAAAGGGTGAAATCGTGGAACTTACACCTACACGTATGATTTTGGAGTGTGGTGGTATAGGCTACGAGCTGAATATATCCTTGAATACATATAGTGCGTTTGGGAACAAGACTACCGGAAAAATATATATATATGAGGTAATCCGGGAAGATGCTCATTTACTATTTGGCTTTGCCGAGAAAATCGAAAGGGAGTTGTTCCTTTTGCTTACTTCCGTTTCTGGAGTGGGACCGAATACCGCACGCATGATCCTTTCTTCTCTACCGCCATCCGAATTGGTTCAAGTGATCGGTTCGAAGAATGAGGCCGCATTGACTGCCGTGAAAGGGATTGGTTTGAAGACGGCCCAGCGTATCTTGGTAGATTTGAAAAATAAGGTGAAACCTATGGAGAGTATGGCCGGAAACTTGCCGGAGGCATCAATCTCTAATGGAGCGGTAACCGAGGAGGCCGTAGCCGCATTGGTTATGTTGGGTTTCCAGAAAGCGGCTTCGCAAAAAGCGGTATCCGCTATTTTGAAAGGCTCGCCCACTTTAGCTGTGGAACAAGTAATTAAAACTGCGCTTAGAATGCTTTGATAATTGACAATTGAGGATTAACGATTAACAATTGACAATTAAATGAGAAAATGAGAAAACGAATACTGAAATATTCCATATGGATCGTTGTATTATTGTTTGGTGTCGGCTTGTATTCGCTGAATGCTGATTACCTTGCGTATACATCATCTTTGCCGGAATTGGAGTTGCTGGAAGCTCCGGAGGATACGATTCCTCCCCGTTATCCGGTAGCTAAAACTACACCGGAGGAATATCAAGATATCGTGAAACAATCACCTGCCGATTTGCGTGATCCGGAGAATGTCAAGACTACGATTGAGTATGATTTAAAGACGAATACGTATATTGTCCGTACGAAATTAGGCGATATGGAGATTGGTACGCCGATGAGTTTAACCCCAGCGGAATACCAAGATTATTCTATGCAACAATCACTTCGTTCCTATTTCCGCCAAAAGAACGAGGAAGAATTCCAAAAAGCTACGAATAAACAGTTCAACTTAACCGATATGCAGTTTAATATCGGTGCGGCGGAACGTATTTTCGGCCCCGGTGGAGTACGTGTAAGAACACAAGGTTCGGCCGAGATCACGATGGGATTGAAGACGAATAAGAATAATGATCCTTCTCTTCCGGAGCGTTCCCGTAAACGTACTTTCTTCAATTTTGACGAGAGTGTGCAGTTGAATGTACAAGCCTCGGTGGGTAGCAAGGTGAATTTCGGAATGAATTACAATACCGAGACCTCTTTTGATTTCGATTCCAAAAAATTGAAGTTGGCGTATACAGGCGAGGAGGATGAGATTATCAAGTCGTTAGAAGCCGGTAACGTGAGCATGAATACCAGCAATTCCTTGATTAATGGAGGTGCGGCTTTATTTGGTATGAAAGCGGATTTACAATTTGGTAAGTTGCGAGTGAACGCCTTGTTTGCCCAGCAGGAATCTGAATCCAAGACGGTTAGCTCAAAAGGGGGCGTGCAGACGAAGCCCTTTGAGATCAAGGTGGATGAATACGACGAGAACCGTCACTTCTTCTTGGGCCATTATTTCTATGATAACTACGATAAGTTTATGGAGTCTTTGCCTACCGTCACCTCCGGTATCGAGATCTCTAAGATAGAAGTGTGGGTGACCAATAAACGAGGTAATTATGACCAGTCCCGCAATATCGTAGCTTTCACCGATTTGGGAGAAAATGAATCTCGTAATATCGGTAATACTGCGTTGGTGATGCCTTCCGGAACGGACAGACGTCCGAATAATTCCGCAAACAATTTATATACGACTTTAACCACTCAATTTACGGATGCCCGAAAGATAAGTATGGTTAATGATGCGTTGAAAGGCTCCATGGAGGGAGGACGGGATTTTGAAAAAATCGAGAGTGCCCGTTTGCTAGAGTCATCTGAGTATACATTAAACAAGAAATTGGGTTATATTTCTTTGAGGACTCAGTTACAGGCTGATGAGGTATTGGGTGTCGCTTTTAGTTTTATCTATAATGGCAAGACCTATCAAGTCGGTGAGTTCTCTACGGATAATAAAGAGAATACGAGTGACTGTATTTATGTGAAGTTGCTAAAGGGTATCACGATGTCGCCGGATATGATGTTCTGGGACTTGATGATGAAGAACGTATACTCATTGGGTGCTTATTCGGTGCAGAAAGAGAAGTTTAAGTTGAACGTTACCTACCAGAGCGATTCTACCGGTACGTATGTAAACTATCTTCCGGAAGGTAATTGTGCGAATCAAATCTTGATTCGGGTATTAGGGCTGGATCGCTTGGATACCTATGACAATCCGAATCCGGATGGTTTCTTCGATTTTATTGACGGTTATACGATACAGGCGGAGACCGGTAAGATTATATTCCCTTGTGTACAACCTTTCGGCTCGAAATTACGGGAAAAGGTAGGTAATGCCTATGCCAGTAAATATGTATTCCAAGAGTTGTATGACTCGACATTAACTGTTGCTCGCCAGATCGCCGAGAAAAATAAATTTCTTTTAAGTGGTGAGTATAAAGCCTCGTCGGGTTCGGAGATCGACTTGGGAGCTACTAACGTGGCCCGTGGATCCGTACGTGTCACGGCAGGAGGAGCTACACTGACCGAGAATGTGGATTATACGGTAGATTACAGTTTAGGACGTGTGACGATCTTGAATGAGAGCATCATATCGAGTGGGACACCCGTTAGCGTATCTCTGGAGAACCAGTCTACTTTTAATATGCAGCGAAAGACGATGATCGGGTTAGACTTGAATTACCAGTTCAATAAGGACTTCATGGTCGGTGCCACGGTTATGCATATGTCGGAAATGCCTCTTACGGTAAAAACCACTTTGGGAGATGAGTCTATAAAGAATACTTTATGGGGCTTGAATACCTCTTATAAAGCCGAGAGCCAGTGGTTGACAAATGTATTTGATAAGTTACCCTTGTTGACATTGACCAAACCTAGCCAAATCTCATTCAATGCGGAATTCGCTCATTTAATAGCGGGACATTATGAGAATCAATATACGGGTGGTTACTCTTATTTGGATGACTTCGAGTCTACACAAAGTGGTATGGATCTTTTGAACCCGTATGCTTGGAACTTGGCGAGTACCCCCTATGAAGATTCGAATCCTAAATTTCCGGAAGCGGAGAAGGTGAACGATATCGCTTATGGTAAAAACAGAGCTTTGTTGGCTTGGTATACGGTAGACGGAATCTTCACACGGAAGAGTTCCTCTTCCCGCCCTCGACATCTTACGAATGATGATTTATCGAATCATTACACCCGTGGAGTCAGTTATAAAGAGATCTTCCCGAATAAAGAGTTGGGAACCAATGATAATACGACTTTGCCTGTATTAAACCTCGCTTTTTACCCGAATGAGCGTGGTCCGTATAACCTGGATGCGGAAAATGTAAACTCGGACGGTACGTTGGGTAATCCGGAAAAACGTTGGGGTGGTGTAATGCGCAAGATCGAGCCTAGCGATTTGGAATCTGCCAATTATGAATATATCGAATTCTGGCTTTTAGACCCGTATCTTGAGGACGAGACAGCCGAGGGTGGTGACCTATACTTTAACTTGGGTGAGATTTCCGAGGATATCTTGAAAGATGAGCGGAAATTCTTTGAGAATGGTATGCCCGTGGACGGTGATATGTCGAAAGTTGATACGACTGTTTGGGGTAAGGTGCCTCGCACGCAAAGTACGGGATATGCGTTTGATGCCCAAAATCGTGAGCTGCAAGATGTCGGTTTGAACGGTCTTTCTACGGAGGAAGAGCAAATTTTCCCTACGTATGCGGATTATTTGAATAAATTGAGGGCGAAACTATCCGGTGAGACAATCTCTAAGATGATGGATGATCCGTTTTCTCCTTTTAACGATCCTGCCGGGGATAATTATCACTATTTCCGTGGGGATGATTACGATGCTAAGGAGTTGGATATCTTATCTCGCTATAAACGATATAACGGTACAGAGGGAAACTCACAAGAATCCGATCAAAGATATGCTACAGCCGGAAAGAGTACACCGGATGTGGAAGATATCAATGGCGATAATACGTTGAATGAGACAGAGAAATATTTTGAGTACAAGATCTCTCTCCGTCCAAAAGATTTGCAGGTCGGTGTAAACAACATCGTCGATGAGCGTACTCCGGAAGTAACCTTAATGAATGGTGATAAGGAGAAAGTAAAATGGTATCTATTTAAGATTCCTATTAAAGATTATGAGAAGAGGGTTGGAGCGATCCGGGATTTCAAGACAGTCCGTTTCATGCGTATGTATATGACAGGATTCCGTAAGTCTACGGTTCTGCGTTTCGGTACCTTGGAATTGGTTCGTGGTGATTGGCGTACTTATACGCAGGATTTGTCAAATCCTCTTATTCCGCCAAAGTCTGATGGACAGATCGTCGTATCTTCTGTAAATATAGAGGAGAACGGGCAGCGTCAGCCGGTCAACTATGTGTTGCCTCCGGGTATCAGCCGTATGTTCGATTCCAGCCAGCCTCAGTTGCTTCAACAGAACGAGCAGGCATTGTCTATGAAAATAACGGATTTATCTCCTGCGGATGCACGTGCGGTTTATAAATCTACCGCTTATGACCTTCGCCGGTATAAACGATTACAAATGTTCGCTCATGCGGAAGCGCCGATTGATGAGAGCAAGACTTTGTCGAATGGTGATTTCTCTGTATTTATTCGTTTAGGTTCTGACTATAAGAATAATTATTATGAGTATGAGGTGCCTTTGGATCTGACTCCCCATAGTACTATTCTTTATAATACGAACAATAGTGCGGATCAAGAAAAAGTATGGCCTTTAAATAATACCTTGAATTTTAAACTGGAGACTCTAACCGACTTGAAGTTGGAGCGAAATAAATTGAAACGTCAAGGACAGGGAAATATAAGCTACCAAAAGGTTTATTCGAAAAATGATCCGGATAATACGCGTAATAAAATCAGTATCATCGGTAACCCTAGCTTAGCGGAGGTGAAAGTGATCATGATCGGCGTACGTAATAATACGGGTGATATCAAGAGCGGTGAGGTTTGGGTAAACGAACTTCGTATGACCGATTTCGACGAGAAAGGCGGTTGGGCCGCTAATGCGAATCTGAACGTCGCTTTATCCGATTTGGGTACGGTCAATGTAAGTGGACGAATGGAAACCGCTGGTTTCGGTGCGTTGGATCAGTCGCTGGCCGAACGTCGGATGGATGATTATTCGCAATATAGTGTGGCGACCTCGATTGAGTTGGGTAAGTTGTTCCCTGAGAAAGCAAAGGTTAGCATACCTTTTTACTATGCTTATTCGAAAGAGACTACAACTCCTGAGTATGATCCGTTGAATGAGGATATTAAGCTTTCGGACGCTTTGGATGCGGTAGAGACCCAAGCCGAGAAAGACTCCATCAAGAGTTATTCTTTGAATCAGACCACTATTAAGAGCGTCTCTTTCAATAACGTAAAGGTAGATATCCGTAGCAAGAACCCGATGCCGTATGATCCGGCGAACTTCTCGTTAGGTTACTCTTATAGCCAGAACAGTAAGAAGAACCCGGAGACCGAATATGAGACAACCAAGGATTACCGGGGTAATTTCGCTTATAATTATACGCCTTACGTGAAACCGTTCCGACCCTTCGAGAAGCTGAAGAAGAATAATGGATATACGAAATATATCAAGCAATTCGGACTGAATTACGTTCCGTCGAATATTAGTTTCCAGACGGCGATGATGCGGAATTACTATGAGATTAAGCTAAGGGATTTGACAAGTTCTACGGATGGAGGTAACCAGTTGCTCTCATTCAGTCACAATTTCTTGTGGGACCGTGCCTTCAGTTTGCGTTGGGACTTTACGAATAATCTGAGCATGACGTTTACTTCCGGTACGAATGCCCGTATCGAGGAACCGAATGTTCAAGTGAATAAGAAATTGAATCCGGATGATTATCAGGTATGGAAGGATTCCGTGAAGCAAAGTATCCGTGATTTGGGTACTCCTTTGAAATATGACCAAACGTTTAATGTCACTTGGAATATGCCATTGCAATTCATACCGGCATTAGACTGGGTAAATAGTTCATTGACTTATAATGCCACGTACAACTGGGATCGTGGAGCCAATGTCGCTAGTATTGAGTTGGAACAGGGTAATATAATAAAGAACCAACGTCAATTTGACTGGCAGGGTAGTTTCAATTTGCAGTCATTGTACAATAAGAATAAATATCTGAAGAAGATCAACCAGAAATTTATGGCCTCTTCCCGGGTAAGCGCTCGTCAACCGGAGAAAAAGAAGAAAGAGGTGAAACTAGAGAAAGAGATTCAATTGAGCCCGGATAGTGGAACGATCGTGCAGCATGGAATGTTTACGAAGAAGGTTCGTATCACGGCACGTGGAGCGGATGGGAAGGTCTATTCAATTAAATATAAGCCGATCAATTATGCCCAAGTCATGATCTTGAATAAAGATACGGCTCATTTGAAGCTGACAATTGTGCCTGGTCCTCAGCCTTTGGAGGGAACTTTAACAAAAGTAGCTGAATATAGTAGCCGTTTCTTGATGATGGTACGTCGGGTAAACATACAATATTCGTTGGTAGACGGTATGATGTTGAGTGGTTACGCTCCGGAGGTTGGTGATATGTTCGGGCAACGGCGTACAGGAACTTTGGCTCCGGGACTCGGTTTTGCCTTTGGAGCGGTAAGAAGGAGCTTTATCGACGAGGCGGACGAGCGGGGCTGGCTGGTAAAGAATGAGAATATGACGACTCCCGCCATGATCAATAGCGCGAAGAATCTTACGATTCGTGCGAATCTAGAACCTATAGCCGGCTTGAAGATTGATTTGAACGCAAACCGGGTAGATACCCGTAGTACCGATATCTATTATATGCAAGACGGTATGCCCGAGCAGATGGGAGGTAGCTTTACGATGACGACGATTGCCTTGGGTAGCGCTTTCGGCGGTAGCGGAAACGCTAATAACGGTTATTCCTCGAAAGCGTTCGATAAATTTATCGCTCACCGTAGCGTGATCGCCCAGCGCTTGGCGGATACATATTCCGGTACGGTTTATCCGAGTTCCGGTTTTATGGCGGGGCATGCTTTAGCCGGAAAACCTTATGATCCAGCCGTAGGGGGAGGTGTAAGTCTGAATTCCATGGAGGTATTGGTGCCTGCTTTCTTGGCGGCTTATACAGGCAAGGACCCAAATAAGGTAGGTCTGTCAGCTTTCCCGTCCATTAAGAGTCTGCTACCGAACTGGCGTGTTACGTATGATGGCTTGATCCGTATACCGGTTATCCGCAAATACTTTAAGAGCATGATGTTGAGTCATCAATATCGTTGTTCCTATAGCGTAGGTGCGTTTTCCTCCTTCTTGGATTGGGTAGATGCCGGGCAGGATGGTTTGGGATATATCCGTGATATCCAAACCGGTAATCCTACGCCATCGTCTCCTTATGATATAGCGGCTGTGAGTATCACGGAAGGATTCAGCCCGTTGTTTGGTGTAGACGCTACTTTATTGAATAATATAACCGGTAAGTTTGAGTTGCGCAAGACTCGTAACTTAAGCCTGAATATTTCCTCTTACCAATTGGTGGAAGCGCTTTCCAACGAATTCGTGATAGGAGTAGGATATAAGTTGACTGAGTTTAACAAGGTGTTGAAAATGAAAAAGACACGGGACTTCAGTAATGATCTTACGATCCGCTTAGATTTCTCTTACCGTAAAATGCAATCGTTGATCCGTAAGATAGAGGATCAGTTTACGCAGGCTACCAGCGGGAATATCGCCAAGACCATCCAGTTCTCTGCGGATTACGGGTTAAGTCGTGCCTTGACATTGAGAGCGTTCTATGATTTACAGATCAATGAGCCGATCGTGTCCACATCTTCTTACCCGACATCGAACTCGAACTATGGTATTAGTTTACGGTTCTCCTTAGCGCAATAAAAAGAGTATAGTCTATTTACAGGACTTCTTGGTCTGTTTTTAAATACCTGTCTAGCGGTATGGAATAAACCTTTATATTTGTGCGAAATATAATTTGGATATGAAGAATACTTACAAATTGATATTATTTCTTCTCTTGATAACCCAAGCCTCTTTCGGCCAAGACGTGAAAGGGTATATTAAGGATGCGGAGAGCAAGGAAGCTTTAGCCGGGGTAAACGTTTTTTATAAGGACAAAGGGGGTACGAGAGGAACTGTGTCTGATATAAACGGTTATTATGAGCTGAAAGTGACGGATGGCGACGCTGTATTGACTTTTAGCTATCTGGGATATGAAACGTTGAGCGTTCCCGTGAAAGTAGATCCGGGAGAGTTCTTGACACGTGACGTATCCTTACGAACAAGCTCAAACATGATGGACGAGGTCGTCGTGAGCGTCGGGCGTTATGAGCAAAAGCTAAGCGATATTACCGTCTCTATGGAATTATTGAAAGCGAAAGATATCACTCGTCAGTCTCCGAAAGATTTAACGGATGTACTGAAGAATATCTCCGGAGTGGACGTAACGGACCGGCAACCTTCCGTACGCGGTGGTACGGGATGGACCTATGGCGTGGGTAGCCGTTGCTTGATTCTGGTGGACGGAATGTCGGTGCTAACTCCGGGTTCCGGCGAGATAAACTGGAATATGATCCCGATGGAGAACGTCGATCAAGTAGAGGTACTGAAAGGGGCCTCTTCCGTATTATATGGCTCTTCTGCGTTGAATGGTCTGATCCATGTGAAAACGAAACGCCCCGGATTAGATCCGGTAACACAGGTGAACGTACAAGGAGGATTGTATGGGAAGCCACGCCAAGACGGGACGCCTTTATATGGAGGGTTGGATCTCTCTCATTCCCGTAGGATCAAGAATTTTGATTTGACAGTGGGGGCTAATACATTCTTGGACGACGGGTATCGGCAGGATAATTACAACCGCCGTGTCCGGGTCGGTGGGAATCTTACGTATCACGATCCCCGGGTACAAGGGTTGAACTATGGTGTGAACGTGAATTACTTGTATAACGATTATACAGGTTTCTTTATCTGGCGTTCTCCGGAGGAACCCTATATTCAATCTCCGCTGGCGAATATGGGACGCCGTGAGAATACATTTTATATAGATCCCTTCTTGAATTATACGAATTCGGAAAAAGGGACGACTCATCGTTTCAAGGGGCGTTTCTTCCATCGGGGAAGCCGTATCATCACGCATACCACGGATAAGTCTCTTTTTGACATAACGAATAATATGGGTTTTGATATCTCATCTGTTCCGGAGATTATCAATATGGCGCAAAACTGGCAAACCGAGTTATTGCCGACCTTCTTACCGTATTTGCCGGAGGTGATGAACGGGAAGGTGAGCGGATTGATGGGTGAATTGGGCAAGCTGGGAAATCATTTTTTCCCGACAGCTACCTCGGCGGATTATATGGACTTGATTTCTTGGGTGATGGGACGTACTCCGCTACCCGATAAGAATAACGTAGGGGCTTGGTTGGTAGATGCCATGAAGCCGGTGGAGAAAAAGGCGCCGGAGGCTACGGATCATACTTATTCCTATAATCTGGATTACCAATTCAGCAAGAAGTTCGATCATTCACAACTCACGGTTGGAGGTACTTATGAGCGTATTCATGCGGATTCGAAAGTGACCGGGCAGCATAGTAGCGATAATGTGGCTACCTTCCTGCAATATGATCATAAATTTATCGATCGTTTGAACGTCTCGGTCGGTGTTCGTCTGGAGTATTACCGGGTCGATGATTTCTACAGGGAAGCGGAGACGAAGATTTTCGGGGCGAAGGTTCCGATAAAACCTGTTTTCCGTGGAGGCTTGAATTATGAGTTGGGTGAGTATAGTTTTATCCGGGCATCTTTCGGACAGGGATACCGTTATCCATCCGTTACGGAGAAGTTTATCCTGAAGGATATCGGAGGTGTGGGAGCTTTCCCGAACGCTGAATTGAAAGCGGAGCAAGGTTATAATGCCGAACTTGGTTTCAAGCAAGGTTATAAGTTCGGCAATTTGAAAGGCTTTATCGATGTGGCCGGCTTTTATACCCGTTACAAGGATATGATCGAGTTCCGTTTCGGCCTGTTTAATAATAAGACCTTCGATTATATCGATGGGCTTTCCAAGTTGTTCAATGCGTTCTCTAGCGGCGACGGCTTAGGAATCGGCGCTCAGTTCACGAACGTAGGCCGGGCGGAGATTTATGGGGTAGACTTGTCTACCTCGGGTGTGTATGAGTTTAACCGTGATACTCGTCTGGCATATACTTTGGGGTATGTTTATACGAATCCGATCGATATGGACGTGGATTCACGGAACGCGGAGGAGGAAGCGAATGATGACTTAATGGCGATGCGTTCGAAATCGAATGACAGCAAGTATTTAAAATATCGCCAGAAACATTCCGTAAAGGGGGTATTCGATCTGGAATGGAAACGGTTTAATATCGGAACGAATATGTCATGGAAAAGCAAGACATTGGCGGTCGATTATTTTATGGTCGATGAGCGTATGAAAGCGGAGCCTAACCTGATGGATTATATGCGTTCGATGCTATTCGGAAACTTACATGATTATTGGGCAGAGAACAATAAAGGATATTTCGTCATGGATATGCGTGTCGGGATGAAAGTGACGAAGAATATCCATGTACAAGGACTGGTGAACAACCTCTTAAACAAGCGCTATAGCGCTCGCCCGATGGATGTCGGCGCACCCCGGACTTTCATCCTGCAAGTGGGAGCCAATTTCTGACAATTCACCCAGTTGTAGAGACGGAGCGTGCTCCGTCTCATCCCCTCACAACATATGATAACTTTTCAACTCATTTCGTAAACGAATCGCTTGATTGTCCGTCACCTTATCCATCAGTTTCCAGAACCTTTCGCTATGGTTCATCTCTATCGTATGGCAAAGCTCATGCAATAATACATAATTCACCAAATGCCAAGGAAGAAGCATTAATGATTGCGAGAGATTAATGCTCTTCTTCATTGTACAACTTCCCCAATGCGTTTTGCTATTATTGATTTTCACCCCGGTCAACATAAATCCATGTTGCCTTGCCAATAGCGTGATACGTTCCGGCAACAACCGTTTCGCCTCGTGGCGGAGCGCCTTCTCCAGCATGGATTTCAGTAAGGATTGCACCTCTTCCTCTTCGAAACGAGTCTCATTCGGACAAGCGATATGCAGTACCCCATCCTCCAATCTCATGTAGAAATTACTTCGCTCGGTGCGGAAGATATGCAAGCGGAATGTCGTAGCCTGTAACTCCGATCTTTCGTCGAGCAGGGGCCGGGCCGGATACTTCTGGAGCGCTTTTACCAGCCGGGCCTTGTTCTCCATGATAAAAGCGATCATACGTTTCTCGTCTCCCCCGGGTGGCATCGTGGCGGTTATCTTTCCTTTTGATATCTTGAGCGTGTATCGAGTGGCCCGGGGAGTGGTACGGAGCGTTATGACTCCCAAATCCTTGTCTTGTATATTCTTTTCCATTCCTGCCACAAAAGTAATACATTGAGAGAAACAATAATACGATGGAATTGATTATCTTCGCGATCGTAAAGGTTAAAAACATAATCAATATAATAAATTAGCAATCATGAGCAAAAAAGCACTTTTAATTATCTGTGATGGTTGGGGAATTGGTGACAAAGGTAAAGACGACGTGATCTTTAACACGCCGACTCCATATTGGGACGAGTTATTGAAAACTTATCCAGCCTCACAGTTGCAGGCTTCTGGCGAGAACGTTGGTTTGCCTGACGGACAAATGGGTAACTCTGAGGTGGGCCACTTGAACATCGGTGCTGGCCGTATCGTTTACCAAGATTTGGTGAAGATCAACATCGCTTGCCGCGAGAATACGATCATGGAGAACCCGGAGATCAAACGTGCTTATAGCTACGCGAAAGAGAATAATAAGCAGATCCACTTCATGGGCTTGGTTTCTGATGGTGGCGTGCATAGCTCTTTGGAGCATTTAATGAAACTGACGGATATCGCCAAGGAATACGGAATCAGCAAGGCTTATGTACATTGCTTCATGGATGGCCGTGATACGGACCCTAAGAGTGGTAAAGGCTTTATCGAGACGTTGGAGAATCATCTGAAGACTACCGGCGGTAAGATCGCTTCTATCATCGGACGTTATTACGCTATGGACCGTGACAAACGTTGGGAACGTGTGAAAGAGGCTTACGACTTATTGGTCGAAGGTAAGGGTAAGCAAGCCGAGTGCATGGTAAAAGCGATGGAAGAGTCGTACGCCGAGGGTGTAACGGACGAGTTCATCAAGCCGATCGTTCACGTTGAGAACGGAAAGCCGGTTGCTGTTATCGAGGAAGGCGATGTCGTGATCTTCTTCAACTATCGTAACGACCGTGCGAAAGAGCTTACGGTTGTATTGACTCAGCAAGATATGCCGGAGGCTGGTATGCATACGATCCCGGGCTTGCAATATTTCTGTATGACTCCGTACGACGCTAGCTTCAAGGGTGTTCATATCTTGTTCGACAAAGAGAACGTAAATAATACGCTGGGTGAGTTCTTGGCAAACGTAGGTAAGACTCAGTTGCATATCGCCGAGACAGAGAAATACGCTCACGTGACTTTCTTCTTCAACGGTGGCCGCGAGACTCCGTTCGATAGCGAGGAGCGTATCTTGGTCCCTTCTCCTAAAGTGGCTACTTACGACTTAAAACCGGAAATGAGCGCTTTCGAGGTGAAAGATAAATTGGTGGACGCTATCAATACGAAGAAATTCGATTTCATCGTAGTGAACTACGCCAACGGTGATATGGTAGGCCATACGGGTATCTACAAAGCGATCGAGAAAGCGGTCGTAACGATCGACGCTTGCTTGCACGATACGGTTGAGGCCGCTAAAGCCAACGACTATGAGGTAATCATCATTGCTGACCATGGTAATGCGGATCACGCCTTGAACGAGGATGGCACTCCGAATACGGCTCACTCCTTGAACCCTGTTCCATTCGTTTATGTGACAGCCAACAAGGACGCTAAAGTAGAGGATGGTATCTTGGCCGATGTGGCTCCTTCAATCCTTCACATCTTGGGCTTGAAACAGCCGAAGGAGATGACTGGTAAGTCATTGATTAAATAAGAGCTAGGCGCATCTTATGATCCAGATAGATGACACTTTAGTAAGTCTTGACGTTATCGAGCGTTATTTTTTATGTGATCTTTCCAAATGTAAGGGGGTATGCTGCGTGGAAGGAGATTCCGGCGCTCCATTAGAGGATTCGGAGTTGGCGAAGCTCCAGAAAGTATTGCCCATTATTTGGGATGATTTATCCCCGAAAGCTCAAGAGGTCATTCATAAGCAAGGCGTAGCTTATATCGATGAGGAAGGCGATACGGTTACCTCTATCGTGAACGGCAAAGATTGTGTCTTTACCTGTTACGACGCCGATGGTACTTGTAAATGCGCTATCGAGAAAGCATACCGGGAAGGTAAGACGGATTTCTATAAGCCTGTTTCTTGCCATCTTTACCCGATACGTGTCACTCAGCATCGGGATTTCAAGGCCGTGAACTATCATCGCTGGAGCGTTTGTAAGGCAGCGGAGATCTTAGGAAAGAAAGAGCAATTGCCGGTTTATAAGTTCCTCAAGGAGCCCTTGATCCGTAAGTTCGGCCAGGCTTGGTATAAGGCCTTGGAAGAGTGTGCGGAGGAATGGAAGAAGCAGCGTGAGGAGTAGCTTTTAGATCGTTTATAAATATAAAAAATCCCTTCAGTCTCTCCCTTTGATAACTATACGTTAAAAACGGATGGAGGCTGAAGGGATTTTGTTTTATAGTCGCTCTATTTCCTCAAGGGAAAGGCCGGTGCATTTTTGGATGATAAGAGGGGTTATTCCCTCGGCTTTCATATTACGTGCCGTAGATTCTTTCCCTTTTTGCAGTCCTTCTTGCAATCCTTTTTGCAATCCTTTTTGCAATCCTTTTTCCATGCCTTCTTCCATCCCTTTTTTCATGCCTTTCTCAACGGCGAAGTCCAAGGTGTTATAATAATCATTATACATCTTCCACTCCGCCTCGTACTGCGCCCGTTGTTTGGGGGTGAGGTTCGCCATGGATCCGATGCGTTCCAACCGCTCGAATATGGCCTTGCGTGCCTTGAAAGGCATTCTGTCTAATGTATCCATATGCTTTAGTACATAAATCCAACGTTCAAAATCAGTCTCGCATTCTTCCTCCTCTTTGTTGAATCGAGGAAGCTCAATATAGATCTGGCGGAACTTGGGGTTGAATACCTGTCCGTTCTCCCGATCCGCCAATATGATGTCCCTTCGGAATTTACCCTCCTTCCCGTTTTGGTCTGACCCGTTCTCTTCGTCGAGCGTGAAGTTCAAGAAGAATACTCCGTACACGGCCGCCAGCTCATAGTCCCATGTACCCTTTATACCCTGTTCCACCACCGAGTGCGAGAGGTAGTATAAGGCCCTGTCCTTGAAGTGGGGCTGTTCCCTGTTCTGCATCTCGATTATGATCCGTTCGCCCTTGTCGGTCTCGCAATGGATATCGAAGATGACCTTCCTTCCTTGCTCTGTCTCGGGCAATCGCTCATTGTTCATGATCCTCAGGTCCATGATAGTATGCTCCCCTTCGAGGAGGTCGTTCAGGAACTCGATTAAAATGTCCTTGTCCATTTCCCTGCCGAATATGTGCTTGAAGCCGAAATCGGTGAAGGGGTTGATAAATTTTCCCATAGTGTTTATAGGTTTTAGTGATTAATAGGATATAGATGGCTCTTTTCCATCTTTGGCGATAAAGATACGATTTTTATTATATGGGGCATTCATTTAGGCTTTAAAAAAACACGTACGTGTTTTCAGAGGGGTATGATGCGGTCGTTATAGGAGTGGTCTTGGAAGATCTGTCTGTCATGTGAATGGGTGTTTTGTTGGCTTTTTGCTTGATATATACCGTATATTGTGACGGTTGCTTTTCGTTAGGCTCTCCATCTAGCGGCTAAGGGATGGTAATATGTGCATATACTGCGGCTATCGCATTACGAACCGTGGATGATTATTTCATAATATGTACGTTAGGAATACAAATGGTAATTTTCTCTGTAATGTTTAGATCTTGTGGGAAGTAAACACTACAAGCAAAATTCCCCCGGGCTTTCTGCTCCGGAGGGAATGAAGCCCTTTTGCCTGTGAGGGTGGAGTGGGTTTGTTATTATTAACACTTTAATATGCAAATGTATATTGTTGAATATTCATTTGCATATTATCTTTGTGACGTTATCATGATGACGCTTGAAGGGCTAAAGGCTCGGATGGAAGAACTAATAGGCCAATTAGAATTCCATTCCCGTTTCTACGACATGATCTTGGCCGAAGACATGGCGAATGAAACGGAACTACTTGAAGCGATTGACGAGATGCTTGATGAGTACATTGATTTGAGCGAACAAATCAAGAAGCTTCAAGGTTGAACAGAGGAGGAAGCTCGACTTCGGGTTTCCTCTATCTGATCACTTTATAAAAATAGGAGATATAAATATGAATGCGGAAGAAAAATTAAATAGCTTGATAGCGGAGTATCGTTTATTAAAGACAGAAGAAGAAAAAAAAGGCTTTGATGAAAAAATGCGACATACTTTATCCGAGATATCTCCGGAAGAACGTAAGAAATTTCGTAACGCATTTCTTATCTCAGCCAGACAGACATTAGCCAAAGCAAAGGAACTGAAAGAAGAGGCTGAAATCAAACTCTTATTGAATGGCGTAGATAATTATCTATCTCTCTCTCAAATAGCCCAAGATTATTTTGGTAAAAGCCGTAGCTGGCTTTACCAACGTATCAATGGAGCTATCGTCAACGGCAAACCCGCACAGTTTACGCCAGAGGAACGGCAACAGTTGTCCAATGCCTTATTAGCTATTAGTGAACGCATAAAGGATACAGCCTTAAAGCTAAAGGTGGGTTAATGAGGCTTTCCGCGTCAAATGTAAGCCATAGCTTATTTGAAAATACGGGAAACATGTGCCTGTACAGGCCCTGATAACCAAGAAACGGGTACTTTCATTGGTTGTTGAGTGAATAACTAGCGGCTGTACCTAGCTGCTAACTAACGGCTTGGGAGGTGAATAACTAATCACTTGGAAAGCCTTTTTATACCGGAACCAACAAGGTCTTCTCAGTGGCTTTGGGATGCGGTTCAGTTATCTTGCGGGGCTTTTCTATGTCGATTATTCTGTTGTAGCCCTTGCGGATGGATGGTAAGCGAAGCGGCGATAATCATGACAGTTTGTACGAAACAAGGCTGTTTGTTTGACATACCTCTTCTTTGGTGAAGTCTAACTAGAGAGAAGAAATAGGTGAAAAGGGCCTTTTTGTCTCTTATTTATAGGTAAAAGGTCGCTTTTCCGGTGAGAAAGGTGGTGTTTGCCTACGCAAATATATGCGTTAGCCGACGCAACCGTATGTTTTAGCCGACATAACCGTATGTATTAGGTGATACATACGGTAGTAATCCCTATCGCATACGATAGAAATAGCCTTCACATACGGATGAATTACAGATTTTAGCCTTAAGAATATGAATTAGGATGAATAATTTTCGCCAGAAT